>JAFHKN010000002.1:3373124-3711248 GCA_016937575.1 Roseomonas aeriglobus | reverse complement strand
GCGTAGGGAGTGGAAGCGGCGCCCGCCACCGGACCCCGCCCCCTCTCCCGAAAGATGGAGAGTGACAATGGCAGACGTCCCCGCCCGCACCGAACTGAAGGTGACCACCGGCCCGATCCGCGGCAGCCGCAAGATCCACGTCGGACCGCTGAACGTCGCGATGCGCGCGATCGACCTCGAGCCCTCGTCCGGCGAGCCCCCGCTCAACGTCTACGACACCTCGGGCCCCTACTCCGACCCGAATGCCCGCATCGACATCATGGCAGGGCTCCCGCAACTGCGCCGCGACTGGATCATGGCCCGCGGCGATGTCGAGGCCTATGACGGCCGCGAGGTCCGCCCCGAGGACAACGGCCAGCTCGGCCCCGACCGTTCGGGCGTGTGCCGCAATTCCCCAATACCGTCCGCCGCCCCTTGCGCGCCAAGGCCGGGCCAACGTCAGCCAGATGCACTATGCCCGCCGCGGCATCATCACGCCCGAGATGGAATATGTCGCGACCCGCGAAACCTCGGCCGCGAGATGCTCCGCGACTACGTCCGCGACGGCAACAGCTTCGGCGCCGCCATCCCCGACTACGTCACGCCCGAATTCGTCCGCGACGAGGTCGCCCGCGGCCGCGCGATCATCCCCAACAACATCAACCACCCCGAAACCGAGCCGATGGCGATCGGCCGCAACTTCCTGGTCAAGATCAACGCCAACATCGGCAACAGCGCGGTCGCCAGCAACGTCGCGACCGAAGTCGACAAGCTCGTCTGGGCGATCCGCTGGGGCGCGGACACGGTCATGGACCTGTCGCCGGCCGCAACATCCACGACACGCGCGAATGGATCATCCGCAACGCGCCGGTGCCGATCGGCACCGTCCCCATCTATCAGGCGCTCGAAAAGGTCGGCGGCATCGCCGAGGAACTGACCTGGGAGATATTCCGCGACACGCTGATCGAACAGGCCGAACAGGGCGTCGATTATTTCACCATCCACGCCGGCGTCCGCCTGCCCTACGTGCCGCTCACCGCCAAGCGCGTGACCGGAATCGTGTCGCGCGGCGGCTCGATCATGGCGAAATGGGGCCTCGCGCACCACAAGGAGAGCTTCCTTTACGAGCGCTTCGACGAGATCACCGGAGATCATGAAGGCGTATGACATCGCCTATTCGCTCCGGTGACGGCCTGCGCCCCGGCAGCATCGCCGACGCCAACGATGAGGCGCAGTTCGCCGAGCTCTACACGCTGGGCGAGCTGACCAAGCGCGCCTGGGAGCAGGACGTCCAGGTGATGATCGAGGGCCCCGGCCACGTGCCGATGCACAAGATCAAGGAGAATATGGACAAGCAGCTGGAAGCGTGCGGCGAGGCGCCCTTCTACACGCTCGGGCCGCTCACCACCGACATCGCGCCGGGCTACGACCATATCACCAGCGGCATCGGCGCCGCGATGATCGGTTGGTACGGCACCGCGATGCTCTGCTACGTCACGCCCAAGGAGCATCTGGGCCTGCCCGACCGCGACGACGTGAAGGTCGGCGTGGTGACCTACAAGCTCGCCGCCCACGCCGCCGACCTGGCAAAGGGCCACCCCGCCGCCAAGCTGCGCGACGACGCGCTGAGCTGCGCCCCGCTTCGAATTCCGCTGGCGCGACCAGTTCAACCTGTCGCTCGATCCCGAGACGGCCCGAGCAATACCACGACCAGACGTTGCCCGCAGAAGGCGCCAAGACCGCGCACTTCTGCTCGATGTGCGGGCCGAAGTTCTGTTCGATGAAGATTACCCAAGAGGTCCGCGACTTCGCGGCGAAGCAGAATGCGCCGGTCGAGACCTTCGTTGCGGCGGAAGAGGCTGAGGCGGGGATGAGGGGAATGGCAGAGTCCTATGCCGCCCGAGGATCAAACCTCTACCTACCTCAAAATTAAAAGATCATTGAGGTTTGCGTCGTTTCATCGAGACGGATCATGCCTACAAGCAGCCATTGATTCTGCGTGCCAAACTCGGCGTTTCTTCTTTTGTGGGTGCTAAAACCTAAAAACAAGGCCAGCAGCCATGTATTCGTCCTCGTACTTCCGTTTGAGGGCGGCTATGGCTGCTTGCCGGCCATAGGCCCGCTCAAACCGCATGAATGCGGCAGAGGTTTCCCAATCGTCGCAGTCATGCTTACGGTCTTTTCCGTCCTCATCGCGCCACTTCGCAACAAAGCGCATTGGGCAGGGAGTAAGCGGCTTTGCTGTCGCATCAAACATGGAAAGCTGATTAGCCAACTCTCCATGTTTGACTGCCTCATCTGCAATTTCGGATGAGGATTTTGGGTGAGCTTCAAGTAATAGGCTTCTGGGCCGGATCAGAGTCAATGACTCTCGATGGGCATCTGCATCTGCGAACGATGCACGTATCAATGGCTGAAGAAAACTTGCACGCTCGGTATTTTTCACTGAACCTGAAACTTTGAGCGATTCGGGAATAACCTTTTGACTTTCTTGGCGGATATCTTCTTTGGATTTTGTAAATTGATATTGTATCCAATCCCATCGCTTAAATTTCTGCCCCTCAGCTAAAATTCGGAATGGCACCGGATACTGTCTGCGCCATTTTCTATCCCGGCCCACGCCGGCGCAACAAACAGTCTCAAAATATTTGCTAGAGCGATGAGGCTGCGCCTTGATCAGAATGAAGCATTCGTCGTTTGCTGCCGCCATTAGCCGCTCCGAGACTGACGCCGAGGTGCCTAGCTTTGATCCCAAGGCGATTTTCGAGAGCTTCCGCTACGATCTTTCGATGACAATCGTGGTGGTCTCGCTCAAAACACATCAGACATACGCTACTTGGACTGTGTCAACTGTTCAATTTTGTCTAGCGCATCGGCTGCGCGTCCGTCTTCATGACCTCGCCAAAAATTTCCTGAAACAACTGCCTCTGGCCACTGCGGGCGGCAGCCCGTCCTTCTGCCGGATCACCTAGCTGGCGAAGATGCACATACAAGATGCCTGCTTCCGAGAGGGCTTCGCTTAAGCTAGTCTTGGAAAATCCTGGCCGGCGCGACTGCGCACGATCCCGAATGTCGACGAGTACGGTTGTACCTGCCAACCGCAAGGTCGCGATAAAATCTGGAAGCGTGGATCGCTCGTAGCCTATGGTTGCCAGCATGTCGTCACTCCAAACTCGTGACGGGCCCATACAGATATTCGCTTAACCATCAATGATGCGTGGCTAGGCTCGAATCAATAATGATACCGGCACTGCGCCACCTGCAGCACCTGCTCGACTCCGCTGCCAGCCACCCGGTACACCAACCGATGCTCGTGGCTGATCCGGCGCGACCACCAGCCTGACAGGTTGCCGCCGAGCGGTTCGGGCTTGCCCGTGCCCTTGAACGGATGCCTGCGGCATTCTTCGATCAACGCATTGATCTTCGCGAACAGCTTCGCGTCAGACTGCATGTCGAGATATTCGGCCCAGGATCGCGACGAGAACCGGACGTTCACGGCGGATCAGCTCATGCTCCTCGCCGCCGCCCGCCTCAAGCTCGCGGATGCTCTCCAGCAATCGCTCTGCATTCTTTGGCGAGCGCAGCAGATAAAGCGTCTCTTCAATCGAAGCCCATTCGCTCGCCGAAATCAGCACTGCCCCCTCCTGTCCGCGCTGGGCGGGTGATGGCGAGGGGGGCGCGGTCGGCGACGACCTTGTCGATCATCGACTTCAGATTCTCGCGGGCTTCGGAATAGCTGACGGCGTGCATGCACTTTATATGGACAATTCCTTGTCCAACGTCAATGTGGGCGCCGTGCCCCACCTCGCCCACATCAACCTGGTCGTCCGCGACTATGATGAAGCCCTCGCCTTCTACGTCGGCAAGCTCGGCTTCAACCTCGTCGAAGACAGCGCACAGCCCGAGCAGGACAAACGCTGGGTCGTCATCCGCCCGCCCGGCGCCGGCCCGCACGCAACCACCATCCTGCTTGCCCGTGCCGCGACGCCCGAGCAGGCGCGCGGGTCGGGGATCAGACAGGGGCGGGTCGCCGTCTTCCTTGCCACCGACGATTTCGACCGCGACCATGCCCGTTTCACCGCCGCGGGCGTGACGTGGGTCCGGCCGCCGGTCGACCAGCCCTATGGCCGCGTCGCGGTGTTTGCGGACCTCTACGGCAATCTGTGGGACCTGATCGGCCCCGCGCCGGGCGGCGCTTCGGCGGGCTGACGCCGGCGCGGGACAGGCGAGGCCGAGCGCGCTACGACGTCGCCCATGCTCACCATCCTGCCCTATACCGACGCCCTCGCGCCCGCGTTCCGCGACATCAACACGGCGTGGATCGCCGACATGTTCACGCTCGAACCGCATGACGAGCATGTGCTGTCGCACCCGCGCGAGGCGATCATCGACCGGGGCGGGGTCATCCTGTTCGTCGCGCATTCCGGATCACGGCGTCATTGGCGCGGGTGCACTGATGCCGACCGGCGGGGGTGCGTATGAGCTGACCAAGATGGGCGTGCGCGCCGACGTCCGCGGCTCGGGCGCCGGGGCGGTCCTGCTCGACGCGTTGATCGCGCGGGCCCGGGCGCTGCCCGATCTCACCATGCTCTATCTGCTCACCAACAGCGCCTGCGCGGCGGCGATCCACCTCTATGAGCGCGCCGGCTTCGTCCATGATGCCGAGATCCGCGCGCGCTACGGCGCGACCTATGCGCGGTGCGACGTCGCGATGCGATTGTCCGAAGGCTGAACCCACGCGAGCCGACGACCCGCCTCATATCGCTCTCCGGCGCTGGTCGGAGGGGTTGCCGGCGCAAGCCCCCACCCCCACGAAACCCCAGGGCTCGCAACGGCGCCGGGGCACGGGCGGTTTGCCCCCTTCAAATGTTGGAATTTGTCTGATCTACGCTGGTCGATGGACCAGACACCGCCCGCGCCCGTAGCGCCACCGCCCGCCCCACCCCGCCCCGAACGCGCCCGCTGGACGCCGGCGCGGCAGCGGATTTTTTCTGACCGCGTTGCTCGACAGCGGCTGCGTGTCGCAGGCCGCGCGGGCGGCGGGGATGTCGCGGTCGAGTGCGCATCGCCTGCGCGCGCGGCTGGCCGGCACGCCCTTCGTCCGCCACTGGGACGCGGTGCTCACCGAGCATGCGCGGCGGCTGGCCGATCCCTTCGCGCGTCCGCCTGCGCCGCAGCGCCCGACCGCCGGCGGCGCGCCGGGGCCCCGCGGGTGAGAACGAACGGGCGCGGCACCGGCGCGGCATCGTCGCCCGACCGGCGCCGGGCTGGCGCAGGGGTGTCGCGTCGGTCTCGCACCGGTGTCGCGTCAGTGTCGCGCCGGTGTTGCGCCGGTGTCGCCCGGGCGTCCCGCCGGCGGCGCATCGTCCGAGAAAACGCGCATTGGCGGCAACTTCGTCAACTTCGGCTGCGGCCGGGGTGCGCGTCAGTGCGGATGCCCGATCCGATACGGCCCGCTGCGCAACCGCGACGCGGCCCCCTTCCAGCGCAGCGCGACGCGGCCGCCCTCGACCAGCGCATCGACGGCGGCGTGGACCGCGGGCATCTCGGCCCGCCAATCCGCCGCCTGCCCCTTCGCCGTCGCCAGCACGCGGGCGGCTTCGCTGGGGCAGATCGTCGCGTCGTCGGCGCGGGCGGCGAGCAGGGTCAGCACGGCCTCGGTCGGGGTCATGCCGCCCGTTCTGCGCCCGCTACCGTGCGTCGAGCAAGACCGATGCGCGGTCCAGCCAGGCGTCGAGCAGCACGATCGCCTTGTCGCTGGCGCGCACGAACGACCGGCGGCCGTCCTGCGGGTCGCGCCGCCGCTCGATCAGCCCGCGCTGCTCCAGCTCGCGCATGCGTCGGAGCGCCGTCGAGGTCGCGGCATTGGCGCCGATGCACACGCTCGACACCGCCAGGATGCGCCCCTCGCGCTCGGCCTGGTACAGGTCGAGCAATATGTCCCAGGCGGGTTCGCCGAAGAGATCGGCGTCGTCGCCGAACATCTGGTCGCGGGCGCGGCGCAGGCGATAGAGCTTGCCGGCCAGGTCCGGGTGGCGGGCACAGCTGGATCGCAACAGGCGTTGCCGAGCGCTCGCCAGCATCTCCTCGATCTCGCCGATCGTGCCGAGGGCTTCCTGCGCACTCGACACATTGGGGTGGCGCCCCGCGTTCATGTCAGCCTCCCGGCGACAGCGCCCGGTTCCACGGCGGATCCTCGCCATACCGCCGCACCCGTGCGCGGTGCCGCCAGGCCCCCACCGCCAGAATGATCGGATTGGGATAGCTCCAGGCGGCAAGCGCCACCGAATAGGACCAGGGCCGCAGCGTCGGCGACAACATCAGGAGGTGCGTGACGACCGTGTTGACCAGGACAGCGGCCATCCACATCGGCCAGTATCGCTGCGCATAGACCGACAGGATCAGGACGCAGGCCAGCATCGCGGCATCGACCGCCAGGATGCCGGTCTCGATCACCTTGAACCGCTGCGCCCCGGCGGTCGGGACCAGCTGCGAGGCGACGACCGCGCCGAGCAGCACGGCCACCCCGATCCTTTCCGGCACCCCGCCCCGTATCGCCGCGTAGAGGGAACACGAGACGAGCAGGGCCAGATAGAAGAGGACGTTCATCGTGCACGATCGAGCCTTTGTCTGCAGCGACTGTCAATGCGGTCATCAGGCGACCGCGGCGAGCGTCGGCAGGGCGCCGTGGGTTTCCTTGCCGTCGGGCGTCTCGAAGATGTCGCCCTGGCCCAGCACGTCGTGACGGATCGCCGCGGCTTTCAGTTCGCCATGCGCGCTCTTGATGTCCTTCATCGCAGCGAAGACCTTGCTGGTCGCATCGCCGATATAGTCGACCGCGCGCTGCGCCTCGAGCGGAAGGAAGGTGCCGTCGGCGCGCGCGGTCAGCACGGCGGTGCCCATGGCGAGGACCTTGAGCGCGGCCTGGTTGGCGGCGAGCTCGGCCGGCTGGAGCGACCGGGCGATGCGGACGGCCGCAATCGTCTTGGGAGAAGGCATGACGGATCTCCTTCGCGGCCACCCCTTGGCGACCGCGTCGATGGTTTGCACTGTTCGGAAAGGTCAGAAGACCAGGTCGTGAAGAGCCCGGAGCCCGTTCAGGAAATTCGCCGCCGCCAGGAGCATCGCCAGCGACAACGCCGCGATCCAGCCCAGACGGGCGGCAGGTTCCAGATCATTATACTGCCTCCCTTGCCGGAGGAACGGGAGCCGCAGCCTGGGGCGGCGGTCGTGTCCGGCTGGGGTCATTATGGCTGCAATCGGGGCCGGTTCGGCAAGCCCGGCCGGCTGGGTATCCAATGGCTGGGTATCCCCGGCAGCCGGCGCCTCCGCCGCCTCCTCGGGCAGGGTCGCCGGTTCCAGTGCAAGCGCGCGCGTCTCGACCGACCCGGCGCCCCCTTCCTGCGCCGCGATCGCATCCCACCGGCGCGCCGCATCGCGCCGGGTGGCGACCCCAAGGGTGCGGATCGCCCGCTTGAGATGCAGGTCGACGGTGTGGTGGGAAATGCCGAGCTCGGCAGCGATCTCCTTCGACGACAGCCCCTGGCCGACCAGGCGCAGGCAATCGATTTGCCGGTCGGTCAGTCGCAGGGGATCGTCAGCGGACATCGTCCGCACTTTGCGCACAAGCCGGCGCCGATCTCAACCGAAGTGACGTCGACCGCCACATCGAATGCAAAATTTTTCGGACTCTCGGAACTGCAATCCGGTTCGAACCAGGACAGGTCGAAGCGACAGCTTCGCGTTCAAGCCGTCGATGGCGCCGTCTTTAGTCCGGCCCGCCCATATCGCCAATCGGAACTTCCGCCAGCAGGCGGTGTCGGTGTTCGACGCAGGCGTGGGATCGGGCGCGACAAAAAGATCGACGCGCCCGGCCTAAGGGACGGATCGTCGTTACGGTCGGGGACGGTGTCCTTCCCGACTTTGAGAACAAGGCATACACGCCGAACAGTACCCAAAGCACCATTTTAATCAGGAATTTAGCTCTAATATTTCAGAGTGATCGGCTTCATCGCATGCTACTAATGACATTTGCATAAGAGCAAAATTGGATACAAATTTAATTTGCATTACGTCAAAATAATCAATAGAGAATCGGCGTAATATTTTCAGCAGACAATTTCAAATAATTGACGCCCGACGATCAGGCTAAAAAAGGTAAAACATAAGGAAGTTATACTCCTATCTTCAAGCGCCGCACCGGCAATCGTAAGGCTCGTGGCTGCTGCATAGCCCACTAAACGCGTAAGAGATTGCCCCAACTTGCAACCATATTTGGACAACCGAGCGCAGCACAACCGGCGACATGCGTTGATACGGCTGAAACTATCCCTCGTAGCAACTGCCTTTACGCTTTCCGCAGGGGGAGCAACGGCCGCATCGTCGTCTGCCCGAATCCGCCAGTGCAATGCTTCGGAGTCGGTGGCAAAATGGGCCATCCCCAAAGCCTTCATCGGAGCGACGGTAATTTATCGCTTCTCGGACGGATCATCGAGCAAATTTGCCACACAGCTGAAGAACGCCTCCGCCACTACCGTATCAAGTCGGAGTATTTCATCCGACCGGGCAGCGCTATGCTCGGTCAAAAGGGCGACTATTCGCGATCTTTATTCGGCATACTGTCATTGCAGGATGGGGTACCCGGGGACTTTATCTATCGCCGATGGCGGTACGGTGCGGCGGCGGATGGTATATGGCACGCCCCCGTCGGGCAGATCACGTCCATACCTTTTGATGAATACTCGAACATCAACGGATCGCCGCGGACCATCAATGGCCAGATGCGGGTGAAGCTCCTGGGTTGCGCTGACATAAGGACTGGCCAGCTTACCGAAGCTGCGAAGGTGTTCCGGTGGTCCGTCCCGTCAGGGTCCGGGATGTCAGATCAGTACCGGCGGTGGAAAGCATCACGATACAGGATCTGCGATATTACATCTCGATCCGTCATGGTCTCATGCTGCGTCAAGATGGAGTGGGTGGCGCCACGATTATCGATCAGATCCTACGGTGAACGGACAAAGACGAGGCGTGATGTTTGGAAATCCCGTCCGGCCGTTGCTTCCGCTGATCCTTCTTACCTTGCTGTCCTGTTCGGACCGTGAAGATCAGCAGCGCTATGAAACGATCGACGTTCAGCGCGGCGACTTACGAGACATCGTCCAGGCCGTCGGCGATGTCCGCCAGCCCATCGAGATGATGGTGCCGGTTCTTGCCGACGCGCAGGTCGTGTCCGTTTCCGCCCGACTGGGTGATCACGTCGTAAAGGGACAGCCGCTTGCGCGCCTTTCGCTGCGTGAACCATCCGACGCTGCGAACGACGCTTCGATTGATCTCGAACAGGCGCGCATTGCGCTTGAGATCGCCCACAATCGGCAGGCGAAGGCTGCGGCGACCTTTGCCGGCGTCAAGCAGCTTCATGAAAAAGGGTTCGTTCCGAATGCGCGATTGGCTGCGGAAGCAAAGGATCTCGAGTCCGAGCAACTCAATGTTCGCAGTGCGGAGCGCAAGCTGGCGGCGTTGACGTCGAGAACATCCCGCCTGCGGACCCGGGTCGCTGAGCAGGAAATCCTTCGATCACCCTGTTCCTGCACGGTGGAGGATGTTTCGATCGTACCGGGTCAGATCGTCGGTCCCTCGCTCGCCGATGCGTTCTACCTGGCGGGCGGCGGCGACGCGCTTCAGGTCAAGGTAAAGGTCCCCGAACAGGATCTTGCGCGGGCACAGCAGGCGGAAAACATACGGTTCAGCGTCGATACGGCTCCAAACGAGACTTTTCCTGCGACCATCGCCTACATCAGCAACCGCCCGATCAAAGAGGGTCGGTTCATTTACTATACGATCTCGCTGTCGTTTACGCGTTCGAACCCGACCATTCGCCCCGGTATGACAGCCAATGTCGAGTTCGTGAATGCCGATGCACGCAACGTACTGAAGGTGCCGGTGAAGGCACTGTATTTCCGCCCCCCTGACTATATTCCGCTGATGACGCCCTCGATGACGAAGGCGCTGCAGAGTGCGAAAGATGCCGAGGAACGGCGACTGGCGATCGCTATGGGGGAAGGATATGAATTCGGCTTTCTGTTTTCGAAGGGGCTGCGGCGAATCTTCGTGCTGGAGGGCGGAAAGCCCGTTCGACGGCTGATCCGGGTAGGTGAACAGGGAGAGGATGTCTTTGCCGCGATCAGCGGCCTGCGGCCCGGCGAGACGGTCGTGCTGGGCGAGGCACGCCGGGTCCCTCCGAAAGAAACATGAGCCCGCTTATCGAAGCGCGCGGCGTCAGTCGCCGGTTCGGATCCGGCGCTACCCAAACGACCGCGGTGGATAGTGTCGACTTCGATCTGCATGCAGGCTCGTTCGTCGGCGTGATCGGGCCGTCGGGCTGCGGGAAATCTACCCTGCTCAACCTGATCGGTCTGCTCGACGCGCCGAGTGCCGGTACGCTGCGGATCGGCGAAGAAATCGTGACACCCGGCAAGCTGGATCGTCGCATCGCGCGTCTACGGCGGGACCGGATCGGCTTTCTCTTCCAGGATGCAGGGTTGCTGGCGAATATGTCGGTCATCGGCAATCTGACGCTGCCGCTGCGCTACATGGGCTGGTCCGGCAAACGAGCCCGGGAGAAGGCCTTCATGAAGCTCGCGGAGTATCATCTGCATGGCTTCGCAGACAGGCCGGTCGACAATCTGTCGGGTGGCGAGCGACAGCGGATCGCACTGCTGCGTGCGCTTCTGAAGGAGCCAGCGATCCTCATCTGCGATGAGCCGACGGCGTCGCTAGACGAGGCGAACAGCCTCGCAGTCATCGACGCGCTGGCCGCATCCGCAAGCCGCGGAACCTTGGTCGTGTGTTCCACCCATGACCCGCTTGTCATGGGCCGGTTGTCGCGTCGCCTCGCTATGCATCGGGGACGTCTCGAGGCGGATGAATGAACATCACGCTGCAGTCGGCGCTTTGGGGCATCGGCTCCGCCCGCTGGCGGAGTGGGACGATATTGATCACGGTCATGTGTGCTGTGAGCTCGGTCTTCTTCTGCACCGCGATCATCGGAGGCTTCGATGACATCCTGCGTCGGATGAGCTTCGGACGCTCTGCCTTTACGCTAACGATTCGTGCGAACGAGATCACGAACGAACGAGTAGGCCCGCCGAGTCTGGATGATCTGACATTCCTTCGCCAAGCCATGCCGCGAGCGACGGAAGCGGCGACTTGGACGACGGGCCGAGCTGCAGTCCGCTTCGAAAACGGCGCCGCCAATATTCCGGTCTATGGCGTGCTCGGTCAGTATCGGTCCGAACTGGATACGCCGCTTGCATCAGGCCGGTGGTTTACCGAAACCGAACTGGAGGAGAATGCGCGCGTCTGCCTGCTCGGTAGTGGCGCGGCAGATCAGCTCGGCGATGGCGCGACCGTGGGTCGAACGCTGCATCTTTCAGGCGTGAGCTGCGAAATCATCGGCGTGTTGCGATATCCGGATACACGTCCGGCGCGTCGTTTCGTCGACGCGGCGATCCTGCCCTTCCAGATCGTCAAACGATATTTTGGCCAGGAGGAGGAGCCGCGGCGAGCGGTGAGTTGGCTTACGCTCTTCTTTCCGGAAGGCGAAGACATGGCGGCCGCGCGAACGAGCGCAGACACGCTTCTGCGAAAGCGTCACGGTGTGCCGCAGACCCGGCTTTCGCCCTATCTCTTCGACGATCCCGAGGCGAGCGTCCGTGATCAGGAACGTCAACGGAACATGGTGGCGCGATTGCTTGCAAGTATCACGGCCATAGTCATCCTCGTCAGCGTCATTTGCTATTGCGCCGTGACGATCGCCGCTTGCCAACTTCGCCGGCGCGAATTCGCGATCCGGATGGCAATGGGTGCGCTCCGCCATAACGTCGCGCGACAGATCATCATCGAGAACCTTATTCTCACGATCGCGGGCTCGTTTCTCGGTGTGGCCTGCGGCTATTTACTGGCCCTCGTGGCGAGTTCTGTCTGGGACTGGCCGATCGCGATTTCCTGGCGGTATGCAGCCGCCCTAATCGCGTGCAATTTGGGCCTCGCCGCGTGTATCGGAAGCTATGGTGGGTGGTTAGCGGGCTCGACGCCCCCGGCCTCCGCGGCAAGATGACGTCACCGGACCGGAATGCCGGCCCGAGCCGCCGCGCCAAGCCGTCGGTTCCTCGAGGGACATTCGAACAATCCCGAACGCTTCCAGCTCGAAGGAAGCGCCGCAGCTTCATGCTGTCCGGCCAGCGCGGGATGCCGCCACTTCAGGAAATGGCGAGGGTTCGGATGCTCGCTGATATCAGGAAAGGGCGTCAAAAGCGCCATCCGGATCTAGGCGCGATCGCTACCTGATACCGCAATCGAAGATGGATGCCCGACAAGGATTCGAACCTTGATTGACGGAGTCAGAGTCCGCTCTCTTACCATTAGAGGATCGGGCAACGATCCATTGGGAGGCGGGCCTCTAGTCGCAAGTCGTCGAGGCTGTCAACCACTTATGCGGACGTCTCTTGTCGATCGTGCGATGAACCGTTACCTTCGCATCCAAGCACCGAACGACCGGTTCGCGGTCGTGACGGACGAGAACGATAAGAAGAAAGTTACGGCCGTGGGGGATGTTTCCGCCCGAGGGCCGTACGGACCGCGTGCCCACGCGCCCCGTCCGGCCCCACGATCGCCAGCGCATGGCCGCTGGCCGCAGGCGCGGCATTACGCCGCGCTGGATCTTGGCACCAACAATTGTCGCCTGCTCATTGCCCGGCCGCAGGGCCAGGGCTTCGCGGTCGTCGACGCCTTCAGCCGGATCGTTCGGCTGGGCGAAGGCCTCGCTGCGACCGGTCGCCTGAGCGACGAGGCGATCGAGCGGACCATCGCTGCCTTGCGGGTGTGCGCCGACAAGCTGAAGCGCCGCGACGTGGCGCTCGCCCGCTCGGTCGCGACCGAAGCGTGTCGCCGAGCTACCAACGGCCCGGAGTTCATCCAGCGTGCGTACCGCGAGACGGGCATCATGCTGGACATCATCTCGGCAGAGGAAGAGGCACGGCTGGCGGTGCTCGGCTGCCACGCGTTGATCGAGCCGGGCGAGGGGGCGGCGCTGGTCTTCGACATCGGCGGCGGGTCGACCGAGCTGGTCCTGGTCGACACGCGCAGCGCGGTGCCGACCGTGCTCGACTGGCACAGCGCGCCCTGGGGGGTGGTGTCGCTGACCGAAAGCGCGGCGAAGGACGGCTATGCCGCGATGCGCGCACTGGTGCGGGCCAGCTTCGCGCCGTTCGCCGGGCGCCTGCCACGCGACGTCGAGCGGCGGCGGTTGCTGGGCACATCGGGCACGGTGACGACGCTGGCCAGCGTACACCTCGGCCTCGACAGCTATGACCGCTCGGCGGTCGACGGACTCATCATGCCGGCGGGCGCGATGCGCGACGTCAGCCGACACATCGCCAGCCTGGACGTCGCCGGCCGCGCCAAGGTGCCGTGCATCGGCCCCGAACGCGCCGACCTGGTCGTCGCGGGCTGCGCCATCCTGGAGGAAATTCTGGACATCTGGCCCGCCGAACAACTCGGCATCGCCGACCGCGGCATTCGCGAAGGCATCCTGCGCCGCCTGATGGGGACCCGCCAGTGAGCCGGGGCGGCAGCGGCGGGCGGACCCGCGTCAAGACCGCGCGCGGACGGACAGCCCAATCGACCCGCTGGCTCGAGCGGCAGCTGAACGACCCGTACGTGAAGCGCGCGAAGGCGGAAGGCTATCGCAGCCGCGCGGCGTACAAGCTGACCGAACTCGACGAGCGATTCACGATCCTGCGCGGGGCGAAGCGGGTCGTCGACCTGGGCATCGCGCCGGGTGGATGGGCGCAGGTCGTACGCAAATACTGCCCCAAGGCCGCGATCGTCGGCATCGATCTGTTGCCGGTCGACCCGATCGACGGCGTCACCATCTTCCAGATGGACTTCATGGACGACAAGGCGCCCGACGTGCTGATCGAGGCATTGGGCGGCGCGCCGGACCTGGTCATCTCCGACATGGCGGCGAACACCGTCGGCCATCCCCAGACCGATGCATTGCGCACCATGGCCCTGGTCGAAACCGCGGTCGCCTTCGCGATCGACGTGCTGGAGAAGGGCGGCACCTTCGTTGCGAAGGTGTTCGCAGGCGGCGCGGATTCGGCGCTGGTGGCCGAGATGAAGCGCAATTTTACGAGCGTGAAACATGCCAAGCCCCCGGCCAGCCGGAAGGGGTCGAGCGAATGGTATGTCGTGGCACAGGGATTCAAGGGGAGGGCAGCGGAATAGCGCAGCTATTCCGCGTCACGGCCCGACCCACGGCCGGCGTCGCCTAAGCGACGACCGACGACGCGGCTTCGCCGCGGCGGGGCCATGACCGTTACGCTTCCGTCGTTGGGTGCCGAGCGAAGTCGAACCACTGTCCCTGTTCCACATTACGCCCGCGCATCGCCGGCGGCACGAAGAACGGTGGTTCGACAAGCTCAGCACGAACGGATTGAATTGGTCTCCACTCCGCCGTGTTCCCGCAAGGCGGGAGCCTAGGTGTGTCGGGCCGGCTGCTCGTGGCTGCGTGCTCCCACCTTCGCGGGAGGGCCGATGGGCCCGAACGCCCTGCCGCTTTTCATCGCTTCGTAAGCTTGATGACGCGACCGTTGCTGCCACGCTGCCCGTCCTCCAACAGCCAGATCGCACCGTCCGGCCCCTGATCGACATCGCGGATGCGGGTGCCCATTGGCCACTGGTCACCCTTGGTCGCGGAGGTCCCGTTCACATCGACCCGGATCAGCGCCTTCGACGACAGACCGCCGATGAAGAGATCGCCCTGCCACTCGGGGAACATCGCACCGGTATAGACGAGCAGTCCGGCCGGCGAGATGACGGGTGTCCACCAGACCTTGGGCGCTTCGAACCCGTCGCCGGGCGCGTGATCGGGGATGTCGTCGGTCGCAGCACCATAGTTGCGGCCGTTCGACACCTTGGGATAGCCATAGTTGCGGCCGGGCAGGATCAGATTGACCTCGTCGCCGCCCTCCGGCCCCATCTCCTGCTCCCACAGATTGCCCGCGCGGTCGAACGCGATGCCCAGCAGATTGCGGTGGCCATAGGACCAGACGGCCGGATGGAAGCCCTTGGCGGTCAGGCCCGGATCGCCCGCGGGCTTTCCGTCAAGTGTCAGCCGCAGCACTTTGCCCAGTGTCGCCTTCGGGTCTTGCGCAGGGGTGAACTTCTGCCGCTCGCCATTGGTGAAGAACAGGTGCCGGCCATCGGGGGCAAAGGCGATGCGGCCGGAATAATGGCCATTACCCTCGACGAACGGCGTCGCGCGGAACAACTCGGTGATACCGGTCAACTGTTCCGCTCCGGCTGCGCCCGACAGCACGCCGCGCGCCAGTACCACGCCCTTGCCGCCGGCGCCGGCGGTCGAATAGCTGAAATAGACCTGCCGGTTCCGCGCGAAGCCCGGCGCAAGAACGACGTCCATCAATCCGCCCTGGCCGGCACTGTCGACCGGGATCGTCGCGATGGTGCGCTTCTGCCTGCCGTCGCCCGACAGCAGCAGCATCTCGCCGGCCTTTTCGGTCACCAGCAATCGCCCGTCGGGAAGAAAGGCCATCGCCCAGGGGGAGGTCAGATCGGCGACCTCGGTAACGGCGAACGGAAGCCCCGCGGTCGCGGTACCCTGCCCTGCCGGGGTCGGCGCAGCGGCATTCTGCGCATTGCCGGGGGTCGTTTCGGTGCAGGCGATGAGAGTCGTGGCAAGCAGGATGGCGGTGAGACGCATGAAGATGTTCCCGGGAAAATGTTCCACGGCAACGCCCAAGTCGGATCGAGGTTTCGCGTGTTACGCTATCGCCGCGCGTCGCGCACGGCCGCACCGATGACGCCGGCCAGGCGGCCGAGCTTGCGCAGGTCGGTTATCACCGCCCAGACAAACATGCGCACCGCGAGCAACGGGAGCCCGATCACCAGCACCGCCAGACCGAGCGCCGCGCTGCCTTGGTCGCGGTCGGGCCGGCCCAGGGTACGGCGTACGTCCCGCGGCATCGCAACGGCGGCTTCGGCGACGATCTTGCCTTCGTACATGATGCGCTTCTCCAACGGATGGACTGATCCTGGCACAAAGTGGGTTAAAGCCGCGCTAATCGTCCACGCCGCTTGCGCGCACGCCCGCTTCGCTCTATATCCCGCATGCCTTCTCGACATCGTCATACATGCCGAGGCTGGTCCCACCGGGGCCGGCAGCGAGGTTGCATGTTCGTATCTGGAGACTGGCGTTTGGCCGACATCGCGCATCTGACCGCGCTCATCGAACCCGAAGCGAAGGCTTTGGGGCTGGACCTCGTGCGCGTGAAGATGTTCGGCGGCCAGTCCGACCCGACGCTGCAGGTCATGGCCGAACGGCCCGACACGCGTCAGCTGACGATCGACGACTGTGCCGACCTGTCGCGCCGTATCTCCGACGTGTTCGACGCGCTGGAGGAAGCGGGCAAGGATCCGATCGATTACGCCTATCGCCTGGAAGTGTCGTCGCCCGGCATCGACCGTCCGCTGACCCGCCTGAAGGACTATGCCGACTGGGCGGGGCATGAAGCGCGCGTGACGCTTGCGGAGAAGATCGACGGGCGCAAGCAACTGAACGGCACGCTCGCCGGCATCGAAGGCGACACCGTCACCGTCGACGTCCGCGGCCATCAGCCGATGACCGTCCCCTTTGCCCAAATTTCCGACGCGAAGCTCGTCATCACCGACAAGCTGATCGCCGCAACCGCACCATTGTCGACGCAGGGCGCCGACAAGATCATCGAAACTGAGGAATAAGCGCAATGGCCTCGTCCCCGTCCGGCGGCATCACCGCAAACCGCGCCGAACTGATCGCGATCGCCGATTCGGTTGCGAAGGAAAAGCTGATCGACAAGGCCATCGTCATCGAGGCGATGGAGGACGCGATCCAGCGCGCGGCCAAGAACCGCTATGGCTCGGAAAACGACATCCGCGCAAAGCTCGATCCGAACACCGGCGATCTGCGTCTGTGGCGCGTCGTCGAGGTGGTCGAGCAGGTCGACGACTATTTCAAGCAGGTCGACCTGAAGGGCGCGCAGAAGTTGCAGAAGGACGCCCAGGTCGGCGACTTCATCGTCGATCCGCTGCCCCCGATCGAATTCGGCCGCATCCAGGCGCAGGCATCGAAGCAGATCATCTTCCAGAAGGTCCGCGATGCCGAGCGCGAGCGCCAGTATGAAGAATTCAAGGATCGCCAGGGCGAGATCATCATCGGCGTCGCCAAGCGCGTCGAATTCGGTCACATCGTCGTTGATCTGGGCCGCGCCGAAGGCGTCATCCGCCGCGACCAGCAGATCCCGCGCGAACTGGTCCGCGTCGGCGACCGCGTCCGTTCGATCATCCTGAACGTCCGCCGTGAGAACCGCGGGCCGCAGATCTTCCTCAGCCGCGCGCATCCGGACTTCATGAAGAAGCTGTTCGCGCAGGAAGTGCCCGAAATCTACGACGGCATCATCGAGATCAAGGCCGCCGCGCGCGACCCGGGCAGCCGCGCCAAGATCGGCGTCATCAGCCATGATTCGGGCATCGATCCGGTCGGCGCCTGCGTCGGCATGAAGGGCAGCCGCGTGCAGGCGGTCGTCCAGGAAATGCAGGGTGAGAAGATCGACATCATCCCCTGGTCGCCCGACACCGCGACCTTCGTCGTCAACGCGCTGCAGCCGGCGAACGTCGCCCGCGTCGTCATCGACGAGGAAGAGGACCGCATCGAGGTCGTCGTTCCCGACGATCAGCTCAGCCTCGCCATCGGCCGTCGCGGCCAGAACGTGCGTCTGGCCAGCCAGCTGACCGGCAAGGCGATCGACATCCTGACCGAGACCGATTCGAGCGAGAAGCGGCAGCAGGAATTCGTGGCCAACAGCGAGATGTTCCAGAACGAGCTCGACGTCGACGAGACGCTGGCGCAGCTGCTCGTCGCCGAAGGCTTCGGCGCGCTGGAAGAGGTCGCTTATGTCGAGCTCGACGAACTGGCGAGCATCGAGGGCTTCGACGAGGATCTGGCGCAGGAGCTCCAGAGCCGCGCCGCCGAAGCGCTCGAGCGGCGCGAGACCGCGCAGCGCGAAGAGCGCCGCGCCCTGGGCGTCGAGGACGCGCTGGCCGAGATGCCGTATCTGACCGAAGCGATGCTGGTCACGCTCGGCAAGGCGGGGATCAAGACGCTCGACGACCTTGCCGACCTGGCGACCGACGAACTGATCGCGAAGAAGCGCCAGGAACCGCGCCGCCGCAACGATGCCGACAAGCCGGCACCGCAGCGCGAAGGCGACAAGGGCGGCGTTCTGGGCCAGTACGGTCTGTCGGAAGAGCAGGGTAACGAGATCATCATGGCCGCCCGCGCCCACTGGTTCGCGGACGAAGAGCCGGCTCAGGAGGACGCTGATGCGGAATCCGAGCAATGATACGGGTCGGCTGACCAGCACAAAAGGTCGTCGCCCCCGCGCAGGCGGGGGTAAATTCTGGCTGAATGGGCGAGGAGCCGCAACGTCTGCCAGAATTGATGCCCGCCCTCGCGGTCTCCGCAAAGTGCTACTTTGCGGAGCGCCCCTTCGCGGGAACGACGAATTACGATTGGGAGGTGCGGCATGAACGACCGCACCTGCATCCTCTCGCGCGACTCCGGGCCGCGCGAGGGGCTGATCCGGCTTGCCCTTTCCCCCGACGGTGACGTCGCCCCCGACGTGCGTGCCAAGGCCCCCGGCCGTGGCGCGTGGATCGGGGTGACGCGCGCCGAACTGGAAACGGCCATCGCCAATGGCAAGCTTCGCGGCGCACTGGCGCGGGCCTTCAAGGGCGCGCCCCTGTCGATCCCGACCGATCTTCCGGCGCGAATCGCGACCCAGCTCGAACGCGCGGCGCTGGACCGGCTGGGGCTGGAGGCAAAGGCAGGACATCTGCTGATCGGTGCCGAACGCATCGAAACCGCAGCACGCAGCGGCCAGCTGCACCTCCTGCTCCACGCGCACGACGCGCGCCCCGATGGGGCGGCCAAGCTGGCACAGGCGTGGCGCGTAGGGTCGGATCGCGAAGGCTCGACCCTCAAGGGCTTGGTTTTGCCGGTGACACGCACCACATTGTCCGTGGCATTGGGCCGCGAAAATGTGGTACATGCTGGCCTGACGGACGCCCAGGCGGCCAAGCGGGTGCGCGACGCGCTGACCCGCTGGCTGCATTTTATCGGACCCGAACGTGCCGCTGAACCTTGCGCCGATGACGCGCGAGGGCCATCGGCACCCGACATTACGGCCGACCCGACCGCGGGTTCGGCGAGCACAGGAATTTGAGCGAGCGCATGAGCGACACCGACAACGACAAGCCGAAACTCGGAATGCGCGCACCCTTGGGGCTGAAGCGCACGGTCGAGACCGGCAAGGTGAAGCAGAGCTTCAGCCACGGCCGTAGCAATACGGTGGTGGTCGAAGTGAAGCGCCGCCGCGTGCTCGGCCCGCAGGGTGGCCAACCGACCGACGCGCCGGTGCAGGACGTGCCTGAGGCAGCACCGGCGCCGACCCCGGTCGCCACGCCCGCCCCGGCCCCGCGCCCCGCCGCATCCGACAATCTGTCGCCGCAGGAGCGTCAGGCCAAGCTGCTGCGCGAAGCCGAAGAGCAGCGCATGGCTGCGCTTGAGGACGCGCGTCGCCGCGAAGAGCAGGCGCGTGCCCAGGCAGCCGAAGACGAGAAGCGCCGCGCGGCCGAGCGTGCCGCGGCGGAAGCCGAAGCGGCCAAGCCTGCCCCCGCGCCCGAGCCCACGCCGGCACCCGAGCCTGCGCCGGCGCCCGAGCCTGCGCCGGCGCCCGAGCCCGCCCCCGCCCCCGCCCCGGCGCCGGTCGCCGACGCTCCAGCCGCCAAGCCGACGCCCGCGTCCGCGCCGAAGCCTGCGCCCGCGCCGGCCCCTGCGCCCGAACCGATCACGCTGATGCCGGATGCCTCGCGCCCGGCACCGCGCCGCTTCACGCCGGTGCCGCGTCCGGAAATCCCGAAGCCGGCACCCAAGCCCGCGCCAGCCCCTGCGCCGACGCCGCCCGCGGCATCGTCGCCGGCCGCGGCGTCGGGCGGCAACGCGCCGCAGCGCTCGATGCCCTCGGGTGTCGCGACGCCGCGCAACAACGCCGCACCGGCCCGTCCGCAGCAGCGCGACCGCAAGGGCGACGAGCGCCGCGGTGGCAAGCTGACCGTCAACCGTGCGCTCAACGAAGACGGTGCGCGCGCTCGCAGCCTCGCGGCACTCAAGCGTGCGCGCGAAAAGGAAAAGCGTGGCTTTGGCGGCCCGCGCGAGCCGCAGGCCAAGCAGGTCCGCGACGTGCAGGTGCCCGAGACGATCACGGTCGGCGAACTCGCCAATCGTATGGCGGAACGCGGCGCCGACCTGGTGAAGGCGCTGTTCAAGATGGGCATGCCCGTCACGATCAACGCGTCGATCGATCAGGACACCGCCGAACTGCTGGTGACCGAATTCGGCCATAACATCGTTCGCGTCAGCGATTCGGACATCGACCTGTCGACCGACACGGTCGAGGATGCGCCCGAGAGCCTGCGCCCGCGCCCGCCGGTCGTGACGATCATGGGCCACGTCGACCATGGCAAGACCTCGCTGCTCGATGCCCTTCGCGGCACCGACGTGGTGAAGGGCGAAGCCGGCGGCATCACCCAGCACATCGGTGCGTATCAGGTGACGTTGAAGGACAAGTCGAAGATCACCTTCCTCGACACGCCCGGCCACGAAGCGTTCACCGCCATGCGTGCGCGTGGTGCCGACGTGACCGACATCGTGGTGCTGGTGGTCGCCGCCGACGACGGGCTGATGCCGCAGACGATCGAGGCGATCAACCACACCAAGGCGGCCGGCAAGCCGATGATCGTGGCGATCAACAAGATCGACAAGCCCGAAGCCAACGCCCAGCGCGTGCGCGAGCGTCTGCTCGAGCATGACGTGCAGGTCGAAGCCATGGGCGGCGACACGCAGGACGTCGAAGTGTCGGCGAAGAACCGCACCGGTCTGGACGCGCTGATCGAGAAGATCCAGCTCCAGGCCGAACTGATGGAACTGGCCGCCAACCCCGACCGTGCGGCCGAAGGCACCGTGGTCGAGGCAAAGCTCGACAAGGGCCGTGGTCCGGTCGCGACCGTGCTCGTCACGCGCGGCACGCTGAAGGTGGGCGACGTGTTCGTCGTCGGCGCCGAAAGCGGCAAGGTTCGTGCGCTGGTCGACGACAAGGGTCGCCAGATCAAGTCGGCCGATCCGTCGATGCCGGTCGAAGTGCTCGGCATCTCGGGCACACCGTCGGCCGGCGACAATCTGCAGGTCGTCGAGAACGAGGCGCGCGCCCGCGAGGTCGCCGAATATCGCCAGAGCGTGTTGACGCAGAAGCGCACGACCGCGGCGCCGGCCAGCCTGGAATCGATGTTCTCGGCGCTGAAGGCCAAGCAGGCGATCGAATATCCGCTCGTCGTGAAGGCCGATACGCAGGGAACGGTCGAGGCGATCGTCGCGTCGATCAACAAGATCTCGACCGATGACATCCGCGCCCGCATCCTGCATTCGGGCGTCGGCGGCATCACCGAGAGCGACGTGAACGTGGCGGCCGCCAGCGGCGCCCCGATCATCGGCTTCAACGTGCGCCCGAACGCCAACGCCCGGCAGATCGCCGAGCGCCACAAGGTCGCGTTGAAATACTATGACGTGATCTACGACCTGACCGACGAAATTCGCGCCGGCATGGCGGGGCAGCTGGGGCCGGAAGCGTTCGAAACGGTCGTCGGCCGCGCCGAAATCCGCGAGGTCTTCTCGGCGGGCAAGCATGGCAAGGCGGCGGGTCTGCTCGTCACCGAAGGCGTTATCCGCAAGGCGCTCAAGGCGCGTATCACCCGGGCGGATGTCATCATCTACCAGGGCGAAATCGCCTCGCTCCGCCGCTTCAAGGACGATGTCGCCGAAGTGCGCGCGGGTCTGGAATGCGGTGTCACGTTCAGCCAGAACTTCACCGACATCAAGCCCGGCGACTATCTGGAAACGTTCGAAGTCGAGCTGCGCGAGCGGACTTTGTAAGTCTTTCCTCTCCCTGCGGGAGAGGAAGGGAGCCGCGAAGCGGCGGAAAGGTGAGGGCAGGTAAGGGCGAGATTTCTGCCCTCACCCTCCCACTCGGCTGACGCCGAGCGGGTCCCTCCCTCTCCCGCCGGGAGAGGGAATTATGAAATCCGAACCGCAAGAGAAATCCGTCCGCACGCTGCGCGTCGGCGAGCAGGTCCGCCACATCCTGAGCGAAATCCTGCAACGTGGCGACGTGCACGACGACGTGCTGACCAGCCATGTCGTCAGCATCACCGAAGTCCGCATGTCCCCCGACCTGCGCCACGCAACCGTCTTCGTGAAGCCGCTGCTGGGCAAGGACGAGGATGCGGTGCTGAAGGCTCTCAGGACCAACACCGCCTATCTCCAACGCGAGGTCGCCCACCGCGTGAAGATGAAATACGCCGCGCGGCTGAAATTCCTGGCCGACGAAAGCTTCGACGAAGGCAGCCACATCGACGCGATCCTGCGCTCGGATCAGGTGGCGCGCGATCTTGACGGGGATTGAGGTAAGACGCATCTTACCGGCGTGGGATTCGAAATCACCTTGTCGTCGAAAGGACAGATCGTCCTGCCGAAGGACGTGCGCGATGCGCTCGACCTGCGCCCGGGCGAGCGGCTGACGTTGGAGCGGATCGGCCGGCGGATCATCATCGAACAGGCCGAACCGCCGCGCGAAAAGATCAGCTATGCCGAATTTCGTCGCCGCGTGCCCGCCTATGAGGGCAAGCCGGTTTCGGTCGAGGACATGACCGCGCAGATCGGCTCGCTGTTTCACGACTGGAAGGGCTGACCGCTTGGTCGCCGTCGACACCAATATCATCGTCAGGCTGATCGTCGCGGACGATGAGACGCAGCTTCAACGCGCGCTGGCATTGGCGGCGACCGAGCCGATGTATGTCTCCCTGACCGTTTTGGTCGAAACCGATTGGGTTCTCCGGTCCGTGTACGGCTATGACCGCGGCCGCATCGTCGTCGCCATCGCCAGCCTGTACCAGGCCTTCGACATCGTCTTCGAGAATCCGGCCGACGTCCGGTGGGCACTCGAACGCTATGCCCTCGCAGGCGAATTCGCCGATTACCTTCATATCTCGGCGGCCCGACCGGCGGGTCGATTCGCCTCCTTCGAGCGCCGTCTTGTCTCGCGCGCGGGCGACGAGCCCCCCGTCGCGGTGGAGTGCCTCAACTGATGGCCAAGCTCTATTTCTACTACGCCAGCATGAATGCGGGGAAATCGACGACCCTGCTCCAGGCCGACTTCAACTATCGCGAGCGCGGCATGCGGACGATGCTGTTCACCGCCGCGATCGACGATCGCTACGAAGCGCGGACGATCACGTCGCGGATTGGGCTCGCCATGCCGGCGATCGCCTTCGACGCCGCGACCGATATCGGCGCGTGCGTCGCTGACCAGCATGACGAGACGAAGGTCGATTGCGTGCTGGTCGACGAGGCGCAGTTCCTCACTCCCGAACAGGTCGCGCAGCTGGCCTGGGTCTGCGACGTGCTGGGCGTGCCGGTGCTCGCCTATGGCCTGCGCACCGATTTCCAGGGCGCGCTGTTCCCGGGGTCCGCGCGGTTGCTGGCGGTCGCGGACGCGCTGGTCGAGATCAAGTCGGTGTGTCTGTGCGGGCGTAAGGCGACGATGAACGCGCGGATCGGCGCCGATGGCCGTGCGGCGAGCGAAGGCGCGCAGACCGAGATCGGCGGCAACGACCGCTATGTCGCGCTCTGCCGCCGCCATTTCGCCGAGGCGCTGGCGGGCGAGCTGGTGCTGGCGACCGCAGGGACCGCGACGTGAACGAGACGCTCTACACCATCGCCACTTGGCTGATCCCGCTGGTCATCGCGATCGTGTTCCATGAAGTCGCGCATGGCTGGGTCGCCCGCGCGCTCGGCGATCCAACCGCGGCGCGACTCGGGCGGCTGACGCTGAATCCGATCCGCCACGTCGATCCGATCGGCACGGTCGGCCTGCCGCTGCTGCTGGCGGTCACGGGCGCGCCGGTGTTCGGCTGGGCGAAACCCGTGCCGGTCGTCGCATCGCGCCTGCGCAATCCGCGCTGGCACATGATGCTGGTCGCGCTAGCCGGGCCGGGTATCAACGTGCTGCTCGCGCTCGCGGCGGCGCTCGGGCTCGCCGCGCTCGTCGGCACCGGAAGCGCCGGCGACGGCGGCGCCGCGGCGTTCGTCGCGCGCAACCTGCTCAACTTTCTGCTGATCAACGTCTTTCTGGCGATTTTCAACCTGATCCCGCTGCCGCCGTTCGACGGCGGCCACGTCGTCGAGGGGCTGTTGCCGCGCAGCGCCGTGCCGGCGTGGCAGAAGCTGGCGCGCGTCGGTTTTCCGCTGCTGATCGTCCTGCTGCTCGTCGTCCCCACGATCCTGCCGCAGGCCGATATCGTCGCGCGCGCGGTGGTGCCGATCGTCCGTGCGGTCGCGGGCGGCTTCCTGGGCCTGGCCGGCGTCGCTATCTGACGCCGATGCATGGTTGGGTGATTCTCGACAAGCCGCTGGGCTTGGGGTCGACGCAGGGCGTGTCCGCGGTGAAGCGGGCACTGCGGCAGGGCGGCTATGGCAAGGCGAAGGTCGGCCATGGCGGCACGCTCGACCCGCTGGCGACCGGCGTGCTGCCGATCGCGGTGGGCGAAGCGACGAAGCTCGCCGGTCGGATGCTCGACAGCGACAAGGTCTATGATTTCACGATCCAGTTCGGAACGCAGACCGACACGCTCGATGCCGAAGGTGCCGTGATCGCGCAGAGCGACGTGCGGCCGACGCTGGCGGCGGTGGAGGCGGTGCTGCCGCACTTTACCGGCGGAATCGCGCAGGTCCCGCCGAAATACTCCGCGCTGAAGGTCGATGGCGCACGGGCGTATGACTTGGCCCGCGCGGGAGAGGACGTGCAGCTCGCGAGCCGCGATGTGGTGATTCACAGCCTCCAAATCCTCCCCGGTACGGGGAGGGGGACCGCCGGCGAAGCCGGTGGTGGAGGGGGCAGGCCGCAGATGGTGTCGCCTGTGGAGCCCCCCCTCCACCAGCCTGCGGCTGGTCCCCCTCCCCGTACCGGGGAGGATTTGGAGGACGTCACCCTCACCGCCCACGTCTCCAAGGGCACGTACATCCGCAGCCTGGCCCGCGACATCGCCGTGGCGCTCGGCACCGTCGGCCATGTCACCATGCTCCGCCGAACGAAGGCCGGGCCGTTCACCCTGCCCGACGCGATATCGCTGGACAAATTGGACGAAGTCGCTAAGGGCGGCACCCTTGAACAGATACTCCTGCCACTGAGGGCGGGGCTGGACGACATCCCGGCTCTACCCCTCGACCCCGACCAGGCAGGGGCGCTCCGACAGGGGCGTGTGCTGGTCGGGATCGCCGAAGACGATGGCCAGTATTTCGCGTGTGTGGAGGATACTCCGGTCGCGCTGATCGAGGTCAGCCACGGGGAAGCCCGTGTCGTCCGCGGCTTCAATCTGTAGACGATGTCGAAGGAAACACCATGTCGATTACCGCAGAACGCCGTCAGGAAATCATCAAGGACCACGCCCGCGCCGAAGGCGACACCGGGTCGACCGAGGTCCAGGTCGCCATCCTGACCGAGCGCATCCGCAACCTGACCGAGCATTTCAAGGGCCACGCGAAGGACAACCACTCGCGCCGCGGCCTGCTGATGATGGTCAACAAGCGTCGCTCGCTGCTCGACTATCTCCGCAAGTCGGATGGCGATCGCTATCTGGCCCTTATCGCGAAGCTCGGCCTTCGCAAGTAACACCAGGGGCGGCCTTCGGGTCGCCCTTGTCGCATTCGGGGCCGCGCAATCCGGCGTGCGCCCTGGCAGACGGAACCTCCGTCGCACGGGGCTGCAAGGGCAGCCCTAAAACGGGTCCCACGAAAGTATCACTTTCGTGGGGATCTAAAGGCCCCGGCCGGCATCTGGCCGCCGGAGTGAAGGAAACCAAATGTTCGACAAGAAGACTGTATCGATCGAGTGGGGCGGCAAGACGCTGACGCTCGAAACGGGCAAGGTTGCCCGTCAGGCCGACGGCGCGGTGATCGCGACGCTCGGCGAAACCGTGGTGCTGTGCGCCGTCACCGCCGCGAAGACCGTCAAGGAAGGGCAGGACTTCTTCCCGCTGACCGTCCACTATCAGGAAAAATTCTCCGCCGCCGGTCGCATTCCGGGCGGCTTCTTCAAGCGTGAGCGTGGCGCGACCGAAAAGGAAACCCTGGTCAGCCGCCTGATCGACCGTCCGATCCGCCCGCTGTTCCCCGAAGGCTTTTACAACGAAATCAACGCCATCGCTCAGGTGCTGAGCTATGACGGCGAGAACGAGCCCGACATCCTGGCGATGGTCGCAGCCTCGGCCGCGCTCACCATCTCGGGCGTGCCCTTCATGGGCCCGATCGGCGCCGCGCGCGTCGGGTATGTGAACGGCGAATATGTCCTGAACCCGACCGACGAACAGGTCGCCGAGGGTGACCTCGACCTGGTCGTCGCCGCGACCTACGACGCGGTGATGATGGTCGAATCCGAAGCCAACGAGCTGTCGGAAGAGGTCATGCTGGGCGCGGTGCTGTTCGCGCACGACGCCTGCCGCGAAGTCGTCAAGGCGATCGTCAAGCTTGCCGAACAGGCCGCCAAGGATCCGTGGGAGCTGGACAAGGTCGACGACAAGTCGGCGACGCTCGCCAAGCTGAACGACATCATCGGCGCCGACATCGCCGCCGCCTACAAGCTGACCGACAAGCAGCAGCGCCAGGTCGCGCTGAACGAAGCGCGCGCCAAGGCGCGGGACGCCTTCGCCGACCTGAAGGAAAGCGATCCGGCGCAATATCTCGGCACGCTGAAGCTGGTGAAGAAGCTGGAAGCGAACATCGTGCGCGGCGCCATCCTGAAGGATGGCAAGCGCATCGACGGCCGCACCACCACGCAGATCCGCCAGATCGAAGCAGAAACGCACTTCCTGCCGCGTGCCCACGGCTCGGCGCTGTTCACCCGCGGCGAGACGCAGACGATCGCGACCGCGACGCTCGGCACCCGCGACGCGGAGCAGATGATCGACGGCCTGGGCGGCCTGTCGTACCAGCACTTCATGCTGCACTATAACTTCCCGCCCTATTCGGTCGGTGAAGTGGGCCGCTTCGGTGCGCCGGGCCGCCGCGAAGTCGGTCACGGCAAGCTCGCCTGGCGCGCGCTGCACCCGGTGCTGCCGTCGAAGGAAGACTTCCCCTACACGATCCGCCTGACCAGCGACATCACCGAGTCGAACGGCTCGTCGTCGATGGCGTCGGTCTGCGGCGGTTCGCTGGCCCTGATGGACGCCGGCGTGCCGATCAAGCGCCCGGTGTCGGGCATCGCGATGGGCCTGATCCTCGAGGGCAAGGACTTCGCAATCCTCAGCGACATCCTGGGTGACGAAGATCACCTAGGCGACATGGACTTCAAGGTGGCGGGCACGTCCGAAGGCATCACCACGATGCAGATGGACATCAAGATCGCCGGCATCACCAAGGAGATCTTCGAGGCCGCGCTGCATCAGGCCAAGGAAGGCCGTGCGCATATTCTTGGCGAAATGAACAAGGCGCTGGGCGAGACCCGCTCGGAGCTGTCGGCGCACGCGCCGCGCATCGAGACCTTCACAATCGACAAGTCGAAGATCCGCGAAGTTATCGGCACCGGCGGCAAGGTCATCCGCGAGATCGTCGCGACGACCGGCGCCAAGGTCGACATCGACGACGAGGGCGTGATCAAGGTCTCGTCGAGCGATCCGTCGCAGATCGAAGCCGCGATCAACTGGATCAAGGGCCTGGTCGAAGAGGCCGAGGTCGGCAAGATCTACACCGGCAAGGTCGTCAACATCGTCGACTTCGGTGCCTTCGTGAACTTCATGGGTGGCAAGGACGGCCTCGTCCACGTCAGCGAGATGAAGAACGAGCGCGTCGAGAAGCCGACCGACGTCGTGTCGGAAGGCCAGGAAGTGAAGGTCAAGGTCCTCGAAATCGACCCGCGCGGCAAGGTGCGCCTGTCGATGCGTGTCGTCGACCAGGAAACCGGCGAAGAGCTGGAGGACACCCGTCCTGCCCGCGAACCGCGCGGCGAGCGTGGCGATCGCGGCCCGCGCGGCGATCGTGGCGGCGACCGCGGTGGTGACCGTGGCGGCCGCGGCGGCGATCGTGGCGATCGCGGTCCCCGTCGGGACCGTGGCGACCGCGGTCCGCGCCGCGAGCGCAGCGAAGGCGGCAAGGACGAGGGCCCCGAGCCCGAATTCGCGCCCGCGTTCCTGACGGGCGACAAGGACTAAGTCCTTCGCGACAAGTTACCGTGCCGGAAAGGTATGGGGAGGATGGGCCCCGGAGAGCGATCTCCGGGGCCTTTCTCTTGCGCGTCCGCCGCCACTCGCCGCGCTGTGCTCCGGCGAAGGCCGGAGCCCTGGCGACTGCGGCCCCCGTCCGCCGCCGCTCCGGCTTTCGCCGGAGCACAAGCACGACCTGCTTCGCCTAAAACAGACTCGCGCGATGGCGCGCCTGAAAATACCATTTTCCTACATGACCCGCTTTGGTGCAGCGTAGCGCCATGACGCGCACCAACCTCTCCGCCAGCCCAGCCGAATTTCACACGAAATTTTCACACGCCATATGGGTGAGCTTTGTGAACTTTGCCGCCGCGGCTGCGATCCTCGCCGCACCGGTCGCAACCGCGCAGACCTTGCCACCCGGCCTGACCGAGCGCGTCACGCAGATCGCGAAGACCGATGCCGGCAAGGTCGGTGCCTATGCGGTCGATATCGACACCGGGGCGACGCTGGCCATCAACGCCGACGACCGTTTCCCCATGGCGAGCGTGGTGAAACTGGCGATCGCCGCGACCTATCTCGACGGCGTCGACAAGCGTCGTTGGAGCCTGGCGACGATGCACACGCTCGACGAGGGGATGCGCGTCCGCTCCGACGGCATCACCGACACGCTGCCGCACGCCGGCGTCGCGCTGTCCGGCGCGAATCTGATCGAGCTGTCGCTGACCGTTAGCGACAATACGGCGACCGACATGCTGTTGAAAGCGGTTGGCGGCCCTGCCGCGGTCACCCGCTGGCTGCAGGCGAAGGGGATCGCGGGTCAGCGCGTCGACCGTACGATTGCGCGGCTGCTGATCGACGTCAGCGGCCACACCCCCGATCCGAAACTGGCCGATGGCCCCGCACTCGCGACCTTCATGCCGGTCGAGCCGTGGAAGAGCGACGACGAGCGTTGGCCGGTGAACCCGGTCTTCGATACCGATCCGCGCGACAGCACCACGCCGCGGGCGATGGGCGACCTGCTCGTGCGGCTACGAACGGGCGAACTGCTCACGCCCGCCAGCACGACATTCCTTTTCGACGTCCTCGCCCGCTGCAAGACCGGCACGAAGCGGGTGAAGGCGCTGCTGCCCGCCGGGACGCCCTGGGCGCACAAGACGGGCACGCTGCCGGGTATCTCGAACGACATCGGCGTGCTGACACTCCCGAACGGCCACCGCGTCGCCATCGCCCTGCTGTCCTACGGGATCGCCGACCCCGCGGCACGCGACAGCCGTTTGGCGGAGATCGGCCGAACCGTGTTCGACGCCTTTCAGCTTCAGAAATGAAGGCGGCCGCCCTCTCCTTGGCGCTGCTGCTCGGCGCCTGCGCGACGCGGCCGGCGGAAGTGCGGGTGGGCTTCGATTCGGCGGGTGAAACGTCGGTCGACGCACGCGGCCTGGCCGATCGCGTGACTCGCCGGCGCGTGACGGCGGACGATCCGGTGCGGGTTGCCAGCGTATCGAAGCTTGTCGTGGCCCTTGGCTTGATGCGCCTGGTCGAGGCGGGCACGCTGGACCTCGACCGCGATGTGTCGGACTGGCTCGGCTGGCGGTTGCGCAACTCGGCGCACCCCGACACGCCGATCACGCTGCGCCTGCTGCTGTCCCATCGCTCCAGCCTGACCGATGGGATCGATTATATCGTGCCGCTCGGCGTGCGGATGCAGGACGCGGTCGCTGATCCAAAGGCATGGGACGCAGGCCATCCGCCGGGCCGCTATTTCCGCTACACCAACCTCAACTTCGGCGTGATCGCGACCGTCATCGAACGGGCGACCGGCGACCGCTTCGACCGAGTCATGGCACGCGAGGTCCTCGCGCCGCTCGGCCTCGACGCCTGCTACAATTGGGGTGCGGGGTGCAGCGACGCCGCAATCGCCCGCGCAGTCGTGTTGTACCGCGCGAACGGCGACGTGGCGCGCGACGACCTGAACGGGCGTCGGCCCGACTGCCCGGTGGTGGCGGTTCAGGGCTGCGACCTCGCCGGCTATCGTCCCGGCGACAATGGTGCGATCTTCTCGCCACAAGGTGGTCTGCGCATCTCGATGCGCGATCTCGGCAAGATCGGTCGCATGCTGCTCCAGAACGGCGGGGGCTTCCTCCGCCCCGAGTCGGTCGCCGCGATCGAAGCGGCCGCATGGACCTTCGACGGCAGCAACGGCGATACCGCGCAGGGCTTCTACTGCCGCTACGGCCTCGCGACCCAAACCGTGCCTACGCGCGTCGCCGGGTGCGAGGACGATCTGTTCGGCGACCGCCGGACATGGGTCGGCCATGCCGGCGAAGCCTATGCCCTGCGCTCCGGCCTGTGGATCGACCGGGCATCGGGCCACGGCGTCGCCTTTTTCGCCAGCGCGGTCGCGGACGCCAGCAAGGGAAAGCGCTCGCGCTACAGCGCGGAGGAGGAGCGTCTGGCGCCGGACAAGCGTTGAACCCGGCATGACCGACCGCCTCGCCGATCTTCAGACCCGCATGGACGCCGCTGCCGCCGCGCTCGACTTCGAAACCGCACGACGGCTGCGCGACGAGATCAGCCTGTTGCGCGCCGGCGGCGATGCGGCGGACGCCGATACCAGTGGCCTGACCCGCCAGCAGCCGGGCAGCATGGGGCTCGGCACCAGCCAGGCGCGGTATTCGCCGCCCGAGGGTTGGGTGAAGCCCAAGAAGCCCGACCCGATGACCAAGGGCCGCGGGCGGCGTCAGTCCCGATAGCTCGGATCGACCCGGTCGAGTTTGCGAAGCAACGCCGGCCACGCCAGCGCCTTCGCCAGCATGCCCATCCCCGCCGGAGCGGACTGCATCGCCACCTTCTCCGGCGTGCCTTGAGGGGGCGTATTCAGGTTCTCCCGGCCCGCCGCTAGCATCTTCACCTGCGCCTGGCACGCACGTTCCAGGAAATAGAGCCGCAGGAAACAGGCCGCGACCGAATCGCCGACCGTCAGCGTGCCGTGGTTGCGCAGGATCATCGCGTTCTTACGCCCGAGGTCCTGCACGAGCCGCTCACGCTCCTCCAGGTCGGTCGCGATGCCTTCATAGTCGTGATACGCGACATCGCCGCCCGCGATCATCGAGGTCTGGGTATGCGGCAGCAAGCCGAACTCCATCGCCGACACCGCCTGCCCGTCAGGCGTGTGGAGATGCATGACCGCGGCGGCATCCTCGCGCGCCATATGGATCGCCGAATGGATGACGAAGCCCGCGGGATTGACCGGATAGGGCGATGCGCCGACCGGCTTCCCCTCGACGTCGATCTTCACCAGCGACGATGCGGTGATCTCCTCGAACATCATGTTGTACGGGTTGATCAGGAAATGATGCTCCGGCCCCGGCACCCGCACCGACAGATGGGTGAAGATCAGATCGTCCCAGCCATAGAGCGCCACGAGGCGGTAGGCAGCGGCGAGGTCGACCCGCGCCTCCCATTCGCCGGGGGCCATTGTCTCGGGATCGCGGGCAAGCGTCGCCATCGGGTCTCTCCTGATATTTTGGAGAAGAGAGTAAGCGGGCTTGCCCCCGTCCGCAATCGTGCCGGAACATCGCGTGCCGCCAACCGCTTGGGGTGCTTCACGATAGCGGAGATGGACGATGGAAGACGATCGGGTGTGGGCGTTCGAGGAAAGCCTGTGGACCGGCGACGCAGACAATTACCGCGAGAAGATGGACGCCGAATGCCTGGTCGTCGTACCGGCCGAACCGTATGTGCTGTCGGGCGACGACGCGGTGCAGGCGGTGTCGGATACCCCACGCTGGGAGTCCGCCGACTTCGCCGGTGGTCAGATCGCGCGGCCGCAGGAAGGGCTGATCGTCGTTGCCTATCACGTCACCGCCAAACGCGGCGAGGCGGCGTATGAGGCGCATTGCACCTCAACCTATCGCCGGATCGAGCATGAGAAGTGGACGGTGGTGCAGCATCAGCAGACGCCAAAGCTGGTGGCCGGCGGGGCCTGACGCTTCGCACGTTCGTGCCGGGCCCGTCGAAGGGGGCGTGTGTCGACGCATCCCCCTTCGCCTCGCTGAGGGCGGACGGCGCAGTCATGGTAAGGGTCAGTGGGGAGCTTCTGTTGCCCGGTGCTCCCCGAACCGCTGGAATCCCCTTCTGTTGCCCGGTGGGGTCCGACCGCGCTATTTTGGTGTAACGTCAGGCCGTTAGGCCATCAGTTACGCCGCAATCGCGAGTGCTTCGTTATCGTTGGCACTTGTGTAATGGGCCGTTGCGGTGGTCCCATTCCGAGCGAAAGACAGCGCTTTTCAACACACGTCGATCCTGGTTCGGCCCCGTCAGAAACGGTGTCCAGTACACCACCGGTTATGGTGGAGCCGCCGGGTACTGCCCCCGGGTCCGCTGCGTCTATTGCACGCAATCCTTTATCGCCATAGCCGGGCAGGCGAACCCGCCGGCTCGGTCGATATAGGAAGTGTGCAGGCGTAAGGAAAGGCCTTCACACCGCCATAATGTCGGCGCATGGAATAGCGTATCATGTTGACGCAGCGTTCCCGCTACGCGCTACGCGCGATGCTGTTCCTCGCCACGCAGAAGCCGGGCGGGCCACCCGTGCCCATGAACCGCATTGCGGTCGCCGCCAACGTGCCGCGCAAGTTCCTTGAGCTGATCCTGGCCGATCTGCGCGAGGCGGGCTTCCTTCATTCGCACCGCGGCAAGGCGGGCGGCTATTGCCTGTCGCGCCCGGCCTACCTCATTTCGCTCGGCGAAGTGATCCGGGTGATCGAGGGCCCATTGGCGCTGGTCCCGTGCGTCAGCCGCACCGCCTATCGCCCCTGCACGGACTGCCGCGACGAGGCCGCCTGCGCGATCCGCCGGGCGATGGCGCGGGTCCGGGACGAAACCGCGCGCATCCTCGACGGCACCAGCCTGGCGGATGCGACCGCGGAGGAACTGGCGGCAGCCTAAGCGACCGTTGGTCCTGAGCCCGTCGCCGCGCGTGTCCATGGGGACACGTGCTTCGACAGGCGGAGCACGAACGGTAGGCGCGTCAGGGATGCCGAGCCCGGAGCTCGTCACGGATCTCGCGCAGGAGCTGAACGTCGACCGGCTCCGCGGCCGGAGCCTCCGGGGCCTTTTCCTGCTCGAGCAGCCGGATTGCGCGATTCACGATCCGCAGCAGCAGGAAAATGATGAAGGCGACGATCAGGAAATTGACCGCCTGCGTCACGAACTCGCCATATCCGAGCAGGGGCACGCCCGCCTTCTTCAGCGCCGCATAGTCCGTCGAGCCCCGAAGAGTGGCCGGCACTTCGCCCAGCACCAGGAAATAGCTCGAAAAATCGAGACCGCCGAAGATCTTGCCGATCACCGGCATCAGGATGTCCTCGGTCAGCGAGGTCACGATCTTGCCGAACGCCGCGCCGATGATGACCGCGACGGCCAGATCGAGCACGTTGCCGCGCATGATGAAGGTTTTGAATTCCTTGAGCATCGTGATCCCTCCGCCTGCCGCCGAACCGATTCCCCATTGTAACGATCGGCCGTCCGCCTAAATGTTGCGCGCCTGAGGGTTGGAGGACAAGTCCCATGAAGCTTCGCGTCGCATTCGTCGGTTTCGCTGCTCTCTCGCTCTCGGCCTGCGGGCTCAATAGCGTGCCCACGGCGGAGGAAAACGCCAAGGCGCGCTGGGCGGACGTCCAGAACCAGTATCAGCGCCGCGCCGACCTCATTCCCAATCTGGTCGCGACGGTGAAGGCGGCGGGCGCGCAGGAAAAGGCGATCCTGACCGAAGTGACCCAGGCCCGCGCCTCGGCGAACCAGGTACAGGTGTCGGGGGACGACCTGTCTGATCCGAACAAGATGGCAGCGTACCAGCGTGCGCAGGCAGGCCTGACCCTGTCGCTGCAGCGGCTGCAGGAAGCCTATCCCGAGCTGAAGAGCCAGGCGAACTACACGACGTTGATGAGCCAGCTGGAAGGCACTGAGAACCGCATCACCATCGCGCGCAACGATTACAACCAGGCCGTGCAGGCCTATAACACGCGCATCCGCACCTTCCCCGACGCGGTGGGCGCGAAGATCTTCTACGGTGCGAAGCCGCTGACCCCGTTCCAGGCGACCACGCCGAATGCGGAAGTCGCGCCGTCGGTGGCGACTGCCTTCGGGAACGGTAGCTGATCCGTTCCGTTCGAGGAGCGGACATGACCCACGCCCTTCACCGTATCCTGCTCGCGCTGGCGCTGCTGTTCGTTGCAGCGGTGCCGGCGTCCGCGCAGACCTTCCCGAAATTCACCGGCTTCGTCGTCGATGATGCGGACGTCCTGCCGCCCGACGTCGAAGCGTCGCTGACGCAGAAGCTCGACCAGCTGCAGAAGGATACCAAGCGCCAGGTCGTCGTCGCGACGATCAAGGACATGCAGGGCTATCCGCTCGACGAATATGGCTACAAGCTTGGCCGGGCATGGGACGTCGGGCTGAAGGACGCGAACAACGGCGCGATCCTGTTCGTCGCGCCGAACAACCCGGCCGGGCAGCGCGGTCCGCGGCTGGAGGTCGGCTATGGCCTTGAGCCCATCCTGACGGATGCCCTTTCGAGCCAGATCATCAACCAGCAGATGATGCCCCTCCTGCGGGACGGTCAGTTACCGCAAGCGATGGAGGCCGGCACCGACGCGATCATCGCGCAATTGCGTGCCAGCCCCGAAGAGCAGCAGGCGAAGGTTGATGCCGCGGTCAAACAATTCGATCAGAGCCGCAGGGGCAAGCGTAGCGGCGGTGGCGGCGCCTTTCCGATCAGCCTGATCTTCTGGGGTATGATTGTCCTGTTCGTGCTGCTGTCGTTCGCCCGTCGCGGCAGGGGCCGACGCTATCGTAGCGGTGGAGATTCCAGCGCGCTGCCGATCATCCTCTGGTCGATCGCGAATGAGATCGGCCGCGAAGCAAGCCGCGGCGGCGGTGGCGGCTTCGGCGGCTGGGGCGGTGGAGATGGTGGCGGCGGCGGCGGTGGCTGGGGGGGCGGTGGCTTCTCCGGCGGTGGCGGCGGATCGTTCGGGGGCGGTGGCGCCTCGGGGAGCTGGTGATGCGGCTGACCGACCAGGATCGCGCGGCCGTCGCGGCGGCGGTGACCGCCGCCGAAGCCGGCACCGATGGCGAGATCGTGACGATCGTCGCCCGCCAGTCGGACAAATATCATGACGTGGCGCTGCAATGGAGCGTCATCGTCATGCTGCTCGTCCTCGCGTTGCTCGCGGTCTTTCCGGGCGTGGCGGAAGGCGTTCACCTGCGGCTGGTCGACGGCTGGGCGGAGACGGTGCCGGGCAGCGCCTATTACACCATCGCGCTGGTGCTCATGGGCGTGACGTTCCTCATCTGCCGCCTCGCCTTCGCGCCGTTGGCCGTGCGCATGGCCCTGACCCCCGGTGCCACCAAGACGCGCCGCGTGCGGGCGAAGGCGATGCAGCTGTTCCGCACGGGCGCAGAGAAACGCACGATCGCCGCGACCGGCGTGCTGCTCTATCTGAGCCTCACCGAGCACCGCGCCGAACTGATAGCTGACGAAGCGATCCACGGCCGCGTCCCCGACGACGTCTGGGGCCACGCGATGGCCAGCCTGATCGCGGCGGTGAAAGACGGCCGCCCCGGCGACGGCATGGCCGCAGCAGTGCGCGAGATCGGTGTCGTGCTTGCCGAGCATTTCCCGGTCAGCGAAGGCGACGTCAACGAACTGCCCGACCGGCTGATCGAATTGTGAGCGTACCCGACGCCGACGCGGTCGAGGAAACCGTCTGGAAAGGCAAATGGCTGGTCGCCAAGCGTCGCGGACGCTGGGAATATGTCGGCCGCACCGGCGCGCGAGAGGCGGCGGTCATTCTGGCGATCGATGACGGCCACGTTCTGCTGGTGGACCAGTATCGCGTGCCGCTCGGCCGATATTGTCTGGAACTGCCTGCGGGTCTCGTCGACGACGGCGAGGATGTCGAGACGACCGCGACGCGCGAATTGGAGGAGGAGACCGGCTATCGCCCGGCACGGGTCAGCCGCATCGGCGACTTCCATTCCTCGCCCGGCATGGTCAGCGAATGCTTCACCCTGGTCCGTGCCGAGGGCCTGGAGCGGGTGTCCGAGGGTGGTGGCGAACCTGGCGAAGGCATCACCGTCCACCGCGTGCCGATAGAGGACATCTCAGAATATGTCGCAGACCGCCGCGCGGAAGGAATGGCGATCGACGTCAAGCTGCTGATGCTGCTGGGGCCGGGTATCCTCGGCCTCAGATACCTCGGTGCTCCCGCGCAGGCGGGAGCCTAGAGACCCACAGCCTGGACCTCTACAACTCTGGGCTCCCGCCTGCGCGGGAGCACGTTGTCAGCGAAAATTATCCGCGTAGGCCTGCAGCTTCAGCGTCCGCTCCGGTGCCGGCACCACGTGATACGGCAGCCCTTCCTTTTCTGCATAGGCGGTCGCCGCCTCGAGCGTCGGAAAGGTCAGGCGCAGCTGGTTGCGAGTGTCGCGCGACCCGGCCCAGCCGGTCAGCGGGTCGGGTCGCTGCGGCTCTGCGGGGTCGAATTCGAGCACCCAGATCATCGTGCGGGCGCGACCGGACTGCATGGCGTTCTTGGGACGCTGGAAGATGCGGGCTTCGGACATGAGCGTCTCCTTATCGCGATCCGCGCGCGCGCGCATCCGCATTTTTGGTCCTGAGCGTGGGCGATGCGCCAGCGGGGTCGTCGGGCCAGGGATGGCGCGGGTAGCGTCCGCGCATTTCCTTTGCGACCGCGCTCCAGCTGCCTGCCCAGAACCCTGGCAGATCCCGCGTCGTCTGGATGGGACGCCCGGCCGGCGAGGTAAGGCTGAGCACCAGCGGCACGCGGTTCTGGCCGACGCATGGATGCTCGGCGAGCCCGAACAGCGCCTGCGGCCGCAGCTCGACGGTCGGGCCGGCGTCGGCGGCATAGTCGATCTCGTGCGTCGATCCGGCCGGCGAAGCGAAGCGCGGGGGTGCGAGCCGGTTCACCTGCTGCATAGCCTCCCAACCGAGCAGATTTTCCAGTGCGCCGGTCAGCCCCTCGATCTGATCGAGCCGCCGCTTTCCCGTGAGCAACGGCCGGAGCCAGTCGTCGAGATGTGCGATCAACGATTCGTCGGACAGTATGTCGAGGCCGGCATAGGCAGCACGCGTGCGCAGCGCCTCGGCCGACGCGCTCCACGGTAGCAAGGCAAGCCCGTGGCGGCGGACGCCCTCGATCAGGGCCGTCGCAATTTCGTCGGGCGTAGCGGCCGAATCGGGACCGGAGGCGAGCTTGATCGCGCCCAGCCGCGTCTCGCGCGCGGCAGTGATCCCGCCGGTTGCCGGATCGAACTCGACGAAGCGGCGCGTGACGATGCGGTCGGCAAACAGCGCCTCGACGGTCGCGCGATCGATCTCCACCGCCGACAGGATGCGGGCGCCCGACGCCATGCCGGCAGTCTCCGCCACCGCGAGCCATTCGGCGCGCGCGAGGCTGGAAGTAGGATCGAGCTTGAACCCCCGCCCGCCCGCCGAGGCCCAGGTTTCGCCGGACGCATCGCGGCGTCTGGCGATACGGTCGGGATAGGCGAGGGCTACCGCAAGCTCTAGCCCCTCCCCTTTAGGGGAGGGATTGGGGTGGGGCCTATCCGCGAGCCAGTCACTCGGTGAGACCCCTTCCCCTCTCCCCGGCCCTCTCCCCTGAAGGGGAGAGGGAGCTAGTTTGCCCCACCGCTCCGCCAGCCGCCGTGACGCTTCCGCCCGCTGGCCACGCTCGGTCTTCCATCGCCGCAGCCGCAGTTCCAGATCGACATCGTTCCCGCCCAACCCGCGCTCGCTCAGCAGGACCGCTGCCTCCGCGGCGACCTTGGCCACCCCCAGCTCGCCAGCCCGCACCAGCATATGCGCCAGCCGCGGCGGCAGCGGCAGCGCGGCGAGGGCGCGGCCGTGGGGCGTCGGACGGCCATCGGCGTCGATCGCCTCCAGCGTTGCCAGCCGTTGCTTGGCCTCGCTGACCGCCGCTGCACTCGGCGCGTCGAGCCAGCGCAAATCACGCGGGTCGGCAACGCCCCAGATCGCGCACGCCAGTGTCAGCCCCGACAGGTCCGCTTCCAGCATTTCGGGCGGGTCGAACCGCGGCAGGCCGGCGGTCGCCGCCTCTTCCCACAGGCGATACGCCACCCCCGGCCCCTGTCGCGCGGCACGACCGGCACGCTGGGTGACGGCGGCCTGGCTCGCCCGCTCGGTCACCAGCCGCGTCATCCCCGCCGCGCGGTCATAGCGTGGCCGACGCGCGAGGCCCGAATCGACGACGATACGAATGCCGTCGAGCGTCAGCGATGTTTCGGCAATCGAGGTCGCCAGCACGACCTTGCGCACGCCCGCCGGGGCAATGGCGGCGCGCTGGGCGGCGGGATCGATCTGGCCGTGGAGCTTGTGAAGCGCGATGCCGGGAATGCCCGCCAGCCGCTCCGCCGTCCGCTCGATCTCGGCAACGCCGGGCAGGAAGGCGAGCACCCCGCCGCTATCGTCGCGCAGCGCCGTTCGGACAGCGCCGGCAACGGCATCCTCGATCCGGGCGTCGGCGGAGCGACCGATGTGGCGCAATGTCAGCGGATAGGATCGCCCTTCGCTCTCGATAACGGGCGCAGGCTTATCAGGGGTTTCGGCCATCAACGCCGAAAAGCGTGCGCCGTCGAGCGTGGCCGACATCGCGACCAGGCGCAGGTCGGGCCGCAGCCCGGCTTGCGCATCGAGCGCGAGTGCCAGCCCGAAGTCGGAATCGAGGCTGCGTTCGTGCACCTCGTCGAACAGCACCGCCGATACGCCCGCGAGTTCGGGATCGGCCTGGATCCGGTTGACGAAGATTCCCTCGGTCACGACCGTGACGCGTGTCGCCGCGGACCGCTTGCTGTCCATGCGGGTCGCATAGCCGAAGGTCTTGCCGACGCCCTCCCCCGCCAGAGCGGCCATGCGCTCGGCCGCCGCCCGTGCGGCAAGGCGGCGGGGGCTAAGGAGCAGGACCTCGCCGGTGCACCAGGGTTCGGCGAGCAATGCAGGCGCGATAGCCGTGGTCTTGCCGGCGCCCGGGGGCGCGACGACGACCGCGTTGGCCGCCGCGCGCAAGGTGGCGAGCAGGTCGGGCAGGACGGCGTGGATCGGCAGCGTCATGGCACCGACCCGGCGTAAGTTGAGAAAGTTGAGATCATGGCGATGCTCGTCGCGGAGCAGATGATCGGTAGTCGGCGGCGAGCGAGCATGCCAATTCGGTTGGCAGAAGAAATCCAACTTTGGAAGCTGCTGTCCCCCGGCGAAGGCCGGGGCCCAGGTGCCATGCATAAGCTTGACGCGATGCGGTCGATGGTTCGGCGAACCTGGACCCCGGCCTTCGCCAGGGAACCGTCAGCCCTCCGCCGAAGCCGTACTCCAACCCAGTCGGGGAATCGTTATCGACCGCCGCCCGGACAGATCGGTCCGCGTTACGATGATGTCGCGGCTTTCCATGTAGCCGAGCATCCGCCGCGCGCGACCCAGCGAGCTGGTGCCATATGTCTGCGCGATCGCGGCGTCGTCGGGGGTCGGCAGCCCTTCACGCGCCGAGCGGGCGATCAGCAGGAAGGCGCCGAGCATGTCGTCGGGCAGGCCTTGCGCCGCGGCCAGTGCCTCGGCCCACTCACCCTCAAGCGGCTCGAAGATACCGGCGCGCGCCGCCGAGAGCCGGCGTGCGAAGCCGTTGACGTCGAGCGGGGGCTTTCGGACGCCCATCATCCGGCAGCGGACGCCGAAATCCTGGTAGAGCACCGCCGCCGGCTTCGTCGCAGCTTCGGGATCGGCGACGATCGCGCGCAGAGCGTTCTCGACCACCACGTCGGGGTCGGGCGCGTCGGGTTCAGGGAAGTCGAAGCCGTTGGGATTCGGTTGCGGACCCAGGTCACGCAGAACGTCATTGACCGGCGGCGGCGGTGGCGGCGCCGGGGGGGGCGAAGGCGGCGGCAGGTCGAGATCAGCAAACAGCAGCTCGCGGGCATCCTCGGCCGGCGCAGTCGGCAAAGGCGTCAGCTTGGGGCTCGACGAACGGGCAGAGGTCGCGACGCTGCCGATCTTCACCGTGACCGGCCGTCGCGCGATGGCGGGACCAAGGCCGAGGAACGTCCCGCGCTGGAGGTCCCGGATCGATTCCGCCTGCCGCCGCTCCATGCCCAGCAGGTCAGCCGCGCGCGCCATGTCGATGTCGAGGAAGGTGCGTCCCATCAGGAAGTTCGACGCTTCCGCCGCCACGTTCTTGCTGAGCTTGGCCAGCCGCTGGGTCGCGATGACGCCAGCAAGGCCACGCTTGCGCCCGCGCGACATCAGGTTGGCCATTGCGCCGAGACAGGTGCGGCGGACTTCCTCGGAGACTTCGACACCGCCCGACGGCGCAAAGATCTGCGCTTCGTCGACGACGACCAGCGCCGGATACCAATGGTCGCGCGGAGCATCGAACAGGCCGTTCAGGAAGGCGGTGGCAGAGCGCATCTGCCCCTCCATCTCCAGCCCCTCCAGGCTCAGCACCACCGACGTACGGTGTTCCCGCGCGCGGCCGGCGAAGCGGATCAGTTCGGGGATGGCGTAATCGACCGCCTCGATCGCGACATGGCCGTAGGCGTCAGCGAGCGTGACGAAATCACCTTCGGGATCGATGATGACCTGCTGCACCTGGTTCGCGCTGCCCTCCAGCAGGCGGCGCAGCAGGTGCGACTTGCCAGACCCCGAATTGCCCTGGACGAGCAGGCGGGTGGCAAGCAGTTCCTCCAGATCAATGGCGATCGGGCGCCCGCTGGTGTCGGTGCCCATGTCGACGGCGAAGGTCATAGAAAACTCCCCTCCCCTTCAGGGGAGGGGCCGGGGGTTGGGCGGTGTCTTACAGAGTGCGTGGCCCGTGGCCCCCACCCCAACCCCTCCCCTGAAGGGGAGGGGCTAAGATCGGTCATGCCCATATCAATACGCGCGGGCGACCGCGAACTCGACCGCCTCGATCATCGCATCCTTGGCCGCACCGCCGTCGAACCGGCCGAGCGCATCGATCGCACGCTGGCCATAGTGGCGCGCACGGGCGAGCGTGTCGTCGACGGCGCGGGTCGCCTGGACGCGACTGATCGCCTCGGCGAAATCGGCATCCGACGACCGGCGGCCGAGCACCGCATCCTGCCAGAAGCTCCGCCCCTCGGCATCGGCGCGTGCATAGGCGAGGATGATCGGCAGCGTCATCTTACCTTCGCGGAAGTCGTCGCCGGCGTCCTTGCCCATCGTGCCCGCGTCTGACGTGTAGTCGATCGCGTCGTCGACCAGCTGGAACGCGATGCCCAGGTTGCGGCCGTACGCATCCAGCGCGGCCTCGTCGCTCTCTGGCCGTTCGGCGACCACCGCAGCGATACGACAGGCGGCGGCGAACAGCGCGGCGGTCTTGGCGCCGATGATGTCGAGATAGCGTTCTTCGCTGAGGTCGATCTTGCGCACCGCGGTCAGCTGGTTGACCTCGCCTTCCGCGATCACGGCGCTCGCGTTCGACAGGATCTTGAGCACCTTCAAGCTGCCGTCCTCGACCATCAGCTCGAATGAGCGCGAGAACAGGAAGTCGCCGACCAGCACGCTCGCCGGATTGCCCCAGATGATGTTGGCGGTGCGGCGACCGCGGCGCAGATCGGACGAATCGACCACGTCGTCGTGGAGCAATGTCGCGGTGTGAATGAACTCGACCGCGGCGGCCAGCCGGTGGTGGCGGGTGCCGGGATAGCCGAGCAGCTTCGCGCTCGCCAGCGTCAGCATGGGCCGCATCCGCTTGCCCCCGCCCGCGATCAGGTGACCGGCAAGCTCGGGGATCAGCGGAATGTCCGACTGCATCCGGTCGAGGATCGCCTTGTTCACGAGGTTCATGTCGTGCGCGACCAGCGCCAGCATCGGGTCGAGCGAGGGCGGACGCTTATCGCCCAGGCGGTGGATGGTGGCGGTCATTCTAGGGGAGCAAATGGCGGGCGGGGCCGAGAAACGCAACCCTTGCGACGCGCGCGCGACCGCTCCAAAGAGCCGGAATGACCGACCCCACGCTGGAGCGCTATCGCCAGAGCATCGACAATATCGATGCGGCCCTCGTCTTCATGCTGGCCGAGCGGTTCAAGGTGACCCAGGCGGTCGGCCGCTACAAGGCGGAGGTCGAGCTGCCCCCCGCCGACCCGGGGCGGGAAGAGGCGCAGATCGCACGGTTGCGCGGCCTTGCCGAACAAGCCCAGCTGGACCCCGAATTTTCGGAAAAATTCCTGCGGTTCATCATCGATGAAGTGATCCGTCATCACGAACGCGCGCAGCGGGCGTAGACGAGCCCCACCCTTGCCAGCGCGTCAGTCGTAGCGCCGTGCCCAGGCGAGCGTTGCCCAGCCGGCCCATGCCGACGACGACGTTTCGCCTGACGGTCGAGGATCGACCGCAGCCGGGTGTTCAGACGGCGATGTCGTAGCTTGTGGTTGCGGGATAGGGCCCTTCGACCAGGCTGCGTCGTATCCGTGCGGCCATGCTTTCTAGCGTGATCTCGCCCAGCGCAGCCTGCGGTTCGTCGATCCGCCGCAACACGCCCGCGATGGCGAGCTGGGCCTGGGTCAGCTGGTCGATCTTCTGCAGGCTGGTCATGTGCCGGCGCAGCGTCGCTTCGTCGGCACCCAGATCATAGGCGAGGTCGGCGAGAACCTTGGAGGCGAGCACCAGTTCCTCGGCCAGCACTTCGGGCAGCGACAAGCCGCTATCGTTGGAGGCCGCAACCGCCGTCATTTCGAGCACATCTTCAGGATCGACGCCGGCAGCGCACCCGGCGGCACCGGCTGCGACGTGATGTTGCGCGACAGGATATAGGCACCGGGGGTCTCACCCGGCGTGAAGGCGTAGCTGCCGGCGCCGTTCAACGCCTTCAGTCCGCCGCCGCCGTCCTCGTTGCCGTCCATCAGCAGCACGCCGACCGCATTGCTGCCCGCTGCCTTGGCCGCAGCGGCGAACAGCAGCGAGATCGACGGCCGCTCGCCCGCCACGGGCTCACGCGCCAGGAAGCGGATGTGACCGTCGGGCCAGGCGTCGATCACCATGTGATGCTCGCCCGCGGGCGCGAAATAGATGTGGCCCTGTTCGATCTTCATGCCGTCGGCCGCGACGACGACCTTAGGTGCGACCTGCTCGTCGAGCTTTGCGACCATCCCGTCGAGCATGCCTTCGCCCAGATGCTGGACGACGAGGGTCGGCGGGCAGTTTTGGGGGAACGCCCCGAAAATCTCGAAGAATTTGGTCGTGCTCGACGCATCGCCCCCCAAGATGACCAGACGCCCGTTCCAGTTGATCGGCGGCGCGGCCTTCACGGTTGGGGTCTTGCCTTTCAATTCGACGTTCTTGGCCGCCTTGATCCGCTTGCCGAGCTTGACGATGATCGATTCGAGTTCTTTCGGCGCAGCCACTTTGGGCTTGGGGAAACAGTCGATCGCGCCAAGCCGCAGCGCTTCGATCGAATCCGCCGCGCCATCGGTGGTGCGGGTCGAAAACATGATGACCGGCATCGGTTTCGTTTCCATGATCTCGGCCAAATATTCGAGCCCGCTCATACCCGGCATTTCGACGTCGAGCGTCATCACGTCTGGGCGGAATTCGGCGACCATCTCGCGCGCTTCCGCCGCGCCATCGGCGAGACCGACGACAGTGACGTTTGGGATTTTCTCCAGCGCGCCGGAGATGAGCGCTCGCATGGTGAGTGAGTCGTCGACGACGAGAACCTTGGTGGCGGCCATCGGGATATGCTTTCGGTCTTAAGGGGAAGGGGGGAGCGAGGGGAGGGTCAGGCGGCTTCGGCCAGGCTCGGCTGGTCGATCAGCCGGTCGAGCGCGAGGACCAGGATCATGCGGTCGTCGATCGTCGCGACCCCATCCAGGAAGCGCGCCGATTCGGCGTCACCCGTGTCGGGCAACGGCTGCATCTGTTCGGCCGGGACCGACACGATGTCGTTCACTGCATCGACGATGATGCCCTGCAGCTGCTCACCGATGCGCACGACGACGATGACGTGGCGCGACGTCGGCTCGGTCGTTCCCCAGCCCAGGCGCGCGCGCAGGTCGAGCACCGGCAGGACGACGCCGCGCAGGTTGACCACGCCGCGGACATAGGACGGGACGTTGGGCAGCGGCGTCGCCGGCGACCAGGCGCGGATCTCGCGGATCGCCATGATGTCGACGCCGAGCGCCTGATCGCCGAGTTCGAAGGTGATGAGTTGGCGGGTCATGGGTGAGCCTCCTTCAGATACGCGGGAAATCAGTGCAGCACGCGGCGGATCGCCGCGGCGAGCTTTTCGGGATGGAACGGCTTGACGATCCAGCCGGTGGCCCCGGCGTCGCGGGCACGCTGCTTCTTCTCGTCCGAGCTTTCGGTCGTGAGCACCAGGATCGGCAGGCTGCGCCTGCCCTGCCCGCGCACGTGCGAGATCAGGCCGAAGCCGTCCATCCGGGGCATGTTGATGTCGGTGATCAGCAGATCGGGCTCGACGCCCGCCTGGCCCAAAGTCTCGAGCGCATGGACGCCGTCCTCGGCCTCGATCACGCTATAGCCCATGTCGGTCAGAGCGACCCGCAGCAGCATGCGCATGCTGGGCGAATCGTCGACGGTCATGATCGTCTTGGTCACAGTGTTGCGTCCTTCGCGGTCAAATCGTGTCATCAGAAGAATTCGACGTCGCCGGTCGACGCCGGCTGGAGCACCGGGCGCGGTGCGCTCTGCGTCCGGACGGCATCGGTCACGGTCCGGCAGCGGGCGAGCCCCACCGCCGGCCGGAACTCGACCCGGCGCGCGCTGGTGCCGCCGACGTCCTCACCGACCAGCGCGATGCGTTCGTCGCGCAGGAACCGGCGGGCGAAATCGATGTTGGCGCCGCCGATGTCGCGAAACCCGCGGCGCATCGTCGCTCCGCCGAAGATGCGCGCCTTCAGCCGGTGGCGCGCCGCGCCATGCGACAGCATCGCGTTGATCAGCACTTCCATCGCATAGACGCCGTAGCGCTGCATCGAGGCGGGGTCGGATGCGGTGCCGTCCGCCAGCAGATAATGGTTGATGCCACCGACGCGCGCTACAGGATCGTAGAAGCACGCCGCGACGCAGCTGCCGAGCACCGTCGTCAGCACGATGTCGGCTTCGTTCGATACCCGCATCTCGCCCTGCGCGACGGTCATGCGGCGAAAGCCGTCACGGGGTGCCAGCGCAGTCATGCCGAACAGGCCGTCAGGATGCGCGGCGCGATACGGCGCAGCGGGAGCTGTTCGGCGACCGCGCCGATCTCGAAGGCGACGGCCGGCATGCCGTAGACGACGCTGGTGGCCTTGTCCTGGCCGATGGTCATCGCGCCGGTGGTGCGCATCGCCTTCAACCCCTCGGCTCCGTCGCCGCCCATGCCGGTCAGAATCACGCCCACCGCGTCGCGCCCGGCGACCCTGGCGACCGAGTGAAACAGCTTGTCCACCGAGGGGCGATGTCCGTTGACCTTGTCACCTTCGACCAGGCGGCAATGACGCCGCGCGCCCTCGCCGGCGATTTCGAGGTGCCGTTCGCCGCCGGGTGCCAGATAGACGCGCCCCACTTCGAGCGGCGCGCCGGGACGCGCTTCCGACACGCTTGGCTTGCACAACCGGTCGAGCCGCGCGGCAAAACTCGGCGTGAAGCTGGCCGGCATATGCTGGGTGATGACGGTCGGCGGGCAGTTGGCGGGAAATTCGGTGAGCAGTGCGATCAGCGTCTCGACCCCGCCGGTCGATGCGCCGATCGCGATCACGCTGTTGGCGCGCGGCGTGAAGACCTTGCCCGCGACCGGGGCGACCGGTGCCGACGCTGCAGCGGCGGTCGGTGCGGGCGCCATATCGCGCGAGCGGGCGACCTGCGCCCGGGCGGCGGCGCGGACCAGATCAGTCAGGTTGGGCTCGCCGTACCCACCGACGGGCCCGAGTTGCAGGCGCGCCTTGTCGTAGCAATCGAACGCGCCCAGCTCGAGCGCGGCGAGGCTTACCTCCGCCCCCGCCGAGGTCAGCGTCGACAGCATCACCACCGGCGTCGGGCGCAGGCGCATCAGCCGCTCGAGGAAGTCCAGGCCGTTCATCCCCGGCATCTCGACGTCGAGCGTGACGACGTCGGGATTGAGCGCCTTGATCTGGGCACGCGCCTCGTTCGCGTCGTGCGCAACCCCTACGACCTCGATCTCGGGATCGGCGGCCAGCTTGCGGCCGATCAAGGCGTGCATCGTCGGGGAATCGTCGACGATCAGCGTGCGCACGGTCATGCCGACACCTTCAGATACGCAGTGCGCCCGACGCACTGGAAACGCTGTTCGACCCCGCCGAGCAGCCGTTCGGAATGACCGATGTAGAGCATCCCGCCGACCTCGAGCTGATCGGCGAGCCGCGCCTGGAGGCGGGCTTTCGTCGGTTCGTCGAAATAGATCATGACGTTGCGACAGAAGATCGCATCGAACTTGCCCCGCATCGGCCAGTCGCCGAGCAGGTTGAGCGCGCGGAAGCTGATCGCGTCGCGCAGCAGCGGGTCGATCGCCTGGGTATCGCCGCTTCCCGACACCCATGTGCTGCGCAATGCGTCGGGAATCGTGCGCAGCGTGGCCGCAGCATAATGGCCAATCCGCGCGGTCGCGATGACACTGGGCGACACGTCGGTGGCGAGCAGGCGGATGTCGCGCTTCAGCATGCGCTGGGCGGCGGCGCGGTCGGTGCCGAACGTCGCCATCAGCCAGCTATAGGGCTCCTCGCCGCTCGAACAGGCCGCCGACCACAGCCGCACGCGACCGCCGCGGGTCAGGCGATCCGACAGATCGGGCCATAGCCGTTCGACGAAATCGTCGAAGTGATGGTTCTCGCGAAAGAAGCTGGTGTGGTTGGTCGTCAGCGCGTCGATCATCCGCGCCTTTTCGGCAGCATCGCGCCCGACGAGCGCGATATAGTCGCCGACGCTCTTCAGCCCGCACGCCCGCACGCGGGGGGCCAGTCGGCCATAGACCAGCTGCGCCTTGCCGTCGGGCAGCAGGATGCCGACCTCGCCATAGACGATCTCGGCGACCGCCCGGTGATCCGCCGGCTGATAGGCGAATTCACGCTGCCGGTCGCCGGCGATAAGGGCTGCCGCGGCGCTCATGCCGCCTTCGCCATCGGTGCGCGCGCGCTCGAGCGGCTGCGGGCGGTCAGGGCATCGACATCGATGATCAGGGCGACACGGCCGTCACCCAGGATGGTCGCGCCGGCGATGCCGTCGATCGCCTGAAAGTTCGATTCCAGGCTCTTGACGACGACCTGGCGCTGGTCCTGGATCGAATCGACCATCAGCGCCGCCTGGCCCTGATCGCCGTCGACGACGATCAGCACCGATCCGATCGGGTCGCGGTTGGCATCGGGAATGCCGAGGTGATCGCAGACCGGCAGCACCGGGACATAGGCACCGCGCACGTCGAGCACCGATCCGCTGGGGCCGAGCGCGTTCAGCATGTCGGGCGTCGGCCGCACGCTTTCGACGATGTGGTTGAGCGGGATGACATAGGTCTGGTTGCCGACCGTCACGATCATGCCATCGACCACCGCAAGCGTCAGCGGCAGGCTGAGCGAGAAGCTCGACCCTGCGCCCTTCTGCGACTGGATGCCGATGCGACCGCCCAGCGCCTGGATGTTCTTGCGCACCACGTCCATGCCGACGCCGCGGCCGGACACGTTGGTGATGGTCGCCGCAGTCGAGAAGCCCGGCGCGAAGATCAGATTGTCGATGTCCTCGTCGCTGAGCGTCGCGTCGGCATGGACGATACCGCGCTCGATCGCCTTGGCGCGGACGCGCTCGCGATCGATGCCCTTGCCGTCGTCGGCGACGGTGATGACGATGCGGCCCGACTGGTGCGCGGCCGACAGGCGGACGACGCCCTCGGCCGGCTTGCCCGCCGCGACACGCTCGTCGGGGGATTCCAGGCCGTGATCGACGGCGTTGCGGATCAGATGGGTCAGCGGTTCGCCGATGCGCTCGACCACGGTCTTGTCGACTTCGGTCATCTCGCCTTCGACGTCCAGGCGGACGCGCTTGCCGGTCTCGCTTTCGAGCTCGCGGATGATGCGGGGTACGCGGCTGAACACGGTCTTCATCGGCTGCGCGCGGATCGCCATGGTCGATTCCTGCAGCTCGCGCGTCAGATGCTCGAGGTCGGTCATCTCGGACGTGCCGCTCATGTCGAGCTCCGACAGTCGCTGGGCGAGCATCGCCTGCGTGATGACGAGTTCGCCGACGAGGTTGACCAGGCGGTCGAGCTTATCGAGATCGACGCGGATCGTCTGCGCAACCGCCGCGGCCGGCGTCGGCCGCGCAGCGGCGGCCGGCACCGGGGCGGTAGCGGGCTTGATGGGTTCCTCCGCCGCCGGGGCTACGTCGGGTGCGGGGGCGGGGGCTGGGGCCGGGGCCTGGGCCGGCGCCGAAACCGGTGCAGCAACGACGACGGGAGCGGTCGGCGCGGCGGGGGCCGACGGCGCCGCAGGCGCATCGGCACGCCCGAGCGTGATCGAGCACGCATCGGTGAACTCGAATGCCGCGCGAATGTCGTCCTCGGCGACATGGCCGGGCAGCGCGACCGTCCACGCCAGATAGGCACAGTCCGGATCCATCGCGTCGAGCGACGGCACGGCCGACGTGTCGCAGTGGGTCACGACACCGCCCAGATAGGCGAGCTCGCGCAGCAGAAGCAGCGGTTCGGCGCCATTGTCGAAGGCATTGGCGGTCGGACGATAGGTCAGCTGCCAGCCCGCCGTCGCACAGGAATCTTCCGACACGTCGGCCGCCTGGGCGACGTCGCCGAGCATCGCCATCAGGTCATCGAAGTCATCGCCTGCCGCGGCCGTCGGGGCGGCGGGGGCAACCACGTCGTCGAGCATGTCGAAGACCCCGTCGTCGGCCGAGGGCTCGGGTGTCGCTGCACCCGTCTCGCCCGCGCCGTGGCCGTCGGCCGCTGCCTCCAGCCGCGCGAGCATCTGGGCGTCGGCCGGCGTATCGCTGCCGTCCCGCGCCGCCGCGACATGATCGGACAGCAGGTCGAACGCGATCATCACCAGGTCGAGCAGATCGGGCGTCAGCTCCAGCGTGCCGTCGCGGATGCGATCGAGCAACGTCTCGTAGTGGTGGGTATAGGCTTGCAGCCGTTCGTAGCCGAACGCACCCGCACCGCCCTTGATCGAATGGACGCAGCGGAACACCGCGTTGATCGTCTCGCCATCGCGGTCGCCGTCGCGCAGCGCCGCGAAATTGGCTTCCATTCCGGCCAGGCCTTCTTCGCACTCCTGGAAGAAGATCTGCTGGATTGCATCGAGATCCATGGATTGAACTCCGGAAGGGCTCAAGCGGCAGCGACGAGCGGATGGAGCCCGGCGAGGGTTGCCATCTCCGTCAGCGCGGCACTCGGTTCCTGGATGCCGAAGGCGAGTCCGGCTCCGTCCGCCGCTGCCTTGGCAGCAACGAGCACCTGGAGGCAGGCCTGTCCGGTCCGCTCCACCGCGCTGCCGTTGATCACGACCGGCCGGCCGCCGTCGACCGCTTTGCGCAGCTCAGCCCGCAGCGGGCCCGCCGCGGCGGTGTCGAGGATGGAAGCAAGCGCGATGGTCATGACGAAAGGGCTCCTGAGCGGGGTCGGGATGGGCGAACGGTGCCGGTCAGAATTCCGACCAGTCGTCCTCTGCGACCGCCGCCGTGGCGACCGCCGCCGATCCGCCACCGCCGCCGACCGCGACCCACTTGCGCGGCGCCCGCGCGATGTCGCGCCCGGCCTGGGCGGCGCGTGCCTGGAGCGTGTGGACGATGTTCTGGCTGGCGGCGGCGATGCGCTGCGTTTCGTCCAGTCGGAAGCGCGCGACCTGCCGTGCCAGCTGGTCGGCCTCCTCGGCCAGGCTGCGCGCGGCCGCCGTGGCCTGCTCGACCATCGCCGCATTCTGCTGAGTCACACCATCCATCTCCGACACGGCGGTGTTGACCTGCTGCAGGCCGTTCGCCTGCTGCGCAGCCGACGAGGCGATCGACCCGACCAGCGAACTGATGTCGCCGATGCGGTTGATGATGCGCTGCAACGCCTTGCCGGTTTCGCTGACGAGTTCGACGCCGACTTCGACCTGTTCGGACGACGCCATGATCTTGGCCTTCACGTCCTTCGCCGCATCGGCCGACCGCTGCGCGAGCGCACGCACTTCGGACGCGACGACGGCGAAGCCCTTGCCCGCATCGCCGGCGCGCGCAGCTTCGACCCCGGCGTTGAGCGCCAGCAGGTTGGTCTGGAACGCGATGCCGTCGATGACGGTGATGATCTCGCTGATCTCGGCCGAGGCGCGCTCGATGCCGTTCATCGCATCGACCGCACGACGGACGACGTCACCGGACTGCTCGGCCTCTTCCCGTGCTTCGGCGACCACCGAATTGGCGCGACTGGCGCCCGCGGCGGTCTCGCGCACGGTGCCGGTGATCTCGTCCATCGCGGCGGCGGTTTCCTCCAGGCTCGCGGCCTGCTGCTCGGTGCGCTGCGACAGATCGTCCGACGCCTGGCGGATATCGCTGGCGCCGTTGTTGATCCCCGCCGTCGCTTCGCTGACTGCGGTCATAACTTCGCTGACCGCATCCATCGCGCGGTTGAAATCCACCCGCAAGCGTTCGTAATCGGCCGGGAAGCTGTCGTTGATCCGATGAGTCAGATCGCTGTTCGCCAGCTTCGACAGGCCGTCCCCCAACGCGCCCACGACCTGCTCCTGCGCAGCCGTGGCGGTCTTCACGATCTCGCCATTCTTGCGGAACACCTCCATCGCGCGGGCCATGCGCCCGACGCAGTCGCGATGGTCCATGAAATCGATCGGACTGGTCAGGTCACCGGCGGCAATGCCCTCCATGCGTACGACGGTGCTGACGTACGGATCGCAGACCGCCTTCTTCGACCACAGGGCGACTGCGATGATGCCCGCCAGCGCCCCGCCGGCGACCGCGGTCAACGTCGTGGGGGCCGCCGCTCCGGTAGTTGCCAGCCATGTCGTCGCGACGGGAATTGCGCCGAGCGTGGTATAGGCGCCGGTCAGAATGTCGAACTTGCGGCGGACCGGAGCATTTGCGTAAAACCAGTGAAACACGTTTCCGTCTCCTAATCCCGACGATCAGCGCGGGCGGGCTTGGCCCCCGAAAATCGGGCGTTAACCGTGGAACTAGGACGGAGTGGCTAAATTTGGATTAATGATTGAGGGCGCGGTCTGACAGTCGCTTTTTGGTGACGTGACGTTAACTTATCGCGAGATCACGCCTCACGGCTAAGCGCCCAAATAATTTTATTGTGTTTCTTGATGTTGCCTATGGTCGTTGTGAAGGCCGGCAACGCGGGCGACCTGATCTCGCCAGGAACGGTCATGACAGAAATCGAAATTCTCCGACGATTGCGCGCCCTGCCGCTCCATCCCGGAGCGCTCGACCTGCGCGATGATGCCGCGCGAATCGGCGATTTCGTGCTGACGACCGACCTGATGGTGGAAGGCGTGCATTTTTTGCCCGACGATCCGCCTGACGATGTCGCCTGGAAGCTGCTGGCGGTAAATTTGTCGGATCTCGCGGCAAAAGGTGCCGTGCCGGAGGGCGTGTTGCTCGGCATGCCGGTCAGGGATCCGGCCTGGGACGGCGCATTTCTGGACGGACTGGCCTTCGCCCTGCGAACGCTCGGGTGCACGCTGCTCGGTGGAGATACCGTATCGGGCGGCCGGACCTATGCGTTGACGGCGATCGGGCGAGCGAAGGCTGCGCCGATGCGCAGCGGTGCTCAGGCGGACGACGCTCTGTGGGTGACGGGGACGATCGGGGATGCCGGGGCAGGCCTGGCCATCGCGCGGGGGGCCGCAGGGCCGGCGGCGTTGGTCGATCGCTACCGCAGGCCGACGCCCCGGCTGGTGGAGGGGCAGACACTCGCGCGACAGGTGCACGCGATGATGGACGTATCGGACGGCCTGTTGCTTGACGCGACACGCATGGCGAGCGCCAGCGGCTGTGCCGTGACAATCGATCTGGCCTGCATTCCGTTGTCCGACGCCTATCGCCGTTGGAGCGGAGATCGGATGGCTGCCGCCACCGCGGGCGATGATTACGAACTGCTTTTCGCCCTGCCCGTGGGGGTCGAGCCGGCCGTCCCCGCGACACGCATCGGCCACTTTTCATCCGGCGACAGTCTGACCGTGACCGATGCTGGACTGTCGGTTTCGCTGCCTGAAAAGCTGGGCTGGCTGCACGCCTGACCCGTGCGGCTTGCGCCCACCGGATCGCACCTATAGCCTCCCCCTCCTTGATCTCGGACCCGACCGCCAAAGAGCCGGGCCGTTTCCTGACTGTGTGCTCGCGTAGCGTTGCGTTGAGGGTTCAAACTTGATCAGGACGGGGTCGTGACGGAGGCGATTTTGGTGTCGGGCAAGAAGCGAGGACAGGAGCGATGCCAGTGCATCGTGACTGACGAGCGACGCCGCCCGGTGCCAAAATCGACCCGCCGCTTCGCGGTCGTCCGCGGGGAGGCGCTGGTCGGCGTCGCTTACTTGCATGTAGCACCGCTACATGCCGCGCTGCGCTTCTAGCCAGCGTCTTCCCGCGGACGATCACGATCCCCGTCCTGGTCAAGTTTGAACCCCAGGAATTAGGGGAAGATCGCCTATGACAATCGTCTATCTGGCCATCGCGTGCGGCATCATCGCCGTGCTCTACGGCCTCGTCACCAGTTCGCAGGTGCTGAAAAGCCCCGCGGGCGATGCGAAGATGCAGGACATCGCCGCCGCCATCCAGGAAGGCGCCAAGGCCTATCTAGGGCGCCAATATACCACCATCGCCATCGTCGGCGTCGTCGTTGCCGCCATATTGTTCCTGACGCTCGGCACCGTGTCGCTCGCCGGGTTCCTGATCGGCGCGATCCTGTCGGGCGTCGCGGGCTATGTCGGGATGCACATTTCGGTGCGCGCGAATGTGCGGACCGCGGAGGCTGCGCGTGGATCGCTGCAGGGCGGCCTCACCATGGCGTTCCGGTCAGGTGCGATCACCGGCATGCTGGTCGCGGGCCTGGGGCTGCTCTCGATCGCCGGCATCTTCTGGTATCTGGTCGGCCCGGCCGGCGTCGCGCCGAACGATCGTGAAGTGATCGAGGCGCTGACCGCGCTCGCCTTCGGCGCATCGCTCATCTCGATCTTCGCGCGTCTGGGTGGGGGCATCTTCACCAAGGCCGCCGACGTCGGCGCTGACCTGGTCGGCAAGGTCGAGGCGGGCATTCCCGAGGACGACCCCCGCAACCCCGCGGTCATCGCCGACAATGTCGGCGACAACGTCGGCGACTGCGCCGGCATGGCCGCCGACCTGTTCGAAACCTATGTCGTCACGATCGGCCTGACGATGGTGTCGATCGCGCTGCTCGTTAAGGCGTCGTCGGCCGAGCTGCTGACGCTGATGTCGGTCCCGCTGCTCGTCGGCGGCGTATGCATCATCACTTCGATCATCGGCACCTATTTCGTGCGGCTGGGATCGAAGGGATCGATCATGGGCGCGCTGTACAAGGGCTTCTGGGTTACCGTCGGCCTGTCGGTCTTCGCGATCTACGGCGTGTTCCAATATGCATTCGGCGACCTGAACGCGGTCATCGGCGGCGCGGGCTTCCTGGAAGGGGCGACGGACACGCTGACGACCGAAGCGGTGCTGGGCGCTGAGGCCGTCGGCAGCCAAGCCTTCACCGCGCTCGACCTGTTCTACTGCATGATGATCGGGCTTGCCGTCACCGGCCTGCTGGTGTGGATCACCGAATATTACACCGGCACCGCCTATCGCCCGGTCAAGTCGATCGCCAAGGCGTCGGTCACCGGCCACGGCACCAACGTCATCCAGGGGCTGGCGATCAGCCTGGAATCGACCGCGCTGCCCACGCTCGTCATCGTCGTCGCGGTCATCGCGACCTATCAGCTGGCGGGGATCATCGGGGTCGCGTTCGCTGCGACATCGCTGCTGGCGCTGGCCGGCATGGTCGTCGCGCTGGACGCTTACGGTCCGGTCACCGACAATGCCGGCGGCATCGCCGAAATGGCAGGGCTGCCCGACGACGTCCGACACAAAACCGACGCGCTGGACGCGGTGGGCAACACCACCAAGGCGGTGACCAAGGGCTATGCCATCGGCTCCGCGGCGCTTGCCGCGCTGGTGCTGTTCGGCGCCTATACAACCGATTTGAAGGAGTTCTTCCCCGACGTCACGGTCGATTTCTCGCTGAGCAATCCGTACGTCATCGTCGGGCTGCTGCTCGGCGCGCTGTTGCCCTATCTGTTCGGCGCGTTCGGCATGACCGCCGTGGGCCGCGCAGCGGGCAGCGTGGTGCAGGACGTCCGGGATCAGTTCCGCGACAATCCGGGCATCATGGAGGGGACCAGCCGGCCCAACTACGGCCGGACGGTCGACATCGTCACCCGAGCCGCGATCAAGGAAATGATCATCCCCTCGCTGCTGCCGGTCGTCAGCCCGATCGCGGTGTACTTCATCGTCCGCGCGGTAGCGGGACAGGCTCAGGGCTTCGCGGCGCTCGGCGCGATGCTGCTGGGCGTGATCGTCTCTGGGCTGTTCGTCGCCATTTCGATGACCAGCGGCGGCGGCGCGTGGGACAACGCCAAGAAGTATATCGAGGACGGGAACCACGGCGGCAAGGGCAGCGAAGCCCATAAGGCCGCGGTCACCGGCGACACGGTGGGCGATCCGTACAAGGATACGGCGGGGCCTGCAGTGAACCCGATGATCAAGATCACCAATATCGTCGCACTGCTGCTGCTGGCAGCGTTAGCTGGCAGCGCAGGCTGACGCTCCGCGTCAACAAGCGCGACCGGCCGGCGGAGGGGCGGCAGACACCACCCCTCCGTCCGACGGCGCGGCTTCGCCGCGTCGCTTAGCGAGACTCCCCGGCGACTTTTCCGAAAACGGCACACCCGGCACAGCCCCGCCCGGGACTCCGCTTGCCCGGCCCGCCCCCTCCCCATACGCCCGCAGGCAACAAAGGGGACACGTCCATGAAGAAACTCGCCTTCGTCGCACTCGCGTCCGTCGCGCTGCCCGCCGCCGCGCAGCAGACCCACACGACCGTCACCCGCACGACGCGCCCCGGCGTCGTCGTCACGACGCAGACCGGCGGCTATCCAGTCTATGCCGCGCCGGTGCCACAGGACGGGCCCTACCTCCCGTACGAACCGCTGCCGAGCGATGCTGAAGTCTTCGGTGGCCTGCGCCTGGAAGTACAGGCGGGCTATGACCGGCTGAGCGGCGACATCGTCACCAAGGAAGGCGTGACCTATGGCGGTGAAGCGGGCTTCGACGTTCCGGTCGGCCGCGCACTGCTCATCGGCGGATACGTCGGCGCCGAGGGCTCGTCGGGCGAAGCCTGCACCACGCTGATCGGTGCGACCAACTGCTACCGCGCGCCGCTGTCGCTGACCGCCGGTGGCCGCGTTGGCATCGCCGTCGGCCTGGAGACTTTGCTGTACGTGAAGGGCGGCTATAGCCGCGGGCGTATTGCGTACGACTCGACGCGCACCACCAACCCGCCGAGCATTCTCAGCCTGCGCCAGAATTTGAACGGCTATCACATCGGTGGCGGCGTCGAACAGCAGTTCGGCCCGAGCGCATACGGCAAGATCGAATATGTCTACACCAAGCTGCGCGGCTTCGACGTGACGACGCTGCCGGGACCGACCGAGGACTTCGAACGCCATCAGGTCAAGCTGGGCCTGGGCGTCCGCATGTAATCCACTTGACCGCGGCGTCAGTCGCCGCGGTCGGTTTGGTCGTTTGGATTTCTCTATCTTTCCGCAAAGACGTCCATTTTGACCAGGCGACCTCCATACGCGTCGCTGGCGCCGAGAATGCCGTCGTCTTTCGGTGCAGATGACGCGTCGTGTGACTGAATAAATGCACGTGCCACCACAACGAATTCAGTTATTCGCTGGCATATTTGAAGAAGCGCGACGTCTGGCGCTCCCAAAAAAACGCGCTTCCCGGCCCCGCAATCGTCGCCGACATGGCTTGATGTGCAAAACGTCGCCGCGGCGCTGAGCGCTCCAATCTATTGATCTAAAGCAACTCCTCGGATAGCTTGCTCGGTACTTTGAGCTTGCGAGGGGTACACCGTGCGTCGAAAGTCTCTTCTCGCTCTGACCGTAGCCGCATGTGGCCTAGCCGCCGCCACGGTCGCGCAAACGCCGCCCGCCGCGCCCGCGGCCGTTCCCCGGCCGATCGAGCAATTCGCTGAATTGCCTGCGCTGGTCAGCCCTAAACTGTCCCCTGACGGCAAGCGGATCGCCGCGCGGGTCGCGATCAAGGGTCAGCAGTATTTTGCTATCCTGGCTGTCGAGGGACAGGCCCCGCCGCAACTCATCGCAACCGGCAAGGGCGACCTCAACTGGTGGCAATGGGTTAACAACGACTGGCTGGTCGTGGGGGTCGGCGACAAGGTGCCGGTTCCAGACGCCGGCGAATGGTATGTTCGACGCGCGGTCGGCATTGCCGCGGCGGACGGCAAGGTCGTGCCTTTGGTAACGCGCGACGCTGCGCAGAACGCCGACGACGTACTATGGACCGCGCGCGACGGGACGCCGCGCGTGCTGATCGCCTATCAGTCGTCGCTCGAGCCGAGCAACATCAATTTCTGGCCGCAGGTGGCTGAAGTCGATGTGTCGACCGGCAAGACGAAGCGCGTCGTCGGCCCGCGCGAGGGCGTCATGTCCTGGGTCGCGGATGGCCAGGGCGTCGTCCGCATGGGCATCGGTCGGTCGCTCGACGGCCGGCAAATGCGCGTTCTCTACCGTGGTGGAGCGGGCCAGGATTTCGAAACGATTGTCAAGGCGCGCACCCATAAGGACAGCTATGTCATCCCCGCCAGCTTCCTGGCCGAACCGGGCAAGGCGCTGGCGATGGCCGATGATGCCGATGGCTTTGGCGGTCTGTACGAATATGACCTTATCAAGTTGGAGCTCGGCAAGCGGCTCTACGGCAGCAAGAACTTCGACCTCGAAGGCTATGTCCTGAACACCACGCGCGATGGATTAGCCGGCGTCAGCTACCTCGACGACCGGGCGCGGACCGAATGGATCGACCCCGACCTCGTCAAGCTACAGGCCGAAGTTCAGGGCTTCGTGTCGAACGGCCAGGTCGACATCCTGAACTTCAGCCACGACCATGATCGTCCGATCGTCAACATCGGGGCGAGCAATTCGCCTGGCGCTTTCTACCTTTACGATCGCAAGACGCGTGACCTGCGCTTCCTCGCCTATACCAATAGCGCGATCCGAGCCGCACGGCTGAACCCCGTCCGCACGATTCGCTATAAGGCACGCGACGGCCTGGAAATCGCCGCCGTGCTGACGCTGCCGCGCGGCAAGTCGACGAACCTGCCACTCATCGTCCTGCCCCATGGCGGCCCGTTCGCACGTGACAGCGAGGAATGGGACTGGTGGACGCAGTACCTTGCCGAGCGTGGCTATGCCGTCGTTCAGCCCAATTATCGCGGCTCGTCGGGCTATGGCACGCAGTTCACGCTGAAGGGACAGGGCCAGTGGGGTCTCGCGATGCAGGACGACCTGAACGATGCGGTGACGCAGCTGGCGAAAGACGGCGTCGCCGATCCCAAACGCGTGTGCATCATCGGCGCCTCCTATGGCGGCTACGCCGCGATGCGGGCCGCGCAGCGCGACCCGACTGTCTATCGCTGCGCGGTTTCCTACGCCGGTGTGTCCGACCTGCCACGCTTGCGCCGCTATGATGCCCAGTTCCTGAATTCGGGGGCGCGTAGCGACTGGCTCCAGCTGCAAGCCACCGATTTCCGCTCGGTATCGCCCATCTATTCGCCGGAGAAGTCGGCGATCCCGCTATTGCTGGTACATGGCAAGGCCGACACCGTCGTCCCGATCGCCCAATCACGCGAAATGGCGGAACGGCTGCGGTCGGCCGGGCGGGACGTCACCTATATTGAACAGCCGAAGGGCGATCACCATTTCAGTCGCAGCGAAGATCGCTTGGAGTTCCTGCGTGCGATGCAGGCGTTCCTCGACAAGCATAACCCAGCGTAGTTTCGGTCCTCTTCCCTTTTCGCGTCTCTCGGCGTAAGGGCGCGGCCAGCTTTTACGCCTGATTTTTAAAAGAGGTTGCCGTTTGGCCAAGGAAGAACTGCTCGAAATGCGCGGCCAGGTGGTCGAGCTTCTGCCCAACGCGATGTTTCGCGTCCGGCTGGAGAACGATCACGAGATCCTGGGCCATACCGCAGGCAAGATGCGCAAGAACCGCATCCGCGTCCTCGTCGGCGACGAGGTGCTGGTCGAGCTGACTCCCTATGACCTGACCAAGGGGCGCATCACTTACCGCTTCATGCCGGGCCGCGGCGGTCCCGGGCCGCAATAAGCGACGCCTTCGTCATGAGCGCACCGGCGCTCGTCCTCGCCTCGACGTCGCCGCGCCGGCGCGAACTGCTCGCGCGCATCGGCGTCGTGCCGACGCGGATCGCTGCCCCCGATATCGACGAGACGCCGTTGAAGGGAGAGGCGCCGGCCGCCTATGTTGCGCGCCTGGCCGAGGGCAAGGCGCGGGCGGTGGAGCGGGCTGCGGACGAGATCGTGCTTGCCGGCGACACGACCGTCGCGGTGGGCACGCGCATCCTGGAGAAGCCCGTCGACGAGGCTGACCTGCGCCGCATGCTCGGCCTGTTGTCGGGGCGACGGCATCGCTGCATTTCCGGCCTGTGCGTCATCGATCGCGAGGGGCGCGCGCGGGTGCGGTCCGTCGGTACCGTCGTCGCCTTCAAGCGGCTGAGCGACGCCGAAATCGACTGGTATGTCGAGAGCGGTGAAGGCATGGGCAAGGCGGGCGGCTATGCGATCCAGGGCCGCGCCGAGACGTTCGTGCGGTTCCTGTCGGGGTCGCATTCGGCGGTCGTCGGCTTGCCGCTGTTCGAGACGCGGGGGCTGCTCGAGGCGTCCGGCTGGGTGTTTGCGTGAGTCTGTCGGGAGAGTGACGCGCTTTCCTCTCCCCGTTCGTGCTGAGCCTGTCGAATCACCGTTCTGCGATACGCCCCTCCGTCGCTTGCGGCACGAAATACGGTGCGTCGACAAGCGCACCACGAACGGAACATGGCGCGCGCCCGGAGCCGCCGATGCCTGAATGGTTCATCGAACACGGCATTGGCGAAATACGCGCCGCGCTGATCGAGGGCGACACGATCCTCGAAGCCCGCATCTTTCCCGAAGGCGAGCTGATCGCTGGGACCATCCTGCGCGCACGCCTGATCGCCCGAATGCCCGAGCGCGGCCAGGGCATCGTCGCCTGGTCCGGTGGCGAGGCGCTGATCGCTCCCCTCCCCGCCGGCGTGACGCAAGGGGCGGAGACGCTGGTCGAGATCACCCGTCCCGCCATCTCCGAACCCGATAAGTCCAAACGGGCGCGCGCACGCCCGGCACGGTCAGATGCATGCGAAGGCGATGCTGCCGCCGATCTGCCCGCCGGCACGATCCTGCGCCACACCGATACGGATCGACTCGAGGTCGCGGGCTGGTCCGAACTTCTCGAAGAAGCGGCGACCGGCCGGGCGCGCTTCCTCGGCGGTGCGCTCGACATCGCGCTGACGCCGGCGATGACGTTGATCGATATCGACGGCACACTCTCTCCGGCCGCACTTTCCGTCATCGGCACAACCGCGGCGGCGCGGACCATCCGCCGCCTCGACCTGACCGGCTCGATCGGCATCGACCTGCCCGGCACCGACAAGGCCGCGCGGACCGCCGCCGCCGACGCGATCGACGTCATGCTGCCGCAGCCGTTCGAGCGCACCGCGGTCAACGGCTTCGGTTTCGTCCAGATCGTCCGCCCACGGCGGCGCCGGTCGCTGGCGGAACTCTATGCCATGGACGGCCCGCTGGCGCATGCCCGCGCCCTGCTGCGCCGCGCCGAACGCAGCCTCGGCATCGGCGAGCGCGTTCTGACCGCGCACCCGGCCGTCATCGCCGAAATCGGATCCCGCACCACGTGGGTCGAGGAACTCGCCCGCCGCACCGGCACCGCGATCGTCTTGCGGGGCGACGCAGCGCTCGCCATATCCGCCGGCCATGTCCAAGCCCGCCACGCGTAACCTCTGCCCGGTCTGCTCAAAGCCGTCCTCGTCGGAGCACACCCCTTTCTGCTCGCAAGGCTGCCGCGATCGCGATCTGTTGCAATGGCTGGGCGAAGGCTACCGAATTCCGGGCCCACCTGCCGATCCGGGGCTAGACATGCCCGATTCCCGCGACTAAAGGCAGCGCTCCTTCGCGGCCCGGTCCGACGAAATGCCTAGGTAGCTCAGTTGGTAGAGCATGCGACTGAAAATCGCAGTGTCGGCGGTTCGATCCCGTCCCTAGGCACCATTTCCCGACACCGCTGATACTCACGCCCCCGCGCCCCGTGCGCGGTCGATCTGCTCTAGCGACTTGCCCTCGTTGCGCGGCGCCCAGATCAGGCCGATCACACCCGATACGACCAGGAAACCGGTCAAGATCCACGCCAGCACGGTGAAGTCGTAAGCCGCGAGCGTCGGCACCGCGAGGCTCCAGATACCGAGGCCGATGCGGACGATGGCGAAGGTCAGCCCCTGCGCGGTCGAGCGAATCGCGGTCGGGAACAGCTCCGCCGACCACAGCTGGAAGAAGCTCTGCGCGCCGAAGCCGCCGGCTATCCCCATGATGACGATGTGCGCGATGACGATTTCGAGCCGGAAGCCGAAGATGGCGAGCAACGCCATGCCGACGACGTGCAGCGCGGCGGATATGCCGAACAGCAGCCGCTGGTTCACCCGGTCGGACAGCGTCATGAAGATGCCGAGGATCGAGAGCATGCCGATGAGGAAATAGCTCGCCGGCAGCATCGTCGCCGTCCATTCGGGCAGGTTGTTCCGCTCAATCAGATACGGCGTGAAGAAGCCGTTATAGCCAGCCCACAGGTTCCAGAATCCGTACATGGCGGCGAGGAACAAGACCGAACCGAGATAGGGTGCGCGTAGCAGCTGGCGCCAGTCCCGCTGCGGCGCGCCGCCGCCGGACGCCGCCTGCGCCTCCTCCCACCGCTGCGATTCGCGCATCTTGGAGCGGAGGAACGTCAGCGCGAGCGCGAGTACCAGCAGGTGGATGAACAGCCAGCGGACGCCATCGAGGCCGAAGGGCTTCAGGAAATACGCCGCCACCAGCACGGCAACCGGCCCCAGATACCAGAGCAATTGGGCAACGCCCGAATGCGCCCCGCGCTTCTTGTCCGGCGCCTGTTCGGCAATCAGCGACCAGGATGCAGGGATATCGGCACCGACCGCGAGACCGACGAGAACGAAGCCGAGCACGATCATCCACGGGGCGGACGCGAACACCAGCCACGCCATGCCGAAGGCGTAGAACAGCATATCATATTGGTAGATCTTCTTGCGCCCGAACCTGTCGCACAGCATGCCGCCGATCAGCGCGCCGACACCCGCCGAGATCGCATTCGCACTGAACGCCGCGATCAGGCCGATGAAGCTGTCGGACAGGCCGTAGATGTCCTTCCACAGCGCCAGCGCCACCGATCCCGCGACGATCGAGCCCGCATCGATATAGTTGGCGAGCCCGGCCAGGATCGTGTCCCGCCAGCTTTCGGTCTGTTGATCCGACACGTGCGTATCCCCTCCGTCTTTTGAGCGGCAGATCGGCGCTTGGCCTGTGACCCGATCCTGTCCTACACTATGGCTATACATCCCGTTTGATGGGAGCAAGGGGAGAGGATTGTGGCCAAAAGGATTTCGCTCGCGCTGGCGCTTGGCGCGCTGACCGCGTCTACGACGTTGACGCCCGTGGCCGCGCGCGTCATCGGAATGAACCAGCCCGCCGAACCGGTAACTGCGGCCCGGATCGCTCTGTTGCCCGTGAACGACCGTGCGGTCTGGTCGGCCTATCTCGCCCGCTCGCAGGCGCAAATGCGTGCGGACAAGGCCGCCCTCGCCGCGGAGCGCAAGCCCGGCATGGCGATTCCACCCCAGCCGGCGACCGGCAATGGCGAGCGGACGATGCCCCTCACCCGCGACGCTGCGTGGTATGCGGGGCCGGAGGCGCGTCACGTCGCCGACGTCATCTTGAGTTTTCAGACGCCTGCCGGTGGCTGGGGCAAGAATCAGCCGCGCGACGGTGCAGTGCGCGCGCTGGGCCAGTCCTATGTGTCGAACAACTCCGGCGTTCCGGCGGAAGGCGACTTCGATCCGTCGGAAGCTTGGCATTATGTCGGCACGATCGACAATGACGCGACGATCACCGAAACGCGCTTTCTCGCCAAGGTTGCAGCGGCGTTGCCGAGTGCCGCCGCGGACCGCTATCGCGCCGGCGCAATTCGCGGGCTGCGGTATCTGCTTGCCGCGCAATATCCCAATGGCGGCTGGCCGCAGGTCTGGCCGCTGGAGGGCGGCTATCACGATGCGATCACGCTGAACGACAATGCGATGGTGCAGGTGTTGACGTTGATGACCGACGTCGGCGCCGGCCGCGGCGACTTCGCCGTGATGCCTGCGGGTTTGCGACGCGAGGCCGCCGCGGCCGCCGCGCGCGGGATCGACTGCCTGTTGCAGATGCAGGTGACGACCGACGGACGCCGCACCGGCTGGGGTCAGCAGCATGACGCGCTGACGCTGCGCATCACCTCGGCCCGCAATTACGAGCCGGCCGCGCTGGCCGCACCTGAAAGCGCGGCGATCCTGCGCTATCTGATGCGTCTGCCACGCACGCCGGCAATCACGGCAGCGGTCACCGCGGGCGTCGCTTGGTTGAAGGCGAGCGCGATCCAGGGTCAGGCCTGGCGCGACCCTCGCGACGGTCAGGGACGCCGCCTGATCCCCGACCCCGCAGCCCCGCCGATCTGGGCCCGCTTCTACTCGGTCGACGCAAACGCCCCCGTCTTCGGCGACCGCGACAAGACATTGCACGACGACGTCATGGGGATCAGTGCCGGCCGGCGCGGCGGCTATGCCTGGTTCGGGACGGGGCCGCAGGCCGCGCTGACCGAATTTGCCGCTTGGTCCACGCATAGCTGACTTCGATCAATATAGTTTCCGACTGACAAGTTTGTGTCACTAATAAAAACCGGTTTCCAATTGCTGGGATTTGCTCTAGGATCGCCTTCGTCGGAACCGGTGCCAGGCTAAGCAGGCCGAACCGGACCGCACAGAGGGGATGTCGTCACAGCCGTGATCCGCGGGGCCCTGCCCCATGTCCGACTGCCGTTGGACATTGCGGACGTGCGTCTGGGCGACGACAGGCGACCCGGCAACGCCGGGCGGAGGAGAGGAATGATGAAGGACACCGCGGCCCATCGCATTGCAACGCGCGCGGGCGCGTCGTTGCTGGCCCTGACGATCGCAGGAGCCTTCACCCCGCTCGCGGGTGCGCAGAACGCGACCAATAGCCCTGCACCGGCGCAGACGACGCCGCGTCCTTCCTCGAGCGCCACCGCACCCGCGCAGACCGCGCCGGTTGCAGGCCCGGGCATCGCCAACAGCACGGTGCCGAACAACGAGATGATCTCGGGTCCGCTCGAACCGGTCGTCTCTCAGCGCATGACACCGGTTGCCGAAGAGGAGGCGCGCGAAGGCGAGGTTATCGTCACCGGCGTGCGCAACGCCGAAGCCTCGGCCATCGCCCGCAAGCGGACCGCACGCACCGCGCAGGATTCGATCGTCGCGGACGACGTCGGCCAGTTCCCCGACAAGAACGCGGCCGAAGCGATCTCGCGCATCGCCGGCGTTGCACTGGATGTTGCGGACTCGGGCGAACAGGGCGGCTTTACGATTCGCGGCCAGTCGGCGGATCTGATCCGTATCGAAGTCGATGGCATGACCACCTTGTCGGCCAATGGCGATCAGGGCGGCCGCGCTGCCGGCGTCGGCGAGATTTCGTCCGACCTCATCAAGAGCGTCGACGTAATCAAGGGCCAGACCGCCGACATGACGCCGGGCGGCGTCGGCGGCACTGTCCGCATCGAACAGCGCACCGGCCTGGACTTCAAGGAACCGCTCTACCGGCTTAACCTTCAAGGCGCCTATCAGACGCTCAGCCAGCGTCTGACGCCGCGGATCAATGGCATCGTCACCCAGAAGTTCTTTGGCGGCAATGTCGGCGTCCTGCTGAGCGGCACGTACGAAGCACAGAATATCGGCACCGACTACGCGCGCGTTTCGGACAAGGGCGCTGGCTATGCCGCGTTCGGCGATCTCGACAATTCGCCGGAAAAGAGCTTCACCCAGCCCTTCGATCCGATCGCGGCGGCGGTGACTACGAAGGCGGGTTGCGCCAATCTCACGACAACGGGGATCAACAGCCGTCTGAACTGCTATGCGCAGTGGGAAGATTTCGTCCCCTCGCTGCCCCGCCCTGGCCGCCAGATCCGCGGCGACAAGCGCCTGTCGATTCAGGCCCGCGTCGACTGGCGGGTGAACCGCGACCTGACGGTCTTCGCCTCCTACAATCCGAACATCCGCCGTGTGTCGTCGCAGGACTATAACTGGAGCGTCGCGACGCCGAATGGATCGATCGGCACAAACGGCGCCAACGCCAACGTAAATGTGACTAACGCCGTAGTGAATTCGAACCATTACGTCACCGCATTCGACTTCGTCCGTGGCGTCGGCGGCATCACCGCGCTGAACGTCACGAGTCAGGTGCGCGACATCCAGCGGCGCATCTCGCAGCATTACGCTCAGACCGGCGCGGACTTCTACTCCGGCCCGTGGACGGTGAAGGCGCGCGCGCAGTTCAGCCTGGCGACCAACAAGCGCGAGGATCTGGCCTTCTCCATTCTCGCACCGGTCGAACGCGCGAGCTACAGCCGGCTCGACAGTGGGCTATGGACGATCAAGATCCCGAACGTCGACCTGCTCAATGCCGCATCCTATTATCCGACGGTTGGCACGACCGGCGTCAGCGCGAATTCGCAGATCGAATACACGCCGTTCGCGGACAAGAACAAGGAATGGAACTACCAGCTCGACGTCGATCGGACGTTCGACAATTTCGGCCCGATCACGCGGATCAAGGCCGGTATCCAGCACCGCATGTACGATAATGAAAGCCGGCGGGAGAATGGCTTCCAGTTGTCGCCGGGCGTCGTTCTGTCACGCGCACGCAGCCTTGACCTGCTGCAATTCTGCGACCCTGCGCTCGCGCCCGCCACGACGCCATGTCAGTTCGGCTCGGTGCGCCGCACGACGACTGCGGGGACGGCGGATCAGACCTACAAGATCCACACGATCACGCGGCAGCAATATCAGGACCTGCTCAACGCCAGCCTGATCGCCCTGCCGGGTGCGCAGTTTTTCAGCGGGGCGCCCAACCGCGGCGACCTGATTTCCACTTGGGGAACGTACGACGTCGACGCGTTCTTTGGCCAGTTGCGCCAGATCGCCAATCTGACCGACTATAATCCGGACTGCCTCTATTCCTGCCGCGCGTCGGACGGGAACACCTATGATCGTCCGACCTATCTGACCAACGAGCAGACGTCGTCGGCTTACGCGATGCTCGACTTCGAGACGCGGCCCTTCGGATTGCTGTTCAACGGCAACATCGGCGTGCGGTATCAGCGCATCAAGGTCGATGCACAGCCGGTCGTCGACTTCAGCCGGCGGGTCGCCACGCCCGTCACGACGCCGTTCCCGGGTTATACGATCGAGAACCAGATCATCCGTCGCGAGATCGGACAGGTCAATCGGACGAGCGAAGATTGGCTGCCCAGCGTCAACTTCGCGGTCTGGCCGATCGAAGGGAAACTGGGCCTGCGATACTCCGGTTCGTTGCAGCGCGCCCGCCCCAGCATCCTTCAGCTGACCGGCAGCAGCGTCGCCAATTGCGGCGTCGTCGACCCGGCCCAGCGCGCCGCACTGGAAGCATTCCTTGCCGCCAACCCGGGCGCAATCCAGGACGACGATCCCAACACGGATGACAGTTCGGAAGCACGCTCGGTGCTGGACAATTTCGTCAACCGCTGCAGCGGCCGCATCGGCAATCCCGAGCTGAAGGGATATGGCGCCCGTACGCAGAACGTGTCGTTGGAATGGTATCCCAACCGCGATACCCAGCTCAGCGCCGCCGTCTATCAGATCGACGTCAATTCGGGCCGTCCGGAAACCGTCAACATCGGTGCTTACGAGCTGAGCGGCGACACCTATGAAGTCGGCAGCTACCGCGACGGGCCGAGCGGGCTGCGTCAGCGCGGCTTCGAAGTGTCGGGTCGCACCGCCTTCACCTTCCTCCCCGGCTTCCTGCGGTACCTGGGTGGCGGCTTCAACTACTCGTTCACCAAGTCGAACGAGAAGAATACCATTGTCGATCCGTGGACGGGGATCGCGCTGCCCCCCCGGTCGCAGTCCAAATATTATTATAACATCAACCTGTGGTATGACGACGGCAAGCTGAATGCCCGCGTCGCCTATCAACGGCGTGCCAGCTATTTCGATCTGTATGATGCGGATACTAAAAATCGCGTGCCGACGTTCCCTGGCCTGACAGGCAGCGCGCAAAACGGCTCCTACTTCAAATATCTCTCGCCGATCTTCAAGAATGGCACCGAGACGCTCGACGCGCGCGCGTCCTATTCGATCACCAAGAAGTTTCAGCTCTTTGCAGAGGGCAAGAACCTGCTTGGCACGACCATCGAAAAATACGCGCCGACCGAATTCCGTGACGCCGGTGGCGCGCCGTATCTGTACGACTCGCTCTATGCCGGCCGCACCTTCTACGCAGGCGCGATCATCACCTTCTAAGGTTCCCCTCCCGGGGTCTCCTCCGCCCGGCTTCCTGATGGGAAGCCGGGCTTTTTTGTGAGGCGTTTAGTCCTGGACGGTTGCGGCAAGCAGGCCGATGACGACGTCATTGGCCCGCGCACGGACGGTCAGGGACCGGAGCGGGCGTTTCGGGTCGAGTTCCAGGCCCAGGACCGTCGCCGCGCCGCCCGGTACGCGCTGTTCGCTGCCCTCGCTGCCGCCTGACGCGCCGCCCCGGCGGACGCGGGCGGTGGCGAGGTCGACGCGCAGCGGTGCGGTGCCGGGGACGCGGAATTGATAGTCGTCGATCAGGTAATCGCGCTCGATCGGCCACCAGGTCGTTGGGTTGCGCAAGGGCAGCCGTGCGATGCCGCCGTCTGCATAGCTGACCACGACCTCGCCATTGTCGATCCGGCTCTGCATCGCGTTGGTGCTGCCCGTCATCAACAGGCGCAGAAAGCGGCCCTTTCCGGCGAGCGGCACCGTCGCTTCGGCCGGATAGTTCGACCATTTCGAAACGAACAGCGCGTTGCGGCCCTTTGCCGGCGTCGCGAAGCGACCGCCGTCGGGCAGGCGCAGCTCGCCCCCGCTGGCGCGCAGGCCGCGGTCGTCGATCTCGGCGGTAGCGTTGACGTGTCCCGCCCATGCGCCGAGCCCCTGTGCCGGTAGCGCGAGCGACGCGAAGGGCGAGCGGGGCGTGCGGTATTTGCCGGGTGCGAAAATGGCGGTGACATCGTCGTTGAACGCCGACGTCAGGTCGATGGTGCGCTGCGCGCCGGCGGGTGCGCGATCGACGACGGTCGGCTCGGGCATACGCTTCGGCGCGGGGCCGACGGGCGCCCACCACGTCATCACCCCCTGCCGTTTCCGGACGAAGCCCGCACCCGGTGTCGTCGTTACCGTGATCGGCTTGCCAGACCAGCGGACCTCGACGTTCACGTCCGCTCTGAAGGGCACATCGACCACAATCGCGGGCGCGCCGACCGCTTCTGCGTCGATCGACCAGCGAGCAGGCTTGCCGCCGACCGTGACGCTAACCCCGTCGCGCGGTGCCGTCAGACGCAGCCGGAGCGTAGCGAAACGGCCCGCCGACTGGCGCACCGTCCAGCGATCGATGCCGCCCGCGCGCCGGAACGCCATGCCCAAATCGGGATGCGTCAGTGCCGCATGATCCCATGTCGCGGGCAGGCCGGGCCGCAGCGTCAGCCGCTTGGCCAGCGCATCGGGCGCAACGCCGAACAGCCCCTCGACGATCGTTCGCGCCATCACGCCCGAGCCATCGGCAAAGTCGCGCTGGGCCTCGCGCCGATACACGTCGAGATAGTTCATCGACCCGACATTGCCCGGGCTGATCCCCATGTACATGCTGGCCAGCAGCGCGCCCTTGGCCAGGGTGAACGCATCTTCGCCCCGCCCTGCCTGCCACAGCGCGAGCGCGGTGTGCAGATTCTCCCCCATCACCACGTTTTTGACCGACCAGGTGTACGGCATCCAGTTCGACGAAGCGTAGACGCCGTAGCGGCGGTCGGTCGGCACGCCGGGGCCGGCAATGGGCAAGCGCGGCATGTCGCGGGTAACGGCATCGGCCATCCGCCATGCCTCTTGAGGCGTCGGTACGCCCGAATCGATCGTGTGATAGAAGCTCCACAGGCCCGCGCTCGGGTGCAGCGCGCGCTCGCCCAGCCAGTCGCGATATTCGGCGAAGCTGCCCAATTCCGGCCGCCACAATTCGGCGCGCATCGCCTTGCCGATCGCTGTTGCTTCGCGCTCGTACGGGGCCGGGTCCTTGCCCAGCGCGCGGGCGATCCGGGCGGCTTCGCGGTTGTGGAAGAGATTATAGGCCGACGCATAGGCGACGCCGCCGCCCGAATATTGGATGTCGTCGCTCGCCCAGATTTGGGCATAGGCTTCGTACAGCGGCCCGCCGGCAAAGGGGCGGCGGAACAGGCGGCGCTCCCACGCCAGGTGACGCTCGATCGCGGGCCACGCCTCCCGCGCGACGTCGAGGTCGCCGGTCCAGGCGAGATGGCGGAACAGCGCGTCGATGAAGACCGCGTTCATGTCGTAGTGCGAGTTCGACAGGTCGCCGTTCGAATGCAGCGCCGTTTCGTTGCGGGCGAGATTGCTGTCGGCATCGGCCGGAGGGATCGCGCCGGGGATCGGCGACACATTCTGCCGTGGCAACCACGCACGGACGTTCGCCCGCGCGCGATCATGCCAGCCGAGCGCATCGAGCGCATAGGGTCCACGCCAGCCGAGCAGCTTCGTTCGCCACGCGACCGCGCCGTGCATGATCGCCGATTGCGGCGCATCCCACACCGCGTCCGCGGCGATGTTGAGCGCGCCCACCGCGGCATCGAGCCACGGGTCGGGCGTCGTGATGCGCACCCGCCCGCGTACGTCGGTGGCATGGGCCCGCGCGGCCTCGAACACCGCGGGCAGATCGGCTGGCGCGTAGCGCGGTGCAAGCGGCGGCAGGGCCGCCGGGGCGCGGGGGTCGGCACTCACGGCGGTGTAGGTCGAGAGATCGGCGTTGGCCGCCGGGGCATAGCTGCGGCGCTGGAGGACGAGATACGCATCGGCCTCGGTCAGCTTCAGCGTCCCTGCGATAACCGGTCGCTTCGGTGCCGCCCCGCGCGTGATCGCTGCGTCCGCGTCGTCCCACGCCTCCCCCTCGTGAAAGCCGCGGATGTCGCCGTTCAACAGCGTCCCGAAGATCGTTCCCGGCGCGCCTTCGAGACTGAAGCCGCGCAGATCGAGAATCGGTTTGTTCCCTTCGGCAAAGGCGGGACGAAAAGCGAACCACTCGCTGATCGGAATGCTTTCGGTCCCGATATCGCCATCGCGCTTCCCGCGTTGGCCATTCACGCCGCCGAACCGCCAGGCCAGTGTGGTCCCGCTCGGCACGCCTGTGGCGCTCGCCCGCACCACGGCACCTTCCGTTGCGGCCAGCGCTACCAATGTCAGTGTGATCGTGCCGGCACCCAGCCGCGGGTCGGTGATGCGATAGTCGAGCTCGCCCGGGCGGTAACGGGTCGTGATGCTCCTGGCATCGTGCAGCCACCAGCGCGTCCCGTCCGCCGCCTGTACCGCGAAACGCAAATTGCCGCCGCGGCCTGGCAGATACAGCACGAACTCCGGCCGGTCGCCGCCGTCGACGCGGAAGGCGGTATTGCCGCCGTAGAGCGGACGGTTGAACCGCTCGGTCCCGTTCTCGATCACGAACGCGTCGCCCTCCGGGCGATAGCGGATCGGGCGGTCGAGGTGCCCCGTGCGGTTGGGCTGGACGCCCTCGGTCGCGACCAGGGTCTGGGCGGGCGCGGGCACCGCCAGAACGAACAGCGACGTTGCGAGCAGGGCAGCGCGAGGGGACACGATCTTCCTTCCGATCACCGTTTGGTCGCTCAGCCCGTCACCCGCGCCTGCCACGCCGGATATGCCGCGATCGCGCGCTTGGGCACGTCCATCCACCAGCTATAGCCGTTGCGCCGGCCTTCTGAGATGCCGTTGACATCGTCGTGGATCGACTTGTCCTTGTCGCCGAAGATCGGCTTGCCGGTAACGAGGTCGTAGTTGCGCGACCAGAGTGGGCCCGCCCCGGCCTTAGGGAGCAGCTTGCGCCCCTCGGCCGTGCGGGTGAAGGCAACGTCGTTCACCGCGACCGACTGCAGCCACGCGACGCCGGCGTCGATCGCCGTGCGCATCGCCGGGGTCGGGCGGGGTTGCCGCATCAGGAACATCAGGATGTCGGTCGTCTCGCCGCTGGCGATCGAGCGCGGTTCGTAGTTGCGGGCGGAGATCGGCGCGAGCGTCAGCGCGTCGACCTGTTGCGGCCAGCCGGTCAGACGGCCGTTCTGGCGGACCTGCGCCCGCAGGATGACATCGGTCGCCCGGGCAACCGCGGTACGGGCCTTTGTCCGCAGGTCGGCGGGGACGAAGCGGTACGTGGCGTGCTCCGCCACATCCTCCAGCAGCATCGCAACGAGCGCCACGCCATTGTCGTTGAAGGTGATGCCGTCGTGGAAGCCGCCTTCCAGCGGATAGACCTGCGGCCAGCCGCCGTTGGGATATTGCGCGGCGAGCAGATAGCGCACGCCCTTCACGAAACTGGCGCGATAGCGGTCGCCGTCGCGGCCCGGCAGGGCGGCGGCGAGGCGGCCGAGATAGTGCATCTCGTGCGTCGTCGCGTCGTTGTCGATCGTGCCGACGAAGGTCCAGAACCGGTCGGCCGGCGCGTCGAAGTTGGTGGGGTCGAGCACCATCGTTTCGGCATCGTTGGCGAAGCGCTGACCACGGAGGCGCGCCGGACCGCCGCGGTCCTGGTTCTTACTCCACCCGCCGGCAGGAGTCTGGAAGCTGACGATGGTGTCGCCGATCCGCTTGGCCTCTGCCGACGTATACCACACCACATCGCGGTCGAGCGGGGCGTTCTTGTGGCCCCCGGCTTTGGCGAGAGGCGGCGGGGGCGGCGTTTCGCCGGGGCGGAGTTCGGCCGCCAGCGACGCGCGGTCGGCGCGCATCGCGGCTTCGGATCGGGCGAGATAGGCAAGCCAGGCGGCACGCTCGCGCACCGGCAGCGTCGAGATGCGTTCTCGGGTCAACGATGGCGCGGGCTGGTTGGTGCCGATGACTTTTGCCACCACCGGCCAGGCGAGCGGGACCGCCGCTGCCGCCAGTGTCATCGCCCCGAACTTACCGATCTTTGCCCACATGGCCCTCTCCTCTTTTCCATGCCGGAAGATTTTCCTAGCATGCGAACCTTGTTCCCACTATTTCACCTGTCAAAGCCGGTTTTACAATCACAATCGGCAGGAGATCAGGCGAACCAGCCTGATTTAGGACAAGCGCCCCGCCAGATCGGCGCTGTCCTGACACCGGTGTCCCAGATTGCGGGACGAAGAGGAGAGACGCGATGCGATTGCCGTCCCGGTTTGCGTTCGGCATCGTCGCGACCGCGTTGGCCGCCAGCGCGCTGCCCGCCCAGCCGATCGACCGCGCCGCGCTCGTCCGCCGCCATGCGATCACGCTGACCGCGCCCGATCCCCATGCCCCGGTCATGCTCGGCAACGGCGCGCTGGGGTTCACCGTCGATATCACCGGTCTGCAGAGTTTCCCGAGCCTCTACTCCGAACTCGCGCCCCTGCTGACGATGGCGCAATGGGCGTGGCACAGCTTCCCCAACCCCAAAGGCTATGCCGAGGCGGACGGGCTGGTGCAGGTGCCGGTCGCGGGGCGGGGTGAGCAACCGTACGCCTGGATGACAAGCTTCGACGCGGTGCAGACCAATCCGGCGCTCGGCTGGCTGCGCGCGAACCCGCATCGCATCTCGCTCGGCCGGGTCGCGATGACGATCGACGGTGCCGCGCCCGACCCGGCGAAGCTGACCCAGACCCGCCAGACGCTCGACCTGTGGACCGGCACGCTGACCAGCCGGTTCGTCTATGCGGGCCAGCCGGTGACGGTGGTGACACACGTCCACCCGACGCAGGATTTGGTCGAGGCCGATGTCACGTCGCCGCTGGTGGCGAGCAGGCGGCTGGCGGTCAGCGTGCGCTATCCGGGCGTGAGTGAGAGCGTAAATCCCGATCCGTCGCGCTGGGATGACGATGCCGGCGGGACGACCGCGATCCTCGCCCGAACGCCAAGCCGCATCCGCCTGTCGCGCACGATCGACGCGACGCGATATTGGTCGACCGTCGCCGCCAACGGCCGGGTGGCACAGAGCGGCCCCGCCGCCCTGAGCGCGAGCGGCACCGGTAACCGTTTGACGGTCGCCATCCGCTTCGAACGCAGCGCGACCGCCCCCGCGATGCCCGCGCTCGGCGCGACCGCCACCGCGACCCCGGCGGCGTGGCGGCGGTTCTGGACGACGGGTGGCGCGGTCGACTTCTCAGGGAGCACCGATTCCCGCGCGCAGGAGCTGGAACGCCGCGTCGTGCTGTCGCAATATCTGTCTGCGATCAACGGCGCGGGCGAGCTTCCACCACAGGAGGAAGGGCTGTTCTCGAACAGCTGGTTCGGCAAGTTCCATCTCGAGATGCACCCCTGGCACGCCGGCTGGCAGGCGATGTGGGGGCGCCCTGACCTGCTCGAGCGGAGTCTGGGCTGGTACGTCCAGCACCTGCCCAAGGCGCGCGCCGAAGCCGCCCGCCACCGCATCTCTGGCGCCTGGTGGCCGAAGATGGTCGGGCCGGAGGGGCGCAACAGCCCGAGTCCCGTGTCGCCCTTCCTGATGTGGCAGCAGCCCCACCCGATCCTGCTCGCCGAACTCGTCTGGCGCACCCGCCACGACCGGGCGACGCTCGATCGCTATGCGCAGCTGGTCGAGGAGACGGCGACGCTGCTTGCCGAGTGGCCGCTGGACGGGCGAGACCTCGGCCCGCCGCTAATCCCGGCGCAGGAGAATTACGATCCGCTGACGACCAGAAATCCGACCTTCGAGGTCGAATATTTCCGCTGGGGGCTGACGACGGCGCAAGTCTGGCGCGAGCGGCGCGGCCTGAAGCGCCGCGCCGACTGGGACCGGACGCTCGCGCGCATTGCCCCGCCGCCGACCCGCGATGGCCTCTACCTTCCGGTCGAAAGCCTGCCCGATTTCTGGCGCACCGCCGCCTCGCCCGCCTGCAAGGGCAAGGCCGAAGCCCTGCCGTGCCGCAACCGCGATCACCCCTCGTTCCTGATGGCCTATGGCTTCATTCCCGGCGCGCGAATCGATCCGGCGACGATGCGTCGCACCTTTGCCGCGACCGAAGCGCATTGGGACCTGCGCCAGACCTGGGGCTGGGATTTCCCGATGATGGCGATGACCGCCGCGCGGCTGGGAATGCCCGACAAGGCGGTCGACTGGCTGTTCACCCCACAAAAGAACAACCAATGGGGTGTGACCGGCATGACGCCGCGCGTGCACCTCGACGCGCATGCCGCGGACCTGGTGCCAACCAGCGGCGGCGCGGGTGGCGTCGCGATGGAGAAGAACCCCGACGGACCCGGCTACAAGCGCGCGGCCGAGACCTATTTCCCGTCCAACGGCGCACTGCTGATGGCGGTCGGGCTAATGGCGGGCGGCTGGGACGGGTCTCACGGCCCCGCCCCCGGCTTTCCCAAAACCGGCTGGCGCGTCCGCGCCGAAGGCCTGACCCCCGCGCCATGAAGGATGCAGCGATGACGAACGAGAGCCGGCGCGATGTGCTGAAGGGTCTGGTGGGCGGATCGGTCGCGCTCGCCGCGACCCAGGTCGCCGCGCAGACGCCCGCCCCCAGGCCCGCCGGCCCGCCACCGCGCGAGTGGGTCGACCCGAAGACGGGCCACCGCATTGTCCGGCTGAGCCCCGATGGCGGGGGTGGCAAGCTGTACTTCTACAAGAATAGCTTCAGCCCCCAAGGCGACCTGATGGCGATGTCAGTGCCCGAGGGGATCGCGGTCGTCGACCTGAAGACGCGCAGGCTGCGTACGCTCGTCGCCGATACGCGTGCCGAACTGATGTTCACCGCGCGCCGGTCGCGCACCCTGTTCTATTCGGTGAGCGACCCCGGCGAGGGGCAGCCGATGGACCGCGGCCGCACGATCTTTGCGGTCGATATCGACAGCGGCAAGGCACGGCAGGTCGCCCGGATGCCGAACGGCGTCCTTAATTCGCTGAACGCCGACGACACGTTGATGCTGGGCTTCGTCGCCTATGGCTCGCAACCGCTGCAACCCGGCGTCGCCGACGTGCGGAACCGCAAGTTCGACCAGGCCGAATATGCCGCGACCGGGCCCGACGGAAAGCCGCTCAATTTCGCCAAGGCCAAGGGCGTTCGGATGCTTCAGCGCTGGGCGGCGCGATATCCAATGGAGATCTTCGTCCTCGATCTGAAGACGGGCGAACGGCGCGTCATCCACAAGACCAACGAGTGGATCGGCCATACCCAATTCTCACCGACCGACCCGACGCGCCTCATCTTTTGCCACGAAGGACCGTGGGACCGCGTCGACCGGATGTGGACGATGCGGGTCGACGGCAGCGACCTGCGTCGCACGCATGATCGCACGATGAACTTCGAAATCTTCGGTCACGAATGGTTCGGCGCGGATGGGCGCGAGGTCTATTACGACCTGCAGACGCCGCGGGGGCAGGTGTTCTGGGTCGCCTCGGTCGATCTGGCGACGGGCAAGCGCGTGTACCGGCTGGTCGATCGCGACGACTGGGGCGTGCATTTCAACCGGTCGATGGACGGCAAGCTGTTCGCCAGCGACGGCGGCGACGCCGACATGGTCGCGCATGCCCAGGACGGCAAATGGCTGTCACTGCTGCGGCCCGAACCGGTGCCCGACGCCGAGCCCGAAAATTATCGGGCCGACCTGATTACGTGCGAGGTCATGCGGCGCGAACGGTTGGTCGACCTGTCGGGACATGATTACCGGCTGGAGCCGAATTTGACCTTCACGCCGGATGGCAAGTGGATCGTGTTCGTGTCGAACATGCATGGGGCAAACCATGTGTACGCGGTCGAGGTCGCGAAGGCGTGACTTCTTCTCCCTTCCCGTTCGTGCTGAGCTTGTCGAAGCACCGTTCTCCGATACGCCCGCGCACCGCTCGCGGCACAAAGTACGGTGCTTCGACAGGCTCAGCACGAACGGGATTTTTTCGTTTCTTGAGTGGAGACACAATGATCCGCCTCCCCCTTGCCGCCATCGCCCTCACGCTCGCCGCGCCCGCCACCGCGCAAGTGCCGCCCGGCATCGACGCCGCCTGGCTGACCCCGCTTCCGCGCCCGACGATCGTCACCGACCGCCTGCCGACCCGCGAGGAAGCGGTGCGGATGGCCGAATATGTCTCCGCCGCGCAGATCGCGGCAATGGCCCGCAAGCCCATCCCCGTCTCGACCGGCGGGGCGCTCGATCACATGTCCTCGAACTGGGTGTCGGCGGCCTACTATGTCGGCGCGGCGCGGCTGGCGCGGGTGTCGGAGGATCCGCGGACGTTACGATTCCTGACGGCCGTCGCCGAGCATTATAACTACAGCGTCCGCGGCGCGAAGTCGGGGGCGACGATGCTCAACGCCGACGATATCGCGATCGGCGACCTGTACGCCGAACTCTATTCGCGACGCCGGCAGGAGGGGACGATCCTCCCCTTACGCCAGCGGCTCGACTGGCAGGTGCCGCATCTGGCGCGCGCCACGGAGACGCCGGCGCTGATCTGGTGGTGGTGCGACGCGCTGTTCATGGCGCCGCCGGTGTTGGCGCGGATGTCGGCGATCACGCGCGATCCGAAATATCTCGCCGCCGCCGACAAGGAATGGCGACGGACGGCCAGGCTGCTGTGGTCGCCGCAGCACCGGCTGTTCTTTCGCGACGCGCGGTTCCTCGATCGCAGGGAGGCGAACGGCCAACCTATCTTCTGGTCGCGCGGCAATGGCTGGGTGGTCGGTGGCCTCGCACGCTGGCTGGAGGCGATGCCGGCCGATCATGCAGGCCGCGCCTATTACACCGACCTGTTCCGCACGCTGATCGGTCGCATCGCCGAGGTACAGCGCCCGGACGGACTGTGGCCAGCCAGCCTGCTTGCACCCGAGGCCTATCCGGAGGCGGAAACGTCGGGCTCCGCCTTCTTCGTCTATGGCATGGCGTGGGGGATCAATCACGGGTTGCTCGACCGCGCGACCTATCTGCCGCGGGTGCTGAAAGGCTGGGCGGCGCTCAATCGCCAGCTGACGCCCGATGGGCAACTGGGCGCGGCGCAGAAGACCGGGGACCAGCCGGTCCACACCCGCCCGGAGGAAACCGGGCCCTATGCCAATGGCGCCTATATCCTCGCCGCACTGGAGATCGCCGACCTCAACGGTCCGGTGCAGACGCTGCCCCGGGCCGAGCCGGGTCCGGACACACCCGCGCGGATCGCCGCGACCACCCCCCAGCCGCCGGCACCCGCGACCGTCGTCGGTGCCGAGGAACAGGCCCGACGCGCCGAGGAGATGGCCGCAGTCGCCAAGCTCAGCTACGAACCCGCGACGCTCGGCCGTGCGCCCGAAGTCGCCCCGCTCGCGCCCCCGCCGCCGGACGAACAGCGCCGCCGCGCGGTCGCCCGCTTCGCGCCCGACCGGCTCGACGACCTGCTGTGGGAGAACGACCTGGTCGCGCACCGCATCTACGGCCCCGCGCTGGAGGCGAAGGAGCCGCCGTCGGGATCGGGCATCGACGCCTGGGCAAAGCGCGTGCGCTGGCCGTTCATGGACCGGCAGCTGAAATTCCCCAACTATCACACCGACCGTGGCGAGGGGCTGGACTTCTACGACGTCGGCCGCACCCGCGGGGCCGGGGGCCTGGGCATCTGGTATCAGAACAAGCTGTGGACCAGCCGCAATTTCTCGACGTACCGCATCGCTCAGACAGGCGGCGACGTGGCGCAGTTCAGCGTCGATTACCGCCCCTGGCCGGTCGATGTCGTCCGCAAGGTGTGGGAGACGCGCGAGTTCGCACTGCCGCTCGGCACGCATTTCACGCGGATGCGATCGACGCTGCAATCGGACAGCAAAGAGCCGCTGATCGTCGGCATCGGCATCGGCAAGGTCGGCGCGCCCGGCACGCGCCCGACGATCATCCGTGACCAGTCGAACGGTCGGATGATCTTCTGGGGCGCGGAGAATGCCGATCATGGGCGCATGGGGCTCGCCGTGCTGGTCGACCCGAAGATGATCGCCGGCTTTGCCGAAGATGCGGAGAATTACCTGATCCTCGTGCGCGTCACACCGGGGCAGCCGTTCACCTACTACACGGGGTCGGCCTGGGATCGCGGCGGCGACGTGCCCGACCAGGCGGCGTGGGAAGCGATGGTGGCGAAGGAGAAGCCTGTCTTCTGACGATTGAGCGCCGCGGCCGGGGCGGGTAAGGGACGCGCGTGTCTCCGCCCCCGCTGCCCTACCGCGTCCTCGCGCTCTATCGTTTCACGCCCTTTGCCGATCCCGCGGCGATCAAGCCGGCGCTGCTCGACGTGTGCGAGCGCAACGACGTCCACGGCACGCTACTACTCGCGACCGAAGGGTTGAACGGGACGATCGCCGGCAGCGATGCGGGGGTGCAGGCGGTGCTCGACCATCTGCGGAACCTGCCGGGCTGCGCCGGCCTGGTCGGCCGCGAAAGCCGCGCCGCCGCCGCGCCGTTCCACCGTATGAAGGTGCGCATCAAGCGCGAGATCGTGACGATGGGCGTGCCCGAGGTCGATGCTTCCGATGCCGGAACGTATGTCGCGCCGGAGGACTGGAACGCGCTGATTGCGGACCCCGACACCATCGTCGTCGACACCCGCAACGCGTATGAAGTGCGGATCGGCACGTTCGCAGGCGCGGTCGATCCCGCGACCGACAGCTTCCGCGACTTTCCGGCCTGGGTCCGCGAGAACCGCGGGCGACTAGAGGGCAAGCGGATCGCGATGTTCTGCACCGGCGGCATCCGCTGCGAAAAGGCGACCGCGCTGGTGAAGGCCGAAGGCTTCGCCGACGTCCACCATCTGCAGGGCGGCATCCTGAATTATCTGGAGCATGTACCGCCTGCCGAGAGTCTGTGGCGCGGCGAATGTTTCGTGTTCGATGAGCGCGTCGCGGTAGGCCATGGTCTGGAACTCGGCACTCACGGCCTGTGCCGCGCGTGCCGGATGCCGGTCAGCCCCGAGGACCGGGCGTCCCCCTTGTACGAAGAGGGCGTCGCCTGTCCCGCCTGCCACGACCAGCGGGACGCGACGCAACGCGCGGGCTATGCCGAGCGGGCGAAACAGGCCGCGCTGGCGGAAGCGCGCGGCGAGCGACATGTGGGGCAGCGGTCGGTCAGACCGTAAAGCTTTCACCACACCCGCACGCGCCCTTGGCGTTCGGGTTGTTAAACACGAAGCCCGCGGCGAAGTCGTCCTCGACCCAGTCCATCGTCGACCCGACGAGGTACAGCACCGACGCGCCGTCGACATAGAGCGTGCCACCGGGTGTCGCGATCGCTTCGTCGAACGGCTTGGCCTCGGTCACGTAATCGACCGAATAGGCAAGGCCCGAACACCCGCGCCGCGGGGTCGACAGCTTGACGCCGATCGCCCCTTCCGGCGCACGCGACATCAGGTCGGCGACGCGGGCTTCGGCGCCGGGGGTCAGGTTCAACACCGCCGGACGCGGGCGTGCGGTCGTAGCCATCAGAGCATTCCCAGTTCGAGTTTGGCCTCGTCGCTCATCTTCGATGGATCCCATGGCGGATCCCAGACGAGGTTGACGTCGACCGTCCCGACGCCCGGCACCGCACCGACGCGCAGTTCGACTTCGGCGGGCATCGATTCGGCGACCGGGCAATGCGGCGTGGTGAGCGTCATCGTCACCACCGCGTGACCGTCATCGGTCACCTCGACATTGTAGATCAGCCCCAGCTCATAGATATTCACCGGGATTTCGGGGTCGAAGATATCCTTCAGCGCGGCGATGATCCCGTCATAGGTCTCGCCCCCGGGCTCGCCGGCCTTCAGCCCCTGCGGCTTTTCCGCGAGGAAGCCTGACAGGTAATCGCGCTTCCGCTCACCACCCTCGACCGCATCCTCGACACGCGCGCGTGGCGGCGGGGCCACGGCATCCACTTCCTCGACAGCGAAACGCTCGCTCATCCGAATATCCTCGTTACTCGCTCGATCCCGCGCACCAGCGCCTCGACGTCGGCGGGGGAATTATAGACACCGAAGCTCGCCCGCGCGGTCGCCGGCACGCCCAGCAGATCCATCAGCGGCTGCGCGCAATGGTGGCCGGCACGGATCGCCACCCGGCTTTCGTCCAAGATGGTGCCGATGTCGTGCGGATGCACCCCTTCGATCGCAAAACTCACGATTCCGGCGGAGTCCTCCGGCCCGAACAGCGTGACCGAATTAATGCCCGACAGCGCCTCGCGCGTCGGACGCACCAGCGCGGTTTCATGCGCGTGGATGCGGTCGAGCCCGATTTCGCTGACATAGTCGATCGCAGCATGCAGCCCGAGCACGCCGACGATATGCGGCGTCCCCGCCTCGAACCGGGTCGGCGCGGGCGCGTAGGTGGTGCGTTCGAAGGTGACGCGGTCGATCATCGATCCGCCGCCCTGGTACGGCGGCATCGCGTCGAGCAGCTCGGCGCGGCCCCACAGCGCGCCGATGCCGGTCGGGCCGTAGAGCTTGTGCCCGGAGAAGACATAGAAGTCGCAGTCGAGCGCGCGCACGTCGACGCCCAACCGCGCGACCGCCTGGCAACCGTCGACCAGCAGCTTTGCGCCGACGCCGTGCGCCAGATCCGCGGCGCGGCGAACGTCGAGGACCGAGCCGAGCACGTTCGACACATGCGCCAGCGCGACCAGCTTGTGGGCGGGCGTCAGCATGGACTGCATCGCGTCGAGATCGATGCGGTGATCGGCGGTGAGCGGCACCACGTCGACGCCCAAGCCCCTGGCCTCGGCGACCATCTGCCACGGTACGATGTTCGAGTGGTGTTCGAGCGCCGAGAGGAGGATGCGGTCGCCGGGCTGCAGCTGGGTGCCGGCCCAGCATTGCGCGACGAGGTTGATCCCCTCGGTCGCGCCGCGAACGAAAACGACTTCGTTTTCCTGTGCCCCGATGAAACTCCCGACCCGGCGGCGCGCGGCTTCATAGGCGAGCGTCATGTCGGCGGAGCGTTGGTACACGCCGCGGTGGACTGTGGCGTAATCCTGCGCATAGCCGCGAGTGATCGCGTCGATCACGGGCCGCGGTTTCTGCGCGGTGGCGGCAGTGTCGAGGTAGGCCCAGCCTTCGGGGATGGCGGGGAAGTCGCTGACCGCATCCAGTTCCTCCCCGGCACGGGGAGGGGGACCAGCCGCAGGCTGGTGGAGGGGGCCCTCCGCGAAGGACTCACCATGAGGCGCTCCCCCTCCACCACCGGCTTCGCCAGCGGTCCCCCTCCCCGTGCCGGGGAGGATTTGGGTGGTGTCGCTCACAACGCCGTCTCCAGCCAGCGATCGGCGTCCGCGACGAACGCCGCGCGGACGCCCTCATCGCCGATCCGATCCAGCGCGTCGGCCACGAACGCCCGCGTCAACAGCGCCTTGGCGCGCGCCGGCGGGATGCCGCGGCTTTCGAGATAGAACAGCGCGCGCGCATCGAGTTCGCCCACGGTCGCCCCGTGCGCGCACTTCACGTCGTCGGCGAAGATCTCAAGCTCGGGCTTCAGGTTCACCGTCGCGGTCCGCTGGAGCAGCAGCCCGCGCAACGACTGTTCGCCATCGGTCTTCTGCGCATCGCGCGCGACCTCGACCGCGGCGGCGAGGCTGGCGGTGGAGGTATCCGCCGCGACCGCACGCCATGTCTGATGACTGCTGCCATGCGGCTGGGCGTGGCGCACGCGCACCGCGCACTCTTGGCGTTGCGCGCCGCGGGTCAGCAGCGTGCCGCCCATCTCGGCATAGGCCTCCACGCCGTCGAGCGCGATCGCCGCATCGAAGCGCGTGCCCATACCGCCGGCGCCGAGGAAGGTCGCGACATAGCTCGCGCCCTGCCCCACCGACACTTCGTCGCGGGTCGACACGAAGCCTGCATCAGCGATGACCCGCACCGCGCGCTGCAACCGCGCGGACCGGGCGAGCTCGACCTGAACCAGCCGGTTCGCCCAGCCGGCGCCGACATAGCTCTCGACGATCGTCGCGACCGCGTCTTCGCCGAGGCGGATGCGCGCGGGCAGGTGGTTTTCGCCGCCGGTCGAGACATGGACGATCTCGACCGCCGTCTCGGCCCCGGCGGCATCCAGAGTCAGCGACCAACCGGTGCCGCTCGCCTGCGCGCCCAGCGGGTGACCGGTCGCAAGGTCGAGCGCTTCGACCACCAGCCGCCCGGGATTGCTCTGCTCGGGCACGAACACGCCATCGACGAAAACCAGCCGGGGGCCATCGAGCCCGAGCGACGCCTCAGCCGGCGCGACCGACCGCTCGCTAACAGCTGCGGCGCGCAGCGCCTCAAGATCGGCCCAGCGCCAAGCTTCCTCGCGTGTCGAGGGGAGAGCAAATGTCGCCATCAGTACGCCCTCTTTGCGACTTCGCGCCTTTGCGTGAGAAAAAGGGTCGGTTCACGCAAAGGCGCAAAGGCGCGAAGATGAATTGCGCGTGCCGCGCGGCCTTCGATCACCATCTTCACGCCCCCTGCCGCTTTGCGGCCAGAGCGGCGATGCCGGCTTTGTGTTCGCTCACGACGCATTTGGTCAGTTCGCCGTTCAGCGCGGTCATCATTACCTTCTTGACCTCGGGGCGGATGGCGCGATCCTGAGCGCCCTGGAAGCGTGACTGGAATTGCGGAAAGCACCTTTCCATCGCGGCGCAGCCGATGCGATCGACCTCCGCGTCGCCGCTCGACTTGCGGATCTTGCAAATGCCGTTCTTGTACGTGCCGCGCCAGGCCTGCAGCCGCTGGCCGATCACCGTGACCTCGTCAGTCGCGGGTGGCGGTGCCGCTGCCTGCAGCATCAGGAGAGCCGCCAGGATCACGCCGCGACCGCCCCGTAACCTTCGCGCTCCAGTTCCAGCGCCAGTTCCGGCCCGCCCGAACGCGTGATGCGGCCGTCGGCCAGCACGTGGACGCGATCCGGCTGCACATAATCGAGCAGGCGTTGGTAGTGGGTAATCAGCAGCACGGCCTTGTCGGGCTTGCGCATGATGCGATTGATGCCGTCGCCAACGATGCGCAACGCATCGATGTCGAGGCCGGAGTCGGTCTCGTCGAGGATCGCGAACTTCGGCGCGATGATGCCCATCTGCACCATTTCGTTGCGCTTCTTCTCGCCGCCCGAGAAGCCGACGTTGACCGGGCGCTTGAGCATGTCCTGCGGCAGGCCAAGGTCGTCGGCTTGGGCGCGGGCAAGCTTCAGGAACTCGCCGCCCGACAGCGGCTTTTCGTCGCGCGTCGCACGCTGGGCGTTCAGGCTTTCGCGCAGGAACTGGACGTTCGATACGCCGGGGATTTCGACCGGATATTGGAAGCCCAGGAACACGCCGGCGGCGGCGCGCTCATGCGGTTCGAGGTCGAGCAGATCCTGCCCGTCGAAGGTCACCGACCCCTCGGTCACCTCATAGCCCGGCCGCCCGCCCAGAACATAGCCGAGCGTCGACTTGCCCGCGCCGTTCGGCCCCATGATCGCGTGGATCTCGCCTGCGTTCACTTCGAGGCTGAGGCCCTTTAGGATCGGCTTGCCGTCGATTTCGGCGTGGAGGTTTTCGATTTTAAGCATTGTCATCCTTAAAGCCCCTCCCCTTCAGGGGAGGGGTTGGGGTGGGGCGTCGCCGCGAGCGCATCGCGAATGGCGTATGCCACACCCTCCAGGTTGGTCATCACTTCGGCATTGGTCACGCGAACGGTGCGATATCCGCGCTGCGCCATCAGATCGTCGCGGACGCGGTCCTTGCCGGCATCATGACTGTCGCCATCCACTTCTACGATCAGCGCAGCACGTGGACAGAGGAAGTCGGCAATGAACGGTGGCACTACGGCTTGGCGGCGGAATTTGCTGTCGGCCAACTGCGCGTTGCATAGAATGCGCCACAGCCGCTTTTCCGGCTCGGTCGGGTTGCGCCGCATTTCGGCTGCGCGCGCCTGCAACTCAGCGATGGTATTCGCGGAGAGGCCCCACCCCCGGCCCCTCCCCTGAAGGGGAGGGGAGTTAAGGCGCTTGGAGTCATCAAGGGGTGTCACCCCACACTCCCCTCAAGCGAAATCCCCAGCAGCTTCTGCGCCTCGACGGCGAACTCCATCGGCAGCTGCTGCAGCACTTCGCGCGCGAAGCCGTTGACGATCAGCGCGACCGCCGCTTCCTGATCAAGCCCACGCGACATGGCGTAGAACAGCTGGTCCTCGCTGATCTTCGACGTCGTCGCCTCATGCTCGATCTGCGCCGAGGGATTGCGGACCTCGATATACGGCACGGTGTGCGCGCCGCATTTGTCGCCGAGCAGGAGCGAATCGCACTGGGTGAAGTTGCGCACGCCCTCCGCATTCGGCGCGACGCGCACGAGGCCGCGGTAGGTGTTGTCGCTGCGGCCGGCCGAAATCCCCTTCGACACGATCGTCGAGCGTGATCCCTTGCCGTTGTGGATCATCTTCGTGCCGGTATCGGCCTGCTGGCGGTTGTTGGTGACCGCGACCGAATAGAATTCGCCGACCGAATCCTCGCCGTTCAGCACGCACGACGGGTATTTCCACGTGACCGCGCTGCCGGTTTCGACCTGGGTCCAGCTGACCTTGCTGCGCTTGCCCTGGCAGAGCGCGCGCTTGGTCACGAAATTGTAGATGCCGCCCTTGCCGTTCTCGTCGCCCGGATACCAGTTCTGGACCGTCGAATACTTGATCTCGGCGTCGTCGAGCGCGACCAGTTCGACGACCGCGGCGTGCAGCTGGTTCTCGTCGCGCATCGGGGCGGTGCAGCCCTCGAGATACGAGACATACGCGCCCTTGTCGGCGACGATCAGCGTGCGTTCGAACTGGCCGGTGTTCTCGGCATTGATGCGGAAATAGGTCGACAGCTCCATCGGGCAGCGGACGCCCTCCGGGATATAGACGAACGTCCCGTCGCTGAAGACCGCGCAGTTGAGCGTCGCGAAGTAATTGTCGTGCATCGGCACGACCTTGCCGAGCCACTTCTTCACCAGCTCGGGATATTCGCGGATCGCCTCGGAGATCGAGCGGAAAATGACCCCGGCGGCCTCCAGTTCGGCGCGGAAGGTCGTCGCGACGCTGACCGAATCGAACACCGCATCGACCGCGACCTTGCGCGCGCCCTCGACGCCGGCAAGCACCTTCTGCTCCTCGATCGGAATGCCGAGCTTTTCGTAGACGCGCTTGATCTCGGGATCGAGCTCGTCGAGCGACGCGATGGTCGGTTTCGCCTTGGGTTCGGCGTAGTAATAGGCGTCCTGATAATCGATCGGGTCGATGTTCAGCTTGGCCCAGTCGGGCTGCTCCATCGTCTGCCACAGGCGGAACGCCTTCAGCCGCCAGTCGAGCATCCACTGCGGCTCGTTCTTCTTGGCGCTGATGTAGCGGACGGTGTCTTCGGACAGGCCCTTTGGCGCGAATTCCTGCTCGATGTCCGAGCTGAAGCCCCATTCGTACTTCTTGTTCGCGGCCTCGTAAGCCTTGGCGTTCTTCGTAGCCATGATCTTAAACCTGTTCCCCGGCGAAGGCCGGGGTCCAGCCTCCGACCGGTTGCGACTGGGCCCCGGCCTTGGGTCCCATCAAAGTCGTACTTTGATGCGTACCCTGCGCCGGGGAACTGAGTTGAGTAAGCGTGATGCCGGCAAGCGCCGATCGCACCGCGCCGTTGACCGTACCCATATGCGGCCGGACGTGGCACGTGCCGCCTACCGCACAATCATGGCTCGACGGATCGACGCAGGTGGTGAGACCGATCGGCCCCTCGATCGCCTCGACGATGTCGGCGAGCGTAATCGTCGCCGGGGGGCGCGCGAGACGAAAGCCTCCGCCGGTCCCGCGCGCGCTGTCGATCAGCCCGGCGGCACTGAGGCGGCTGACCAGCTTCTGCACGGTGGGGAGCGGCAGGCCGGTTTCCTCGGCGATGACGGTCGCGTTCAGCCGACCCGACACGCCGCAATGGCGCGCGGCGGCCGCGAGCAGCACCACGGCGTAATCGGCTTGGGCGGTCAGGCGCATTGTTGCGAGCGGCTCTCAAATCGGAGGAAATCGTTCCGATTGGGCAGATAGGGGGTTGGGTGGGGTGGCGCAACCCGTTGAGAGGCATCCGCTCGCCCTATCCCCGTTCGCCCTGAGCTTGTCGAAGGGCCGCCCTCCGATACGCCCGCGCCTCGCTTGCGGCACGAAGAACGGTGCTTCGACAAGCTCAGCACGAACGGGTGGGGATGGTGCGCGCCAACGAAAATGCCCGCCCGGCCACTTTGGACCGGACGGGCAGGCACCCTCTCCCGGGAGCGTTATCTCAGCCTAACCGGCCCAGCCGGTGGTACAGGTTGCTGAACTTGGCCGATCGCGGTTCGTCGGCGATCTTGCGGACGTAATCGGCGACGGCTTCCTTCATCAGCCCGAAGTCTTCGGTCGAGAAGACGGCGCGGCTCCTCTGCGGTTCATTGGTCATCGGTCGTCTCCTTTCAGGCGGCTTGCTTGGTGAACTGATCGGCCTCGGTGCTTTCCGAATAGGCGGTGGTGGAGCTGCTGCCCCCGGCGAGCGTGGTCGCCACCAGATCGAAATAGCCGGTGCCCACTTCGCGCTGGTGCTTGGTCGCGGTGTAGCCGTTGGCCTCGGCGGCGAACTCGGCCTGTTGCAGCTCCGAATAGGCCGCCATGCCGCGGTCCTTGTAGCCGCGCGCCAGCTCGAACATCCCGTAGTTGAGCTGGTGGAAGCCCGCGAGCGTCACGAACTGGAACTTGTACCCCATCGCCCCGATCTCACGCTGGAAGCGGGCGATGTCGTCGCGGTCGAGGTTCTTTTCCCAGTTGAAGCTGGGCGAGCAATTGTACGCCAACATCTTGTTCGGGAACTCCTTCTTGATCGCCTCGGCAAAGCGGCGGGCGTCGTCCATGTTGGGTTTCGACGTTTCCCACCACAGCAGGTCGGCATGTTCGGCGAATGCCAGACCGCGCTTGATGCAGTGGTCGACGCCGGTGCCGTCCCTCAGGCGATAGAAGCCCTCGGGCGTGCGTTCGCCGGTCAGGAATTCGCGATCGCGTTCGTCGATGTCGCTGGTTATGAGCCGCGCCGACTCCGCGTCCGTCCGGGCGCAGATGATCGTCGGCACGCCGCTGACGTCCGCGGCCAGGCGCGCCGCATCAAGATTGCGGATGTGCGCCTGGGTCGGGATCAGCACCTTGCCGCCCAGATGCCCGCACTTCTTCTCCGCCGCCAGCTGGTCCTCGTAATGTACGCCCGCGGCACCTGCGGCGATATAGGCCTTCATGATCTCGAAGCAGTTGAGGGGGCCGCCGAAGCCGGCCTCCGCGTCCGCGACGATCGGTGCCAGCCAGTCGCGGGTCGCCCCACCCTCGCTGTGCTCGATCTGGTCGGCACGCAGCAGCGCGTTGTTGATCCGCCGCGCCAGTTCCGGCCCGGCGTTGGCGGGGTAGAGCGACTGATCGGGGTACATCGCGCCCGCGGTGTTCGCATCGGCCGCGACCTGCCAGCCCGACAGGTAGATCGCCCTCAGCCCGGCGCGGACCTGTTGCATCGCCTGGTTACCGCTCATCGCGCCGAGCGAGTTGATATAGGGCTCGGTCTGGAGCAGCTCCCACAGCTTCAGCGCGCCGCGACGGGCAAGGCTGTGCTCGATCGGCACCGACCCGCGCAGCCGCTCGACGTCGGCTGGCGCATAGGGGCGCACGATGCCGTCGAAGCGGCCCTTGGGGGCAGGAACCAGGTCTTCGAACGTCGTGCTCATGGTGTCGTCCCTTCGTCGTGTTAGGGTGATGCCGCGGGGATAACGAGCAGTCGGCGCGACAGAACAGCTTAAATTCACAATCGCGAGGTCGCGAGGTCGGCCTTCGGAAGGCGACTTGATGTCGTATTGTAAATTCTTCACAACACCAAAATGGCCGATCGCAAGATCTTCGCTGGACACGCCGTCCGCCGCCTCCGCCGTGGCGCAGCGCTGACGCAGGCGGCGATGGCCGAGATGCTGGGGATTTCGCCCAGCTATCTGAACCTCGTCGAGCGTAATCAGCGGCCGGTGTCGGCCAGCCTGCTGCTCGGCCTGGCCGAGCGCTTCGACTTCGACCCCCGCGCGCTGGCCGCCGGAGAGCCGGGGGGCGGCGCCGAGGCGATCCGCCGGCGGCTGGCCGATCCTATCTTCGCCGACCTGGAGATCGATCGCGCCGAGCTGGAGGAATGGCTGGTCGGCGCGCCCGGCGGGGCGGAGGCCTTCGCCCGCGCCTATGATCGCGGCGGGCGCGCGACTGGGACAGAGTCCGCCGACACCGGCACCGCCGTCCGCCGCGAGATCGAGCGGTGGCGCAACCATTTCGCCGACCTCGACACCGCCGCCGAGGCACTGGCCGACGAACTCCGCCAAGGCGCGGGCGACCTGTTCGGCAGCCTCGCCGACCGGCTCCGCGTGAAGCACCAGCTGTCGATCCGTATCCTGCCGCTGGAAGTGTTGACCGACGTCCGCGTGCGCATCGACCTTCATGCGCGGCAAATCCAGCTGTCGGAAACGCTCGATCCGCCGTCCCGCGTGTTCGCGCTCGCCCGGCACCTCGGGCAGATCGAGGCACGCGCGGAGATCGACGCGCTCGTGCGCGGCGCAGGCTTTGCCGATCGCACCGCCGACAGGCTCTACCGCCGCCATCTGACCGGCTATTTCGCCGCTGCGGTGATGATGCCCTATGCCCGCTTCCTGCGCGCCTGCGAGGCGACCGGATACGACCTCGACCTGATCCGCCGCCGCTTCGGCGCGTCGCCCGAACAGGTCGCACACCGGCTGACGACCTTGAGCCGCGTCGGCGCACGCGGGCTGCCGTTCTTCATGCTGCGGATCGACCGCGCAGGTCAGGTGTCGAAGCGGTTCGCCGGCGCGAGCAACGCGCCCATTGTCGAGGGGCCGGGACTGTGCCCGCTGCTCGACACCTTCACTGTGTTCCAGCGCCCCGACGAGCGCATCGTCCAGTTGGTTCAGCTGGAGGACGGCAGCCGCTGGTTCACCTCGTCCCGCTGCGTCGGGCCGCCGGGAGGCTGGCAAGGCGCCGTCCGCGCGCGTTTCGCGGTGACGCTGGGGCTTGCCGCCGACGCCGCCGGCACGCTCGCCGCCGCGCGCGGCCTCGATCTCGCCGGCGAAGCGACGCCGATCGGCCTTGGCTGCCGCGCCTGCACCCGGCCCGACTGCCCGCAACGGTCGGCCGCACCGGCCGGACGGGCGTTGATCGTCAACGATCGCGAGGCGGGGGTGTCGCCATTCGGATTTGCCGGCGACTAGCTTACCGCCGCATCGCAGCCATCGCGATGCCCGCCGTCATCACTGCCCCTCCCCCGGCGCGCTGCGACCAGACGCGCACGGCCGGGCGTCGGATCAGGCCCGACGCCTTGGATGCGGTCAGCGCGTAGAGTGTATCGGTGGTTGCGGCGATCAGCGTGAAGGTCGCGATCAGGATTGCCGCCTGCGGGAGATAGGGAGCGCTGGCACGGATGAACTGCGCGGCGAAGGCGACGAAGAACAGGATCGTCTTGGGGTGGAAGGTGCCGACCGCGACGTTGGTCAGAAACGCCGCACGCGCGCTGACCAGGCGATAGTCCGGCAGGCCTGCCGTCTGCCCGCCACTGCGCAGGATCGCGATTCCACCGATCGCGATCAGATACGCCGCCCCGACCCATTTCAGGATGGTGAAGGCCAGCGCCGAAGTTCCCAGGATCGCGCCCGCCCCGGCCAGCGACACCGTCATCGCCACGGCATTGCCGACCGCCATCCCGGCGACCGAGGCGAGCGCGGTGCGACGCCCCGAGCTGAACGCAAAACCGATGATGCTCGCGACACCGGGGCCGGGAATGACCGCCATCACCAGCGATGCGGCGGCGAAGGCGAACCAAAGGTGTAGGTCCATAGTCACTGCTGAAGCTATGGCACCGCCGTCGGCGGCGGGGTGGAATATTCGACCCGCTGCTTTTCCTGCTCCGCCAGCGGCGGCACGCGCAGCGCCTTGCGCAGGGCGTCCGACACGAGCGTGCGATTGTACGGCTCTTGGGTCGCCGGCGCGTTGTTCGGGATTGTAAATTGCGTGCCCAGCACCTGTGGTTGCCCGATCGCCTGGAGATAGCGGTCTAGCGTGGCCGCCGCGATCCACACCGCGGCGGGCTTCCCCCGCGCCGCGGCGATCGTCGCGAGAATATGGGCCTTCAGATAGTCGTTCGCCTTGTCGCCATGCTGGAAGATGAAGGCGGCGTGATAGAAGTCGTCGCCGCTGTTCAGCTGGCCGGCATCGAGCAAGGCCTCGGTCCGCTGGCGCCGGAGGGCGTCGGCCTCGTTGACGGCGCGCCAGTCTGCGTCGGTCGTCCTGCGGTCGGCCTGGTCGGCGGTGAAGATCCGCGTCATCTCGGCATTGGTCGCCCGATCGATCGCGCGGACATAGGTGCGGTTCGCGTCCCACCCGCCTAGCGTCGCCGCCTGCGCGGGTGCTCTGGAGAAATCGAACGGCTCCATTTCGGCTCCTTCCAGCTCGACGCTGAGCCGGCCTGGTGGCGTGCAGCGGACGCGGAACACGTCCGGGGTGGCGCCGGGGCGGGGGTCGTCGAACGCGAGCTGCAGCACATCCCCGTCCCTCCGGACGCTTTGCGCGGTGCGCCGGACGGCGGGGCCGCGGACATTCGAGAAATTCTCGGCATCCGCGTCGAAATGCGCTGGGCGCTCCCAGATCGCGCTCGGGCCATTGGGACCGTCGGCAATGGTAAGGGCGAAGATCGGCCGATCGCCGGCGGTGGTGATCCAGCGGCCGGTCGCACACGGCGGTGTCGTCGTCGCGGCCAGCAGCAAGGGGAGCATCGTGAGCACGGCAGGAACCTAACATTACGAGCCCGAAACGACAAGCGTGGCGCTCCCTACGCCTGAAGAAACGGCGCCGCGATCTCCGGTGTGATCCGCAGCAGCCGCCCGCTCGCCTTGTCGAGCAGCGCCCAGGTCGTCCGCGCCTCGACCTTGACCTTGCCGTCGTCGCCGGTGAAGCGGACGTGGCGGTCGAAGCGGGCGCCTTTGGGAGCGTCACCGACCCAGGTTTCGCCGGTGACGCTTTCGCCGGCGATCAGGTTGCCGCGATAGTCGATTTCGTGGCGGACGACGACCCAGACATAGGCGGCCTGATGTTCGGACGGGGCGACCGCCGCCCAGTGGGCGACGGCAATATCCTGGATCCAGCGGACCCATTCGGCATTGTTCACGTGGCCGAGTTCGTCGATGTGCTCTGCCTGAGCGGTGAAGCGGCGGGTGAACGGCGTCATGGACCAACTCTAACCCTCGCTGGCCCGAGACGGAAAGGCGAAAGCGCCCCGGCTGCGGGGCCGAGGCGCTCAAGACGCTGTGCTGCGCGTGATCAGCGGGCGGCGACCTGGATCGCCTTGGCACGGGCCGCTACCTGGACCTCGACCGGGTCGATCGCGACGCCGCGTTCGCGCCAGCCCTGGACGTTGTGGCAGTCGCCGCGACGGATCAGGCGGTTAGCATAGGTGCCGGCCAGGCCCCAGCCGCTGCGGATGCAATATCGGTCACCCCCCGATTGCTGCGACAGCGTGACCGCATCGAACGCGCGCGACTGGGCGGCGGCGGGGACGGCGGTGGCGATCAGGCTGGCGGCGGTGGCGGCGATCAGGGCGATGGTCTTGGTCATGATGTGTCTCCTTCTGCGTTGGCTCGGCGGCGTGTCCCGCTGCACGCAAGGGACTTTGCAGGAGGCGTGCCATTCTCCTAAGGCACTGGACTGAAACGCTTATCTTTGGCGGGTGATACACAGGCCTAAATCGCCACGGTAATTTGCGCCATTTCTTGGCGCCTCGCGCGCGCAACAGTTAGCAAAAGAAAACGCCCCGGCATTGCTGCCGAGGCGTTTCATCATTCCAGCAAGGCGCTGCGCTGGGGTCAGTCGACCTTCGGCAGCGTCTCGAACTGGTGGTACGGCGGCGGCGAGCTGAGCGTCCACTCGAGCGTGGTCGCGCCTTCGCCCCACGGATTGTCGCCCGCCTTCTTGCCCGCCATCAACGACCAGATGACGTTCACGAAGAAGATCACCATGCCCGCCGCCATGATCATGTAACCGATCGTGGCGACGTTGTTGAAGTGCGCATAGGCATCCGGATAATCCGGATAGCGGCGCGGCATGCCCTGGAGCCCCAGGAAGTGCATCGGGAAGAACAGGATGTTCACGCCGATGAAGAACACCCAGAAGTGCAGCTGACCGAGGAATTCGTTCAGCATCTTGCCGCTCATCTTCGGGAACCAGTAGGTGAAGCCCGCGAACAGCGAGAATACCGCGCCCAACGACAGCACATAGTGGAAGTGCGCGACGACGTAATAGGTGTCCTGCATGTAATCGTCGACGCCGCCATTGGCGAGCACGACGCCGGTCACGCCACCGACGGTGAACATGAAGATGAAGCCGATCGCCCAGACCATCGGGGTCGGGAAGCGCATCGACCCGCCCCACATCGTCGCGATCCACGAGAAGATCTTGATGCCGGTCGGGACCGCGATGACCATCGTCGCCGCGGTGAAATACATCTTGGTATTCACGCTGAGGCCGGTCGTGAACATGTGGTGCGCCCACACGACGAAACCGACCACGCCGATCGCCACCATGGCATAGGCCATGCCGAGATAACCGAACACCGGCTTGCGGCTGAACGTCGCGACGATGTGGCTGATGATGCCGAAGCCCGGCAGGATCATGATGTACACTTCGGGGTGACCGAAGAACCAGAACAGGTGCTGGTAGAGCACCGGGTTCCCGCCGCCGGCCGGATCGAAGAAGGTCGTGCCGAAGTTACGATCGGTCAGCAGCATGGTGATGGCCGCCGCCAGCACCGGGAGCGCGAGCAGCAACAGGAAGGCGGTGACCAGCACCGACCAGACGAACAGCGGCATCTTGTGCAGGGTCATGCCCGGCGCGCGCATGTTGAAGATGGTCGTGATGAAATTGATCGCGCCCAGGATCGACGAGGCGCCGGCGAGGTGGAGCGACAGGATCGCCATGTCGGTCGACGGCCCGGGCTCACCATAAGTGGACAGCGGCGCGTAGAGCGTCCAGCCGTTGCCCGCGCCACCGAAGAACGGCGAGGCCAGCAGCAGCGCGAACGACGGCACCAGCAGCCAGAACGAGATGTTGTTCATGCGCGGGAAGGCCATGTCCGGCGCGCCGATCATGATCGGCACGAACCAGTTGCCGAACCCGCCGATCATCGCCGGCATAACCATGAAGAACACCATGATCAGGCCGTGCGCGGTGATGAGCACGTTCCAGAAGTGCAGTGCTTCGTCGAAGGTCGCGGTGCCGCCGTGCAGCACGCCCGCCCACTGCGGCAGATACTGGATGCCCGGGTGCATCAGTTCCGCCCGCATCAGACCCGAGATCGCGCCGCCAATGATGCCGGCGCAGATCGCGAAAATCAGATAGAGGGTCCCGATGTCCTTGTGATTGGTCGACAGGAACCAGCGGGCGAAGAAGGCCGGCTTGTGATCGGCATCGTGATGATGCGCGTCATGGGCGTGACCGTGCGCGTCGAACGCGGACGGGGTGAGCGCGGTATCGGTCATCGGTTAGTTTCCACGAGCGCCGAACGCCGCCTTGGTGGCGGTTGCGGCCTGGTTCGAAGTGGGAGGAGTCTCGGTCATGTTGACGACCGCGTCGGTGCCGTTGGCGGGCACGATCGCGTTGGCTGCCGTCGCGGTGTCGTCGCCGGCATCCGGCGCGGCGCCCGGATTGGCGGTCGCCGCGGTCGTCGATGCTGCAGCCGCCCCCGGCATCGTGCCGCCCTTGGCCGCGATCCATGCCGCGAACTGCTGTGGCGTCACGGCCTCGACCGCGATCGGCATGTACGCGTGACGCGCACCGCACAGTTCCGAACACTGTCCGAAGTACAGGCCCGGCTTCTCGATGGTGAAGCTTGTTTCGTTGATGCGGCCCGGGATCGCGTCGAGCTTGATCCAGAACGCCGGGACCGCCCAGCTGTGGATCACGTCGGCGGCGGTCGTCAGCAGACGGATCGGCACGCCGACCGGCAGGACGATGCGGTTGTCGGTCGCCAGCAGGCGCGGACCGTCGGCATCGGTGCGGAAGCGCGTGCCGGCCGGAACCTCGTTGCGCTCCTTCAGCATGTTCGCCGTGATCTGCACGCCGCCATGGTCGGGATATTCATAGGTCCAGTACCACTGGTTCCCGGTCGCCTTCAGCGTCACGGCGCCGGCCGGCGCCGGCTTGAACTGCGCGGCGAGCAGCCGGATCGAGGGAACCGCGATCGCAACCAGGATCAGGACCGGGACGAGCGTCCAGATCACTTCGATCAGCGTGTTGTGGCTGGTCTTCGACGGGTTGGGGTTCGCCTTCGCCCGGAAACGAATCATCGCGTAAACGAGCAGCGCCAGAACCAGCAGCGAGATCGCCGTGATCAGCGGCACCAGCCACACGTCATGGAAATGACGCGCCTGGCGGCCGTTCGGCGTGACTTGCGTCTGCATGCCGAACCAGCCGTCCGACGGCTGACCGACATGTTCGACCGGGGTGATCAGCGGCGTGCCGTCGGGGCCGACCAGCGGATCGGCCGGCTTGGCGGCCGGAGTCGCAGCCGCGGCCGGAGCGGCGGCGGTGGGCGCAGCGCCCGTCGCGGCAGCAGCCGCCGGCGCGGCAGTATTCGCCGGAGCGGCGACAGCACCGCTGCCCGCGAGCACGAGCCCGGCGGCGGCGATGATCGTCTTCAGACCAGTCATGCGCATCTGTGTTTAGCCCAAGTCCCTGTTCGATGGCGGCAGACACACACGCGCCGCCCGGGCCTAAAGAAAAAGACCCAATCCCGACGGCCTATACGCGGGGGATGCCGATGCCTCAAGCGCCCAGCGCTACGGTTTTTGCGTCGGCCGTTGCGATAGCCTGTCGCGCTGCCTATGCGGGCGGCCATGACCGAAGAACAGGTGCTCGACGAGTTCCGTGCCGCGCAAGCGCTGCTGGAGGGCCATTTCATCCTGTCGTCGGGGCTGCGCTCGCCGCGCTACCTGCAATGCGCGCGCGTCCTGATGGACCCGCGCCGCGCCGCGCGGCTGACCGACGCGCTCGCCGCGACGCTGCCCGAAGACCTGAAAATCGACGCTGTCGTCTCGCCTGCGATGGGCGGCGTGATCGCCGGACACGAGATGGGTCGCTCGCTCGGCGTGCCGGCGATGTTCCTGGAACGGCCGACCGGCACCTTCGAGCTGCGCCGCGGGTTCCGCCTGGAGCCCGGGATGCGCGTGCTGATGATGGAGGATGTCGTGACGACCGGCCTGTCGAGCCGGGAGGCGATGAAGGCGATCGCCGCGGCTGGCGGCACCGTCGTCGCCGCCGCCGCGCTGGTCGACCGGTCGAACGGCAAGGCCGAATTCGACGTGCCCTTCTTCCCGCTGATCCGCCTCGATGTCCCGAGTTATCCGGCGGATGCGCTGCCGCCTGAACTCGCGGCGATTCCGGCGGTGAAGCCGGGGAGCCGGGCCGCGGCATGAGCGCGCCCCACCTTCGCCTCGGGGTCAACATCGACCATGTCGCGACGGTGCGCAACGCGCGCGGCAGCGGCTATCCCGATCCGGTGCGCGCCGCGTTCCTGGCGGCGGAGGCGGGTGCCGACGGCATCACCGCACATCTGCGCGAGGATCGCCGGCACATCACCGACGACGATATCGCGCGACTGTCGGACGGGTTGCCGGTCCCGCTGAACCTGGAAATGGCGGCGACCGAGGAGATGCTGGGCGTAGCGCTGCGCCACCGCCCGCATGCCGCCTGCATCGTGCCCGAACGGCGCGAGGAACGGACGACCGAAGGCGGCCTGGACGCCGCCGGTCAGCACAACCACCTGGCGCCGATGGTGGCCGCGCTCGGCGACGCGCACGTCCGGGTATCGCTGTTCATCGAACCCGATCCACGCCAGATCGAAGCGGCGATCCGGCTGAAGGCGCCGGTCGTCGAACTCCACACCGGCCGCTATGCCGAACTGTCCGGTGACGCACAGACCGCGGAGTTGCGCCGCATCGCCGACGCCGCGGCGCTGGCGGCGAAGAACGGGATCGAAGTGCATGCCGGCCACGGGCTGACGTTCGACAACGTCGTGCCCGTAGCGGCGATACCGCAGGTGCGCGAGCTCAACATCGGGCATTTCCTGATCGGCGAGGCGATCTTCGAGGGGCTGGGCCCGGTCGTGCGACGGATGCGCGACCTGATGGATTCGGCGCGGTGATAGGTGGTGCTCATCCTCCCCTGCAAGGGGGGGTGGCAGGCCGAAGGCCTGACGGAGGGGTGTCACCCTTTCCGCATAGCGGGACACCCCTCCAACGCGCTGTGCGCGCCACCTCCCCTCGCAGGGGAGGACTGGTATCATGATCATCGGCCTCGGCTCCGACCTCTGCAATATCGAACGGATCCAATCCTCGCTCGACCGCTTCGGCGCGCGGTTCGAAGCGCGCTGCTTTACCGACGTCGAGCGCGCCAAGGCCGACCGCCGCCCGTTCACCAAAGCCGGCACGCTCGCCAAGCGCTTCGCCGCCAAGGAGGCGTTTTCCAAGGCGGTCGGGACCGGTTTCGCGCACGGCGTGTTCATGAAGGACATCGGCGTCGTGAACCGCCCCGGCGGTGCCCCGACGCTGGCCCTGACCGGCGGGGCGAAGGCGAGGCTTGACGCCATGACCCCCGAGGGCCACGTCGCTGTGGTACATCTGACGCTGACCGACGACCTTCCCTGGGCCCAGGCGTTCGTCATCATCGAGGCGATCAAGGAAGGATGATGGCGGAAGACGTGGCGCTCAATCCCGGCAACCCGAACGACGTGCACGTCGATGGCAGCGAACCGGCCCCGGCCGCGCGCCGGACCGACTGGTGGGCGGAGCTCAAAGGGCTGCTCTGGCTGATCGTCGCGGTGCTCGGCTTCCACAGCCTGGTAGCCAAGCCCTTCTATATCCCGTCCGAATCGATGATGCCGGGACTGCTGGTCGGCGACCGGCTGGTGGTGACGAAGTTTCCCTACGGCTACAGCTTCGTCACGCCGACCTTCCACCTGCTGCCGTTCATGCAGGGGCGGCTGTTCGGATCGCTGCCCGAGCGTGGCGACGTGGTGATCGTGACGCCGCCTGGCACCCGCACCGACTACATCAAGCGCGTCATCGGTCTGCCCGGCGACCGACTGGAGGTCCGCGGGGGCGTCGTCTTCCTGAACGGACGCGAAGTCCCGCGCCGCGCGATGGGCGACCGGTTGCTGCCGGTCGATCCGAACAACCAGTGCACCAGCTATGGCCCCGACGCGATCGTGCGAGGCGCCGATGGCCGCGAAATGTGCCGCCTGCCGATCTATCGTGAGACATTGCCGAACGGGCGGTCCTACGACACGATCGACAGTGGTTACTCGTTCGGCGACAACTACGGCCCGATCACCGTCGCGCCCAATCACGTCTTCCTGATGGGCGACAATCGCGACAATTCGGCTGACAGCCGCTTCCCCGTGGAGCCCGACAAGGGGCTGGGCGGCGCAGTGCCGTGGGAGAATATCGGCGGACGCGCCGAATTCATCACCTTCTCGCTGGATGGTACGGCGACGCTCAACCCGCTGACCTGGCCGAAATCCTTCCGCTCGGGCCGCGCCGGCCTGTCGCTTCACCCGCAGAAGGACCAGCAATGAGCGACACGCCGTCGTCCGACACCGTCATCCGCGACGGCCGCCGCCCGGTGCCCGTTCTGGACGGCGCCAGCCCGAGCGAAGTCCGCGATCCCTTCGTCCGGCAGGAAATCAAGCGCGCGGCGGTATGGATCGGGATGATCTCCGCGGTCGCCCTGGTCGTGTTGCTGATCCAGCCGCTGCTCATCATTCTGGCGGGCCTGGTCTTCGCCTCGCTGCTCGATGGCGGCGTTCGCCTGCTCGGGCGCGTGCTGCCGATCGGGCGGCCGTGGCGGCTGCTGATCGTCTGCCTGCTGACCGTCGCGTTCCTGGTCGGCACCTTCTACCTGACCGGGGTACAGGTGACCGAGCAGATCACCCAGCTTCGCTCCACGCTCGAGTCCCAGGCCGCGCGGTTCAGCGCGTTCCTGAGCAGCCAGGGGCTGATGCCGGGCGCGTCCGACATCAACGGCATCGCGCGCCAGGCGCTGAGTTCGGTCGGGCGGCTGACGTCCTGGGTCGGCACCGCCATCGGCGGTCTGACGACGATGTTCATGATCCTGGTCGTGGGCCTGTTCGTGGCGATCGATCCGCGGACCTATGAACGCGGGCTGCAATGGCTGGTCCCGCAGGAGCACCGCGACGAATTCTCGCTGACCGTGCGGCGCATGGGACATACGCTGCGGCGGCTGTTGTTCGGGCGTATCCTGGGCATGGTCGCCGAAGGTGTGCTGACCTGGGTCGCGCTGATGGCGGGCGGCGTGCCGATGGCGATGATCCTGGGCATCCTGACCGGGTTGCTCGCGTTTATCCCCAATATCGGCGCGTTCATTTCGGGTGCGCTGATGATCGCGGTCGGATTTTCGGCGGGGGTCGACACCGGCATCTGGGCGATCGCGACCTATGTCGTGGTGCAGGTCTTCGACGGCTATGTCCTGCTGCCGATCGTCGCCAAGAAGACGGTCGATATGCCGCCGGCGCTGACGCTTGGCACGCAGATCCTGGCCAGCGCACTGCTCGGCATCCTGGGATTGGCGCTGGCCGATCCGATCACCGCGATGGTCAAGGCGGCGCTCGAACGCCGCGGCGAGCGCGCGGCCGAGGATCAGGATGGCGAGGACGATTTCGACGACACGAACGAATCGAACAGCGACAGATAGTCGCCGGCCGGGTCGCCGGTCACCGCGACCGGTGCCGGACGCTCGCCGCCCGCGCCGAGCCGCTCGTCGATCGCCGCGACCAGCGCCGCCAGATCGTCGCGGGGAACGATGCTGCCGTGCCGGGCATCGGGGATGAGTTCGTGCATGGCCAGCGTCGAATCGGTGGTGACCACCGGCGTGCCGACCGACAACGCCTCGCGCACGACGCCCGGCACGCCTTCGTAATCGGACGTCAGGACGACTGCGGCGGCACCGCTCATCGCCGGCATAGGGTCGGGAACATGACCGGGCAGGCGCAGCCGGTCGCCTAGCCCCAGCATCGCCGCCTGACGGACGAGCGCTTCGCGCTCCGCACCTTCGCCCAGGATGATCAGCGGAACCGTACGGTCGGCGATTCGCGCCAGCGCCTCGATCGCACGGTCCCAGCGCTTCTGCGGCACCAGACGACCGACTCCAAGCAGATAGCGGGGCGGCAGGTCGACGCCGACCGCCCCCTCCCCCCGTCGCGGCGGCGGGTTCGGCACTACGGCGATCCGATGGCGCGGCATGCCCATGCGTCGCGCCGCATCGTCCGCCAGCGCAGGACTCATGGCGACGAGGGTGTCGACGAACGCCGGATGCCGCCGCAACCACATATGGTAGGCTGCGCGCATCGGCAGCGTCATATCGATGCGGTCGAGCGCATTCGACAGTTTGGCCAGCGTGGGCGGACAGGCGCGCCCCAGCCGTAGGCGCGTCCAGCCGGCGACGGCGGTATAGCGATTGCCGGGGCAGAAGATCGCATCGGGCCGCAACCGCGCCACAATGGCGGGCACCCGTCCAACCAATGCGGCATAGGCGCGCGTGTTAAGCCGCACGCATTCCACCCCGGGCGCGACCTCCTCTGCCAGCGGTCCGGCGTCGCAGCCGACGATCAGCGTCACCCGGCGCCCACGCGCGATCCATTCGCGGGCCAATCGAAGCTGCACCCGCTCCACCCCGCCACCGTCCAGCGTCAAAGCATAGGTCAGGATATGATGGGCCGGTGGCTGCGTCATCGCGCGCGCCTCCTACCCGCCCGGCGCGGGAAGACAAGGCGGACAAATACGACAGGCGTCGCCCTTCGACGCCGCGCCGCGCCGCGCCGCGCCGTGACGGCGAATTTGCAAGCAGGCTAACGTAACTGGGTGACTGCCACGAAACTGCCGTTTATTGCAGCCATGCAAAATTCCGGTGTGATCGGGCGATCATATCGTCCAGCGCCGAAGCCGAGCGTCGGAAGTTACAGGGCCGAGTATCCCATCTTGAGTTCACCCGAACTGCCGCGCCAATCCGCCACCGCCATAGCCGCGGCGCCCACCGACGACGTCGATGCGCTGGTGCCGATCGAACGGATCCGCAGCCGCTGGCCGGTCATCCTGGCGGGCGCGCTGACGCTGTTGATGGTGGCCGGGCTGGCGCGCGAATTGCTCGACCACGGGCTGCAGGCGCTGTGGCGGCATGTGCCGGCGAGTCCGGCCTTCTACCTCGCCTTCGCGCTGCTCTACATGTCCGCGCCCACGTTCGACTGGCTGATCTTCCGCCGGTTATGGGGTCTGCCGGCGGCGGGGCTGGTTGCATTGGTCAAGAAGCGAATCGCGAACGAGGTCGTCGTCGGCTATTCGGGCGATGCCTATTTCTACGTCTGGGCACGCGCGCGAATGAAGATGGTTGCCGCCCCGTTCGGCGCGGTGAAGGACGTGACGATCCTGTCTGCAGTCGCCGGCAACCTCATCACGCTCGCGATGGTCGTCGTGTCGCTGCCGTTCGCGCGCGACCTTCTGTCTCCCGAAATGTTCAAGATGGTGGCAGGTTCGGCCGCCATTACGCTCGCCATCTCGCTGCCGTTCCTGATCTTTTCACGCCGCGTCTTCTCGCTGCCCCGGCGGATGCTGTGGTGGGTGTTCAACATGCACTGCCTGCGACTCGCGTTCGGGTCGCTGATGATCGCGGTCGCCTGGGCCTTTGCGATGCCCGACGTGGCGCTGGGCATGTGGCTGTTCCTGGCCGCGGCGCGCCTGCTGGTGTCGCGTCTGCCGCTGGTGCCGAACAAGGACCTTCTTTTCGCCAATTTCGCCATCCTATTGATTGGACAAGGCGAAGCGTTGTCGGACCTGATGGCCTTCACCGCCGCGCTGACCCTGGCCGTCCACGTCGCGCTGATCGGCGTGTTCGGGGTGCACAGTCTGTTTGTCCGGAACCGCGCATGATCCGCTTGTTTGCCGCCATCGCCCTCCTTTCACTCGCGACACCCGCTGCCGCGCAGCAGGTCATCGAGGAATCGGCCAGCTGCGCCGGCGTCCGCGGACCGGCGCTGCAGGTGACGGTAACCGGCCTGAAAGACCGCACCGGCCGGCTGAAACTCGAACTCTATCCCGCCAACGCCAATGATTTCCTGAAGGACGACACCGATCTGGTGAAGGAGGGCAAGGTCTTCCGACGCGCCTGGGCGCAAACCCCGGCCAGCGGCGCGGTCACGATCTGCATCCGTGCGCCCGCCCCGGGTCGCTATGCGTTGCTCTTCACGCATGACCGCGACGGCAAGAACAAATTCAACTTCTGGCGCGACGGCGCGGGCTTCGTCGGTGCGGCGAAGCTTGGCCGCAGCCGCCCGCAGCTCGACCAGGCGCTGGTCACCATCGGCAGCGGCGTCACGCCGGTGACGATCCGCGCGCAATATCTGCGGGGCCTGTCCGGCTTCGCTCCACACGAAGACTGACGGCGCCTCGTGCGGATCGTCGACGTCAACGAATTCTACTCGCCGACCGGCGGCGGTGTCCGCACCTATCTCGATCGCAAGATGGGCATTCTGGCCGACCTGGGCCACGAATTGATCGTCATCGCGCCCGGTTATGAGGACGCGGTCGAGGAACGTCCCGGCGGCGGCGTGATCCATTGGGTCAAGGCGCCCCGCCTGCCGTTCGATCGCAGCTATGGCATGTTCTGGGACGCGGCGCCGATCACCCGGCTGCTCGATGCGCTCGATCCCGATGTCGTCGAGGTCTCCTCGCCCTGGCGCCCGGCCTGGATCGTTGCCGAGTGGCAGGGCCGAGCGCTGAAGGTGTTCTTCGCGCACAACGACAATATGGGCGCCTATGCGGTGCGCTGGCTGGAGGGCGTCGCGGAAACGTCGACGGTCGAACGCTGGTGCAGCTGGTATACACGCTACATGGCCCGGTTCCTTGACCGGTTCGACCTGTTCGTGACCAACGGCGGCGAGCTCGCCCGGCGTCACGAGCGCCGCGGGCTGCACGTCGATGCCGCGATGCCGCTGGGCATCGATCGCGGCTATTTCTCGCCCGATCTGCGCGACGAGGCCTTGCGCGCCGCGCTGCTCGCCCAGTGCAGCCTGCCGCCCGAGGCGAAGCTGCTGCTGGGCGTCGGACGACATCACCCGGAAAAGCGCTGGCCGACGATCATCGACGCGGTCGAGCGCGCAGGCGAGCGGATTCCGGTCGGGCTCGTGCTGCTGGGCCAGGGCGTCGATCACCAGAAGCTTGCGCGGCAGGTTGCGGACAGCCCGCATATCCGCCTGTTTCGCCCGGTCTACGACCGCTTACGCTTCGCGCGCATCATGGCGAGCGCCGATGCGCTGATCCACGGATCCGACGCCGAGCCCTTCGGCCTGGTCGCGCTGGAAGCGGTGGCGAGCGGAATGCCGCTGATCGTCCCCGACGAAGGCGGTGCGTCCGATATCGCCGAAGCGCCCTTCGCCGAAACCTATCGCGCGCGCGACGCCCGCAGCTGCGCCGCGGCGATCGGCCGACTGTTCCGCCGCGACCCCGCAATCCTGCGCGCCGCCTGCCGCCACGCCGCCGTGAAGGTCCGGACCGATCAGGACCATGCCGCGATACTGGTCGATTATTACCGCGGAGCCATCGAGGGCACGGCGCGCGCGGCGGTGCGCGCGTAGAGGCGGAAACGCGCGCTGATCCGCCGGTCCAGCCGATAGCCGTTCGCTACCGCCCAGCGCTCGAGGTCCGCGTCGAGCGACTCGTCGCCGCTGCTCCACGCACCCTCCCCCCCGACGAGCACGAAGGCCGGCGGATCAGCCGACAGGACGTCCAGCCGCGCCCGGGAGACGAGATGCAGCGCGCGTTCCTGCTCCACCGCCAGCAGCGTCCGGCTCCGAAAATAGAAGGGGCCGGTCGCGAAACGGCGATCGGGCGCGGTGGTCAGGGTTTGCGGGGACAAGGTCGCGACACCGCGGGCGTGACCGAGCGTCCGCGCCACGGCCATGCCCTCGGCAAGCGTACCGCCTTTGGCGAGTGCCTCGACGCTCGGCGCAAGGCCGGCGCAGGCGAAGACCACCGCCGCGATCCGCCAGCCACGCGCCGGTGGCCGGCTCTGCCATATGTATCCGAGCCGAACGAACAGCGGCACCAGCATAGGCAACAAATATTGCCGCCACGTCGGCGACGGGAGCAGCGCGGCGAGTAGCCCGGCGGCGATCAGCAGGTCGAGCAATCGTCGTTCCCTGCCCCGCACCGAGAGGGATTGTGCATGGGGCGACCGCGCGCGGCCGACGATCGCAATCAGTGCCAGCAACGCCGGACCGAGCGCCAGGAACTTCAGCGTATCGACCAGCTTCGCCGCGACCGACAGCTTCGACGCCCGCCCGGCCGCCGTATAATATTCCGCTGGCGCCTCGGCCGGGAACGTCAGCACGCCGAACAGGAAACCGTCGGGCGCCAGCACCGCCAGCCCCGCCACCAGCAGAACCGCGGGTGTGGCCCCGAGCGCGACCCAGAGGGGACGGTGCCGCCGGACGGCGAGCGCGTAGAGCCCATAGGCTGCGGCCGGCAGCGCGTAGGACAGTTTCGCTGACGCCGCGGCGCCCAGCAGCAGTCCGGCCAGCACCGCACCGCCCCGCGTGCCCATCCCGCGTTCCGCCCGCAGCATCGGGATCAGCGCAACCGCCAGCAACGCGGCGGGCAGGGCGTCGTTGCGCGCGGTGCCGACCGAAAACAGCAGGATGTCGCTCGCCGCGAACAGCGCCGCGCTCACCGTTGCGACACCAGGCGCGACTCCACCCTCGCGCATTACCCGCCACCCCGCCGCGATCGTCGTCACGCCGAGCAGCGCGTTGGCGATTCGCAGCGCCGGCCAAGCGAACGCGCCAAACACCCATAGGAGCGGCGCAAAGGCGAAGGGCTGGAGCGGCGTCTGGAGATAGGCGTAGTCGCGATACGGCAGCCACCCGTCCGCCGTCAGCATCGCCGCGGCGACATATTGGCTTTCGTCATGATCGACCGGCCGCAGCAACGCGAGCGCGACCAGGACAACGGTCAACAGGAGCAGGAGGGGCGTCGGGCGAACGGCTCGCATGGCGCGCGACGAACACGGTTTCGCGCGGGTTCGCAAGCGCACCGGCAGCCGACCCGCGTCTCGCCCCTCTCGCTAGTCGAGGCTCTTCGACGCCTGTTCGAACATATCCTTCGACAGGCCCGGCGTTGCCAATATCCGCTCCAGTTCGCCGCGCATCAGGCTGGCGCGACCAGCGTCGAACCGCTTCCACCGGCCAAGCGGCGGCAGCAGCTTGGCTGCGGTCTGCGGATTGAGCTTGTCTAGCGCGATCAGCTGATCGGCCAAGAAGCGATAGCCGCGCCCCGATACGTCGTGAAACGCGCGCTGGTTGACCCCGAACGCCCCGACCAGCGCGCGCGCCCGGTTGGGGTTGGCAAGCGTGAAGTCGCGGTGGCGCGCCAGCTCCTCGACCACCTGCACGGTATCGTCACGCGTCGACAGCGCCTGGACCTGGAACCATTTGTCCAGCACCAACGGATTGTCGGCGTAGCGGTTGTAGAAGATGTCGAGCGCCGCCTCCCGCTCGTCCGACCCACCGCCGACCAACGTCACGAGCGCGCCCTGGCGGTCGGTCATATTGTCCGCCGTCTCGAACTGCGCGAACGCCAGGGCCGCCGCATCGCTGGCCCCGCCGGCGGTGATATAGCCGAGCGCGACGGTCCGCAGCCGGCGGCGGCCCTTTGCGGACGGCGAATATTCGAAGGACGCCGACTGGCACGCGGCATAGGCGGCCCGCCATTCGTCCTCGAGCGCACGGCCGAGCTCGGTCCTGAGCGCCTCGCGCGCGTGATAGATCGCATCCGGATCGACCACTGCCATCTGGTCGCCGACGAAGCTTTCGGACGGCAGCAACACCGCCTCCGCAATGAACGCCGCGTCGAGTGCCGGATCGGTCAGCGTGCCGCGTACCGCTTCGACGACGGCGCGCGTGTTCCCCCGCCCGGTCGCGACGGTGGTGACTAGCGTATCGAGCATCAGCTGCTGCATCGCTTCGTAGCGGGCGAAGGGATCATCGTCGTGCGCGCTGAGGAACGCGAGATCCTGCGCGGTCCGGTCGGTTTCGACGATGACCGGCGCGGAAAAGCCGCGGTTGATCGACAGCACCGGCCGTTCCGGCACGGTTTCGAACGCGATCTCCGCCTCGGTGCTGTCGAGCAGGAACAGCTGTTCCTCGGTCAGCGCCGTCCCCGTCTCTCCGCCGAACAGCTTGATCTTGAGCGGCAGGACCATCGGCTGCTTGTCGGGCTGGCCCGGCGTCGGCGGCACGCGCTGCGACAGGTGCAGGGTCGCGCGGCCACCGCTGTGCGCCAGTCGTGCGGTGACGCGGGGCGTGCCGGCCTGCGAATACCAGAGCCGGAACTGGCTGAGGTCGACGCCGCCGCCTTCCTCCATGCACGCGACGAAATCCTCGCACGTCGCGGCCTGTCCGTCGAACCGGTCGAAATACAGGTCGGTGGCGGCCCGGAACCGTTCCGGCCCCAGGATCGTCGCCATCATCCGGATGAGCTCGGCACCCTTGTTGTAGATGGTCGCGGTGTAGAAGTTGGAAATCTCGATATATTCGTCCGGGCGGACGGGATGGGCGAGGGGGCCCGCATCCTCCGGGAATTGCGCCGCGCGCAGGCCCCGCACGTCTTCGATCCGCTTGACCGCCGCACTGCCCTGGTCGGCGGAGAAGCCCTGGTCGCGGTAGACGGTGAAGCCTTCCTTCAGCGACAGCTGGAACCAGTCCCGGCAGGTGATGCGGTTGCCCGACCAGTTATGAAAATATTCGTGCGCAACGACCGCAGCGATGCCGTCATAATCATAGTCGGTCGCGGTGTCGGGGTCGGCGAGGATGTAGCGGCTGTTGAAGATGTTCAGCCCCTTGTTCTCCATCGCGCCGAAATTGAAATCGTCGACCGCGACGATGTTGAACACGTCGAGGTCATATTCGCGGCCATAGACACGCTCGTCCCAGCGCATCGACGTCTCCAGCGCCTGGAGCGCGTGGTCGGTCTTGGCCAGGTCGGCGGCGCGGACCCAGATGCCCAGCTGCACCTCGCGCCCCGACCGCGTGACGAACGTCGAGCGGTTGGCGACCAGATCGCCCGCGACCAGCGCGAACAAGTAGCTCGGCTTGGGGAACGGATCGTGCCACTCCGCCCAATGCCGCCCGTCGTCGAGGTCGCCCGAACCGACCGGATCGCCGTTCGCCAGGAGCACCGGGAAACGCGCCTTGTCCGCGGTCATCCTGACCCGGTAGGTCGCAAGCACATCGGGACGGTCGGGGAAGAAGGTGATGCGACGGAAGCCCTCGGCCTCGCATTGGGTACAAAGCAGCCCGCCGCTCGAATACAGGCCCATCAGCTGCGTATTCGTCTCCGGCGCGATCTCGACTACGGTCTCGATCGCATGGGTGTCGCCCGACAGCGGCACCACCAATGTTCCGTCCTCTAGCCGCCAGTCGTTGATCGCGGCGCCGTCGACCGAAACCGACAGCGGGCTCAGGCCGTCCCCGTCGAGGCGCAGCGGACGATCATGATCGCCGTTCCGCACGACGTTCAGCACCGCGGTCACGTGCGTCTGCGCAGGATCGAGATCGAAGTTCAGATCGATCGTATCGACCCGCCAGTCGGGCGCGCGATAATCGCTGCGGCGAATGATACGCGGGGCGGCGGCGGCGGTGCTCTGGACGTCCATGATGCGGTTCATATGCCCCTTGCGCGCATTTGACAGCCTGCGAATTGCGCCGATGCGAATGACGTTGCTACGCATGGGCCATCGTAATTCTCCCAAAGGACCTGCAAACCTTGGCCAAATACCGTCTCGCGACCTCCGTGGCGCTCTCGATCGTGCTCGCACTTCCTGCCGCTGCGCAGACCGCGCCGGCCGCCCCGGCCGCGCCCACCCCGGGACCCGCCCCGGCCAGCACCGCGGCTCCGGCAGCCGCCCCGGTCGTCGATATGGCAGCCCGGAACGCCGTCACCAACGCCGCGCTGCCGCCGGCCGAAGCCGCGATGAAGGCGCACGTCATGTTCCTGGCGTCGGATGCGATGAAGGGCCGCGATGCGGGCAGCCCGGAGTATGACATCGCCGCGCAGTACGTCGCATCGCAATTCTACGCCGCGGGCCTGCGCCCGATGGGCGACGAGGGCAGCTATCTGCAGAAGGTGCCGTTGATCACCGTCACCGCAAAGGACGAAGGCCGCTTCAGCTACCAGCCGGCCAAGGGTGCGGCGGTGCCGATGACGTTCGGCAAGGATTACATCCCCGGCACCAATCCCGCGAACCCGGCGACCAAGGTCGACGGCGGCATCGTGTTCGCCGGCTTCGGCATCGTCGAGCCGGGCATCAAGCGCGACGACTATGCGGGCGTCGACGTGAAGGGCAAGATCGTGTTGATCTTCGGTGGCGCGCCCGAAAGCCTGCACCCGGAACTTCGCGCGCACTTCGGCAGCACCGCGACCAAGCGCGCGATCGCCGCGGCCAAGGGTGCCGCCGGCGTGCTGATTATCGAGCCGAACGGATCGGCGAAGAACGCCGTATTCCCGCGTCTGGCGCAGGGATATAAGTCGCCGCGCGTAACGTGGGAAAGGAACGGGGTCGGTTTCGATCCTGCGCCGCAGGCACCGGGTCTCGGCATGATCAGCCAAGCCTTTGCCCAGACGTTGTTCACGGGCAGCAAGCTCGCCTGGGCGGACGTCGTGAAGGGGGCTGAATCGGCCGAAACGCGCTTCAAGGCGACTGCGCTGCCGGGTAGGATCTCGGCCGCGATCAACACCGAATGGACGCCGCTGCCGAGCTCGAACGTCGTCGGCCTGCTGCCAGGCAGCGACCCGAAGCTGAAGGATGAATATGTCGTCCTGTCGGCCCACCTCGACCATGTCGGCGTCGGCCGTGCGGTCAACGGCGACACCATCTACAACGGCGCCGAGGACAATGCCGTCGGCATCGCGTCGCTGATCGAGGAAGCCAAGAAGTTCAAGGCGAGCGGCCAGCCGCCCAAGCGCTCGATCCTGTTCCTGGCGGTCACTGCCGAGGAAAAGGGCCTGGTCGGTGCTGAGTATTTCGCCAACAACCCGACCGTGCCGAAGAACGCAATGGTGGCCGACGTCAACCTCGACATGCCAATCATCACCTACAAGTTCGAGGATGTGATCGCCTTCGGCGCCGACCGCTCGACGCTCGGCCCGATCGTGCGCAAGGCGGCCGCCTCGATCGGTGTCGGCTTCTCGCCCGACCCGATGCCGGAACAGGGCCTGTTCACCCGCAGCGACCATTATCGCTTCGTCCAGCAGGGCGTGCCGAGCGTGTTCCTGTGGCCGGGCCAGGCAGGCCCGGGCAAGGCCGCGGTCGATGACTTCTTCAAGAACCACTATCACAAGCCCAGCGACGAGGTCTGGCAGATGCCGGCGCTCGACTGGAGCCAGGGCGTGCGCTTCGTCGATGTGAACTACGCCATCGCGCGCGAGATCGCCGACGGCGCGGAGCGGCCCAGGTGGAACAAGGGCGACTTCTTCGGACTGCTGTATAACGGCTACGGCGCGAAGTAAGTCTGTCGAACAGAGTCGGGCCGTCGGCGAATCGTCGGCGGCCCGATGCGCCTTTGGATGTGTCCGCTCGGTATCAGCGGAACATACAGGTCACGCCGGCCCACAGATCGGTGATCTTCGCATCCTTACCGGCGCCGTCGAGCAGGCCGCCCATGTCGCCCGCCGCGAATTCGATTCCCAATGTGCTGTCGGGCAGCGTGATCGCATAGGCCGATTCGAGCGCTGCACGCGACGAACCCGGACCGATCCCCGCCAGTGTCGTTATCTTGCCCTTGGCGGTTCCATCGACCGACCAGCCGGCAAAGCGATCGTCCTGGAACTGCAACGTAAGACCATCGCGATAGCGTACCCACGCCAGCGGCCCGGCACCGCATTCCGTGTTCGTGCCCGTCTCCGCCGTTCCCCGGGCGGCAAGCGCGTTCAGCGTCTGACTCCGCGGCGTGCCGAAGGCGACCGGGCGGGTGCGGCCGGTGTCCGGATCGACCAGCCGCAAGCCTTCTCCATCGATCGCGACGACAATCGACGGCGCCGTCGCAATCGGGGTGGGCGTTGGGGGAGCGGGCGACGCGGCCGGGCTGGGCTGCACTGCGACGCTGTCGGTCCGCGCCGCCGGCGTCGCGTTCGGGCCGCAACCGGTCAGGCCGAGCAATATTCCTGCCGCCATTGCTGCGCGCATTATTCGCCTCCTCTTTTCGAACGACGATAGGTCGCTCGGCCCGGCCATGCAAAAACGGCGAAAGCCCCGGTGGCCGAAACCACCGGGGCTCTGTCCCCACATGCGGGAGATGGCGCCTGTCAGGGGGGTGACGCCACCCCCGCTAGGACGGGACCTCTTAGCGCAGCAGCTGGAGAACCGACTGCTGGCTCTGGTTCGCCTGGCTCAGCATCGCCGTCGATGCCTGGCTCAGGATCTGGGCCTTGGCGAGTGCTGCGGTTTCGGCCGAGTAATCGGTGTCCTCGATGCGGCTACGAGCGTCGCTCAGGTTGGTGATGTTGGTCGTCAGGTTGTTCACGACCGATTCCAGGCGGCTCTGCGAAGCGCCGAGCGTCGCACGCTTGGTCGACACGAACTTCAGCGCGTCGTTGGCAGCGGTGATCGTCTCGTTGGCCTTCGTCGCCGTGGTGACGTCCAGCTTGGCGGTGTCGATGTCACCGCCCGAGGTGGTCGTGATGGCGCTGAAGTCCAGATTGACCGTGGTGTCGGCGTTCGCGCCGACCTGGATCGCGACGGTGCCGTTCGAACCCGCCGAACCGTTGAACAGCTTCACGCCGTTGAATTCGGTATTCGAGAGAACGTCGCTGATCTGCGACTTCAGCTGCTGGACTTCCGCGTCCAGGTTGGTGCGGTCGGCCGTGCTGTAGGTCTGCGACGCCGACTGCACCGCCAGTTCGCGGACACGCTGCAGCATGTTGCCGACTTCTTCCAGCGCGCCTTCCGCGGTCTGCGCCATCGACATGCCGTCATTGGCGTTGCGGATCGACTGGCTCATGCCCTTGATCTGCGAGGTCATCGAGGTGGCGATGGCGAGGCCGGCGGCGTCGTCCTTGGCCGAGTTGATGCGCTTGCCGGTCGACAGACGCTCCATCGAGGTCGACAGGGCCGAGGTGGCCTTGCTCGAAGCACTGGCGGCGCGGAGCGAGGCGAGGTTGGTACCGATAACAGTCATATCGAATCTCCTTGTCAGCAGACGATCCCGCCACCCCCCCTTGCTGCGGAAGCTCGAGCCGTCGAAGGTGATAACGGCCGCCCGTTCGGGAGTTTTAGGAAGAATTTTCGCCGCGCCTCGCCTGGCGACGCGACGGGTGTTTCGGACCCGTCAGATGCCCTACGCGCAGGGAAAACGACACCGGCGCGCGATACGCGGGCGGGGGCACGGGAACGACAGAGGCAGAAATTTGCCGGCAAGCTGCGGCATTTTACCGGCCGTTAACCATTCATGCCGCATTCCCCATCCTGTTCAGGGGAATTTCACGTCATGGTTTCACTCTTTCCATCGGCCGCGGTGCTGCGTCAGAAGTATGCGGTGGTATCCGGCATGCGGGCGCAGGGCTTTGCGATCGGATCGTTCGAGACCGGCCGTCCGACGCCGGGCGACCTGTTCCTGATCGCGGATGGGGAAACCCCGCCGATCGCGAGTCGGACGCTGGTCATGGGCGAAGGCGCACCGCGCGCGGTACCGTTCCGTGACGGAAACCCCGCCCGGCTGAGCTTCGATTCGCACGACGCCGCGATCGGCGCGGGCTTTGCGACCGCGATGCTGCGCCCCGGCGCTCCGGTCGCCGCCGATCCGGAGAGCCTGGCGCTCTACACGCTGGCCGAGCGAATCGCCGCCAGCGACATCACCGTCCTCATCAACGGCCCGACCGGCACCGGCAAGGAAGTGCTGGCCCGCGCGATCCACACCGGATCCCCACGCGCCAACGGTCCCTTCATCGCGATCAACTGCGCCGCGCTGCCCGAATCGATGCTGGAAGCGATGCTGTTCGGCCATGTGAAGGGCAGCTTCACCGGCGCATCGTCGGGTGGCGACGGCTTCTTCCGTGCAGCCAACGGCGGCACGCTGCTGCTCGACGAGATCGCCGAAATGCCGCTGGGCCTCCAGGCCAAGCTGTTACGCGCGCTGCAGGAGCGCGAAGTCGTGCCGATCGGCGCGACGACGCCGGAGAAGATCGACGTCCGCGTCATCGCCTGCGCCAACCGCGACCTGCAGGCCGAAGTCGCCGCCGGCCGCTTCCGTGCCGACCTTTACTACCGCCTGTCGGTCTTCCCGCTGGCGACCCGTGCGCTGGCCGAGCGTCGCGACGACATCCCCGCGCTCGCCGCGGCGATGATCGTCCGCCACGGCGGCGATCGCGCTGAGTTGCCGTGGCTCGCCCCCGAAGCGCTCGACGTGCTGCTCGCCCATGACTGGCCGGGCAACGTCCGCGAACTCGAGAACGTCATCCAGCGCGCGATGCTGCTTGCCCGCGGCGAGCGGATCGAGCTGACCGACATCATCTTCGACCGCCCGACCCCGGCCGCGCCGATGATGACCCAGACCGTCAGCAATGACGACGAGCCGCAGACGGTCGATCACAAGACCCTGGGCAAGGTCGTCCAGATGAGCGAATTCGCCGCGATCCGCGAGACGCTGGCCGCCTGCGGCGGCAACCGGATCGAAACCGCCAAACGCCTGGGCATCTCGGAGCGCACACTGCGCTACCGCCTGGCCAAGGCCCGCGAGCAGGGCGAGCAGATCGCCGCCCCGCATAGCCGGAGTGCCGCACTGTGAGCGTCGGTCCCGTCGGCGGTGCCATGGGCATCGACCGGGTGATGGCCCTTCGAAGCCAGATCCTCGAACGCAACCAGGCGCTGGCCCGCGCGGCCGACAGCGGCAATCCGTCGGCGGCAACGGATGCGACACAGGCAACCAAGCCGACCAGCTTTGCCGATACGCTGGGCGACGCGCTGAAAAGCGTGAACAAGGCGCAGACGCAGGCGAGCGAGCTGAGCGCGCAATATGAACGCGGCGAGACGATCGACATCGCAAAGGTGATGCTCGCGCGTCAGCAGGCGTCCGTCGGCTTCGAAGCCACCCTTCAGGTCCGAAACAAGCTGCTGTCGGCTTACAAGGACATCATGAGCATGCCGGTGTAATCCATGGCCACGCAGATCATCCCCTCGCCCGGCGCCGTGCCGACCGAACCGCGCTTCGCCAATCCGCTGAAGCAGGTCACGGGCTTCATGACCCAGCCTGCGGTCAAGCGCAGCCTGCCGCTGATTTTCCTGGTCGGCCTGATCGCCGCCGCCGCGCTCGCCTGGGCGACGCTGCGCACGCCGCCGCAAAAGGCGCTGTTCGCGGGTCTCGCCGACTCGGACAAGGCCGCCGTCGTCCAGGCGCTCGACACGGCCAACATCGACAACGGCGTCGACGGCTCCGGCAACGTCACCGTGTCGGAAGAAGATTATCACAAGGCGCGGATGCTGCTGGCGGGCCAAGACCTGCCGAAGGCGGCGCCGGGCGGCTATGCGCTGCTCGACCAGCTGCCGATGGGCGTCAGCCGCGCCGTCGAAGGCGAACGCGTCAAACAGGCGCGCGAGACCGAGATCGCCCGCTCGATCGAAGAGATCGACGTGGTGGCCGAGGCGCGCGTCCATCTCGCAACGCCCGAATCGACCGTGTTCGTCCGCGACCGCGCCGCCCCGACCGCCTCGGTCGTCGTGAAGCTCCAGCCCGGCCGCGTCCTCAGCGACGCACAGACCCGCTCGATCATCAACCTCGTCGCCGCATCGGTGCCGGGAATGAAGCCCGATGCGGTGACCATCGTCGATCAGATGGGCACGCTGCTCAGCACGTCCGATGGATCGAGCGCGACCGGTGAAGCCGACAAGCGTATCGCCATGCAGCGCCAGGTCGAGGAGAAGGTGAAGGCGCAGGTCGCCCAGTTGCTGACTCCGCTGGTCGGCGCCGGCAACTTCACCGCCGAAGTCCAGGCCGACATCAATTTCGACGAAACCCAGGCGACGCGTGAAAGCTATGAGAAGCAGGGCGCGCTGCGCGCCGAACAGGGCAGCTGGACCGGCAATCAGCCGAACGCCGGCCCCCCGGGCGGCATTCCGGGTGCGCTCAGCAACCAGGTGCCGGCCGCATCGACGCTGACCACGCCGGCCAATGGCGCGACCCAGCCGCCGCCCAATGGTGCCGCCACAAACGGCGCGACGCCGGCCGGCCCGGTGACCGATGCGATGAAGCAGTCCGACAGCTTCACCCGCAACTATGACCTGGGCCGCGAAGTGTCGGTGACCCGCAATGCGCCGGGCAGCGTGCGTCGCCTGTCGGTCGCCGTCCTGCTGCGCGATCCCGACAAGGGTCGTCGGACGCCGGCAGAAATCCAGCAGATCACCGGGCTCGTCCAGGCGGCGGTCGGCTACAATGCCCAGCGCCAGGATCAGGTGCAGGTCTTGTCGAAGAAGTTCACCGGATCGGCGATTGAGGGGGTCGAGGCGCCGGCCTGGTACCAGGCGGAATGGGTGCCGATGGTGCTCCGCCATGCGACGGCACTGGTCATCGCGCTCCTCGTCCTGCTGCTCGGTGTCCGACCGATGGCCAAGGCGCTGATGAAGAAGCGCGACGATGCGGCCGGCGATCCCGCCAAGCTGGCCTTCGCCAATCCCAACGCCGATCCGGCGCTACAGGGGGACGATGCCGAAAGTGCGGCCAAGGCAGCGGCGGAAACGCCGACGGTCTCGATCGAGATGCTCGACAATGCCCGCAATTACGACGAACGCGTCGGCCTGGTCCGCGGCTTCACCCGTGAAAATCCGACCCGCGCCGCGCTCGCTGTCCGTGACATGATCAAGACCGGAGAGGCGCAGTGACCGAGATCCAGGGGGGCGGGCGTACCTACACCGGCGTCGAGCGCGCCGCGGTGTTGATGATGCTGGTCGGTGACGACGAAGCCGCCGCGATCCTGCAGAAGCTCGATCCGGAAGAAGTCCGCCAGCTCGGCAAGGCGATGTTCAACGTCGCCGACGTGAGCGAGGCGGAGGTCGAGGACGTGCTCGACGATTTCGTCGGCCATGCCCGGCACCGCACCGCAATCGGTTTCGACCCGCGCCCGAAGATCGAGGGCATGATGACCAAGGCGCTCGGCCCCGAAAAGGCCGACAGCGTGCTCGCGCGCATTACCCCGACCGAGGCGGCGTGCCAGATCGATCTGCTCGACTGGCTCGACGCGACCGAGATCGCGACGATGATCGAGACCGAACATCCCCAGGTCGCCGCGATCATCCTCGCCAACCTCGATGCGACGGTCGCGGCCAAGGTGCTCGAAATCCTGCCCGAGCATGTCCAGCCCGAGATCCTCCACCGTGTCGCCAAGCTGGGGCCGATCACGCCCGAGGCGGTCGATACGCTGAACGCGATGCTGTCGAATCGCGCGGGCCGGACGGGTGCGAGCTCGGCCGCGCTCCAGCTCGGCGGAACGAAGGAAGCGGCCAAGATCATGCAGTCGGCGCGCAAGGCGACCGAGAACCGCGTGATGCCCAAGCTGCACAAGATCGACAAGGACGTCGCCCGCGCGATCGAGGAGGCGATGTTCGTCTTCGACAATCTGCTCGATCTGGACGACAAGAGCCTCGGCACGCTCATCCGCAACGTCGACACCGATACGCTGGTTCGTGCGCTCAAGGGCGTCGAGGAGCCGATCCGCAACCGCTTCCTCGGCTGCATGTCGAGCCGCGCGGCCGACGGCATCCGCGACGAGATGGAGTCGCGCGGGCCAATGCGCCTGAGCGAAGTGCTCGATGCGCAGAAGGCGGTGATCGCCATCGCGCGCGGGCTCGCCAAGGACGGCACGATCATGATGGGCGGCGGCGACGACGACTATGTCTGACGCGTGCCGGCACACCGCCCCCACCTGCCCTTCTGATCCGCAAGGACGCCCCGCCGCATGACCGACTTCCACGCCGGTTTCGTCAGCCGTCACGACGCGGCCGCCGCTGCGCTCAGCGCCGCCTTTGCAGTGCCGGGCGGGTTCGAGCCGCGCGACCTGACCGGCAAGCCGAACACGCCGGGATCGGGACCGAAACCGAAGAGCTTTTCGCCACAGGGCGAGGGCGGACCGCGCCATTTCACGCCGTTCGATCCAGACAACCGGCAGAACGAGGGCTGGAATCCCAGTGACCCCGACGCGACGGCTGTCGACGAAGACTTCGTCGACATCGCCGCCGTCCGCGCCGCCGCCCATGCCGAAGGCTTCGCCGCGGGCCTGGCGCAGGCCGCCGCCGACGCCGGTCGCGACCGCGCGTTCGTCGAATCGCTGGGTGTCGCCCTCGGCCAGGGTGTCGCCTTCGATCGCGAGCGGCTGGCACGCCAGTTGCGCCAGACCGTCCTGCTGCTCGTCTCGCGGCTGGTCGGCGACGTCGGCGTGTCGGGTGAACTGCTTGCGGGCCGGATCGAATCGGCCGCCGATGCACTGGCGGACTCGGCCGAAAGCGCGCTGTTACGGCTTAATCCCGCCGACGTGGCACTGGTCGAGGGACGCCTGCCTGGTTCGCTGTTCCCGGTCGGTGACCCGAGCGTGATGCGCGGCAGTTTCGTGCTCGAAAGTGCCTCGACCATCGTCGAGGACGGCCCCGACCGCTGGCTCGAACAGCTGACGTCCGCCATCGACCGGATCGCGCCGCCAGCATGCTGAACGATTTCGCCGATCGCTATCTCGACGCCCTGGGCGCGAGCGATTTCGCGCCGCGTCCGTCGATCGCCGGGCGCCTCGCCTCCTTTGACGGCCTGCTGATGGAAGCGGTCGGCCTGTCGTTGCCGGTCGGTACCATCTGCACCATCGGCGGCGGCGACCATGGCATGGTCGAGGCCGAAGTGATCGGATTCCGCTCGGGCCGGACGATCCTGATGAACCTGGGCGGCCCGGCCGCGCTGCTGCCCAACGCGCCTGTGCGGCCGGTCGGACCTCCCGGCGAAGCCGAGGTCGGCGCGGCGATGCTCGGCCGCGTGGTCGACGGGTCGGGCAAGCCGATCGACGGCAAGGGGCCGATTCGCGGGGCCACGCGCTGGCCGCTGGCGGGCAAGCTTCAGTCGCCGCTCGACCGTGGGCGCGTGCTCGAACCGATGGATGTCGGCGTGCGCGCGATCAACGGCCTGCTGACGATCGGCCAGGGCCAGCGCGTGGGCATCATGGCGGGATCGGGCGTCGGCAAGTCGGTGCTGCTCGGCATGATGGTCCGCGCCGCGAAGGCCGATGTCGTCGTCGTCGGGCTGATCGGCGAGCGCAGCCGCGAAGTCGCCGACTTCCTCGAAACCAAGATCCATGGCGAGGCGCGTGCGCGCTCGGTTGTCGTCGCGGTCCCGGCCAACCACTCCCCGGTGCTGCGCATCCGTGGCGCGTTGCGGGCAACCGCGATCGCCGAAGCGTTCCGCGCCGAGGGCAAGCGCGTGCTGCTGATCATGGATTCGCTCACGCGTGTCGCGCATGCCGGCCGCGAGATCGGCCTAGCACTAGGCGAGCCCGCCTCCGCGCGCGGCTATCCGCCGTCGGCCATCGCGATGCTGCCGAACCTGATCGAGCGCGCGGGCACCTGCGCCATCTCGGGCGGGTCGATCACCGCGATCTACACGGTGCTGGCGGACGGCGATGACGGCAACGACCCGGTCGTCGATTCGGCGCGCTCGATCCTCGACGGTCATATCGTCCTGAACCGCGCGCTGGCCGAACGCGGCGTCTATCCTGCGATCGACGTCGGCCCTTCGGTCAGCCGCGTGATGACCGACATCACCTCGAAGCCTCATCAGCATGCTGCGCGTGTGTTGCGCCGGCATCTGGCGACTTATGAAGAGAATCGCGATCTGGTGCTGATGGGCGCCTATCGCGCTGGCGCCGACCCTGCGATCGATGCGGCGATCGCCTATCACCCCGCGGTGATGGACTATGTCCGCCAGGATTACGACGCGGTCGTGTCGCTCGATGATGCGGTTATGGAATTGACCGGCGTCTTCGGCGATGGCTGACAAGCACACGCAGAAACTCAACCGGCTGCTACGCGTCCGCACGTTGCAGCTGAACCTGACGCGCGCAGGCGAATCGGCGGCCAACGCCAAGCTCGACAGCGAAACCGAACTGACCCACCGGATCCAGCGGCTGGTCGACAATGTCGCCCCGCGCCCGAACGCCGGCGGGTTCGCCGCCGACCTTGCCGCCGCCGCTTATTATCGCGAGCGCCTGCACGCCTCCGCCGTTGCCGCCGAAACCCGCCGCGCGATGGCCGAAGCCGGCGTCGAACGCGCGCGCGAAGCGACGCGCGAAGCACGCCGCGACCAATCGGCGATCGAGAAGCTGATCGCCCGGGCCGGAGCGCAGGCGGTGCGCAAGGAATTGCGCGCGATGGAAGACGCGCCGCATTTCAAGAAAAATCGGCACACTTCTTGCTGAGCATCCCGTGACGTCTCGTCTCAGGATCGCTTCTGTAATGCTTCAACCGACCACCCTATCGCTGTCATCGCTGCTGAGCCCGGCCCGGGCGAGTGGGTCGCCGATGACGACGACCAGCGACTTCGCGCTGGCGCTTGCCGATCTGGCGGGCGGGGCGGCGGTCGGGACGCCGCCGGCAGACGCTGTCCCAGGCGTGATCGAAATCGTGCCGCCCCGGCCAGGGCTTGCCGCGACCGGCAACAGCTTGCCGCCCGACATCGCCGCGCTGGTCGGCGATCTGCCGGAGGGGCTGATTGATGCGGCGATGCCCACCGATCCGATCATCACGCCCACGACGGTCGCGCCTCTGCCCATCCCCACTGTGGTGCGGGGGGTGACTGCCGATGCGACGATACCGACGATCATCGCGGCGGAGATGCCGGCTCGACCGACCGAGGCGACCGCTCCGATCCCGACCCTGCGGATCGTCGCAACCGCGCCGGTAACGCCGGGCAATCCGTCCTCGTCGGCACCGAGGCTGACGCCCGCGTCGATCGTGGCACCTCCCACCATGACGGCACCGATTGCGATCGCAATCACCGATGCCGAGCCCGCGCCCGTGCTCGACGCCCCGACCGAACCCGCTGCCGAGGACGTCACAACGGCGGCCCCGACATCGACCCTGCACTCAGCCCCGGCAAAGGGCCGCGCACGCCGCACGGCTATCGATCCGGTCGCGGTTGCCACTGTTCCAGCGGCCCGGGATCCGATGCCACCGGTCGTCGACGGCGACCCGGCCCCGTCCGATAGCCAATCGGAGACGAGCGACCCGTCGCCGCGCAAGCGGCAGCCCGCCGAGCCTGCCATACCAGCGGAGCCAGCGCCCGTAGTCGCGGCCACCGTCGTGCCAACGCCGGTCGTGGCGTCCAGACCCGCAATGCGGCAGGCGGAGACGACCGAGACCGTGTTCGTAACATCGGAGCCGCTGTCGGCGCCGATGCCGGCTGCACCCACCGCCGCGACGAGCACGACACCGATCGTTCCAGCATCCGAAACCGCAGCGCCCGCAGCGGCACCGCGAATCCTATCGGCGCCTTGGGCCGATTCCGCGGCCACCGCCGCCGCGTCGGTCGTAGCTCGTCCCGACGCCGCTTCCCCAACGGCTCAGCCGCCGGCCGCGCCGGCTAGGTCGGAACCCGCGTCATCACCGATCGCACCCGCCTCCGTGGCGCCCCGGACGCGCCCGATCGCTGCGCCATCGGCGAGCGCCGCTCTCGCGCCGGCCGAGACGCCTGCTGTCAATTTCGCCGTTCCGACCCCGATTGATCCAGTCACGGACAGCGACGCTCCAACGGTCCCGCCAGCCGCTCAGCCGATCCTGCAGCCGCAGCCGCAGGCACCGGCGGTCGCGGTCGCCCCGACACCGGCCATTGCCACGCCGGCAGCGACCAGCCGCGCTTCGACTACGGACAGCCCTCCCGCCCTGGCCGCACCGCCGTTGGCCGGCATCCGGCCGACCGTCCGATCGCCGCTCTCCGTCGCGTCGGCGCCTTCGGCCGCCGTCACCTCCCAACGCGAATCGGGCGTCGATGCGCCGGCGGCGCTTCCACTCGCCCCAACCGCGGCCCCCGAGCGATCGGTTCAGGCCCCGGTGTCGGCGCCAGCAGCACCACTCGCCGACGCAGTGCCTGCCGCAGCCGTTGCGCCCGAGGTGCGCGCCGCGTTGGCGGCCGCGGCGCCGGTTTCGCCCACAGTTCGGCCCGCTGCCGATATCCCGGCTGCACCGCGCGATGTCATAACGGAGAGCGTCCGCCCGGTCGCGCCGGCCAACGTCACCACCGTGCCGCTGCCAGCCGCCGCCCCGACGCCGCTGCCGAGCGACGTGATGCCCGCCGCACAGGCTTTTGCCCAAGCGATGTTCGCCGCGCCGCAGGTGGCGAAGGATGTTGAGGATGCGGATAGCGACGCCCTGCCGGTCAGCCTGATGAGCGGCGCCGGTCCCGCGACCGCGACCGCCACGCCGAGCGTCGCGGTGCCTGCCACCGCGGCCGCGCACGCCAACACGCTCGATATGTCGCGCGGCGAATGGCTGATGTCGATGATCGACAGGATCGAGACGTTGCGCGACGAATCGGGTGCGATCGGCGAAACCCGGCTGACGCTGTCGCCGGATGCGCTCGGCACCGTCGACATCGCGGTCCGTCGCGATGAATCGGGGCAGTATCAGGTCCGCATCAGTGCGGACACGGCTCAGGCCCGCACGATGCTGGCCGACGCTGCACCGCGGCTGAACGACATGGCCGAGGCCCGCGGGCTGAAGCTGTCGCATGCCGGAGTGGAGACGGGCACCGGCACCGGCACCAACCCGGGCTTTGCCGATTCGAATCGTCGCGACGCCCAGCAGGCCGCGCCGACGCCGCGCCGTCCGGCGTCTGCCGCCACCGATTCGGGCGCAACCAGCGACCCGGCCAACCAAGACACGCGAATCGCCTGAAACAGGGGAACTGAACCATGAGCGATAAACCCGAAGCGCCCGAAGGCGCGAAGCCCAAGAAGAAGGGCGGTATCGTCAAGATACTCGTCATCGTCGTCGTCCTGCTGGCGCTGGTCGGCGGCGGTGTCGGTGCCGGCCTGTACGCGGCCTCCAGCGGCCTGATCGGCGGTCACAAGGAAGAGGCCGAAGATCCGGACAAGCCCAAGCTGGTCCCCAAGTCTGAGGAAAAGCGCGCCGACGCCGGCGGAGAAGGCGGCGAAGGCGGCAGTGGTGGGGGCGGCGGCCATGGCGGCGCCGAGGGTGAGGACGGCGCAGCGAAGGCCGAAGAGGGTGATCACCTGCCCACCCCCAAGGGCCGCGGCGGCGACGATTATGCGTCGAACTACTTCACGATGGAGAAGGAGTTCACCTCGAACCTGAAGGAAAGCACGCACTTCATCCAGGTCGGGATCGCCGTATCGACGCCTTATGACGACCGGGTCATCGGCAACCTGAAGACGCATGAGATCGCGGTGCGCTCCGCGGTGCTGATGACGCTGGCCAACACCGACGAGGAAGCCGTCTTCACCCAGGCGGGCAAGGAGGCGCTGCAGCAGCAGCTGGTCCAGGCCATCAACGGCGTTCTGAAACAAAAAGAAGGATTCGGAGGGATTAGTAACGTCTACTTTACCAATTTCGTTGTTCAGTGAACGTGCATGGTTAACAGCACGGCAACCGACACGATCGAGCGGCGCGAACGGCCCAGAGCGACGGCGGCACACGCCCCGTCGCTCGGCGTCGCGAATCTCAATCCGTTCGGCGATCTCCACACGCTGCAGCATCTGTCCGCGCGCCTTGCGCGGGCCTTGCGCGCGGTGTTCGAGCCCGTGCTGCGGCGCAACCTGCGCACTTGGGCAGAGCCGCTGGTCGTCCAGCGCTTCGCCGATTATTCGGCCGAGCGCGACGGACTTCTGACCGCCTGGTTGCCGATGGCGATGGCGCCGACCGACGCGCGCGCCTTCGTGATGTTCGACGGCGGTTTCGTACTCGAGACGCTCGACCTGTTCTTCGGCGGCACCGGCGAGCGCCCCCGCACGCTGCCGAGCGAATTCACGCCCGCCGCGGAGGCGATGATCGTCCGGCTGGGCGGCATGATCGCCAAGCCGCTGACGATCGCCTGGGGCACGATGGAGCGGCTGGAATTCCAGCCCGGCAATCCGGAAGGATCGCCGGCGATGCTGCAGGGTTTCGACGGCGACGATGCGATGATCGTCACCCGCTTCGGCCTGGCCGCGCGCGACGGCGAACCGATCTTCATCGACATCGTCTATCCGGTCGCCGCGCTGAAGCCGTTCGCGCCCACGCTGACCGGCAAGGTCATGAGCCGGTCGTCGGTCGAGCCCAAGTGGCGCGGCAACCTGACCCGCGCGGCGATGAACGTCCGTTTCCCGATCCGTTCGGTGCTGGCCGAACCGGTTATGTCGCTGGCCGATCTGATGGAGCTGAAGGTGGGCGACGTCGTGCCCGTCAGCTTCGGCCAGGAAGTGCCCGTGATGGTCGGCAAGGACCGGCTGGGCCTGGGCATCGTCGGCACGTCGAACGGCAAGGCCGCGATCCGCATCACCAAGCTCAATCGCGATGGCGATGACGAAGACCACCCGACTTACGACGCTTACGAAGAGGACGAGCGATGAACGACATGACCGGCGGATTTCCCGTCGATGCCTCCGTGGCGGCCAATTTCCGGCTGCTGCAGGACGTCGACGTCAAGCTGACCGTCGAGATCGGCTCGACCAGCTTGACGCTGCGCGAACTGCTCGCGCTGGGCGAAGCGAGCGTGATCGAGCTCGACCGCCATGCCAACGAACTGCTCGACGTGTTCGTCAACGGCACCCTCATCGGTCGCGGCGAAGTCGTCACCGTCGGTGAGAAGTTCGGCGTGCGGATGACCGAGCTGGTCAGCCCCGACAAGCGTACGCGCTAAGAGGACGCCCCGGCGATGATGTGGTCCTATATTTGGAAGCTGGTCGTGCTGCTGCCCCTGGTCTGCGGCCTGCTGGTCGGCTGCCTGTATCTGTGGCGCCGCCTGGAAGCGCGTATGCCCGGCAACCAGGGCGAGCGAATGCTGAAGGTGAAGGAGACGATGATGATCTCTCCCGGCCTGCGCCTCGCCGTCGTCGATTTCGAAGGCCGCCGGCTGCTGATCTCGGTCGGCCGCGGCGGCGTGACCCTGATCGACAAGGCCGGCATCGGGGCGGACGTCCTGTGACCTTCGCGCAAGCCGTCCTTCCCGACATGCGCAGCAATTCGGGCCGCATCGTCCGCGGGCTGGTGATCGTGTTCGCGATTCTGACCGCGTTGCTGGTCGCCTTCCCCGCCTTTGCCCAGACGGCGCCGGCCGCTCCCGTGCCACCCGCCGCCCCCGGCGTCGGCGACGCCATGGACCGTGCGCTCGGCCAGCTCGGCGGCGGACAGGCGCCGCTCAGCCTGAGCCTGCAAGTCCTCATCATCATGGGGCTGCTTACGGTTCTGCCGGGCATCATCCTGATGATGACCAGCTTTACGCGGATCGTGATCGTGCTGGCCATCCTGCGTCAGGCGATGGGCCTGCAGAACTCGCCGCCCAACCAGGTCATCATCGGCCTGTCGCTGTTCCTGTCGCTGTTCGTCATGGCGCCCGTCGTCAGCCAGGTGAACGAGAACGGTATCAAGCCCTATGCCGCGGGCCAGATCAACGCGACCCAGCTGATCGAGCGCGGTGGCGAGAGCTTCCACGCCTTCATGCTGAAGCAGACGCGGGTGAAGGACGTCACGATGTTTGCGGGCATCGCCAAGAGCGGCCCGTACGCGAACCCAAAGGACGTACCCTTCTCTGTCCTGCTGCCGGCCTTCGTCACTTCGGAACTGAAGACCGCGTTTCAGATCGGGTTCCTGATCTTCCTGCCCTTCATCGTCATCGACCTGGTCGTCGCGACCGTCCTCATGTCGCTCGGCATGATGATGCTCAGTCCGCAGATCATCTCGCTGCCCTTCAAGCTGCTGTTGTTCGTCCTGATCGACGGGTGGGCACTGACGATGGGCAGCCTCGCCAACAGTTTCGTGAGTTAGCGCCATGGACGCCGATTATTTCCTGACCGTCGCGCGCGAGGCGATGTGGATCCTGGCGCTGGTGTCGGCACCGATCCTGATCCCCGCGCTCGTCTCCGGCCTGATCCTGGGCATGATCCAGGCGGCGACGTCGATCAACGAACAGACGCTGACGTTCGTGCCCAAGCTGATCGTCGTCGCGGTCAGCCTGGTCGTGTTCGGCGCGATGATGCTGGGCCTGCTGGGCGACTTCATGACCAGCATCTTCGAACGCATCCCCGAGCTCGTAAGATGAGCAGCGCCAGCGCGGCTACGACCGCGCGTCCGGCGCAATCACGGCCGGCGTCGGCTTGGCCGCCGGCCGACGACGCGGCTTTGCCGCGGCGCGGTGATCCGCGGGCAGTCCCGACGCGGCAAAGCCGCGTCGTCGGTCGGGTGCTGCACACCCGCCGGCCAGGCTCGCCTGCGTGGCGCGCAACATGCGCGCTCTCGCTGGCTGCGCCATGTTAGGCTTCGGCCTCTCGATCGAGCCCCAGCTCTGGGCGCTGCTGTTCACGATGGTGCGCGTCGGCGCCGCCTTCGTGGCAGCCCCGGTGTTCGGCGCCGTCGCAGTGCCGCTCCCCGTGCGCATCACGCTGTCGGGCGCAATCGGAATACTGGTGCTCAACAGCCAGTCGTTTGCCGTCCCGACCGAAGTCTTCGCGCTCACCACCTTTGTCTCGATCGCGGCCGAGATCCTCGTCGGCCTGGCGATCGGGTTCATCATCCAGATCGCCTTCGCCGCCCCGCTTGTCGCCAGCGAGCTGATCGGCACGTCGATGGGCATCGGCTTTGCGCAGGCAGTCGATCCGCTCAACGGCACCTCGTCGCCGGCGATCGGTCAGTTCCTGTCGATCCTGCTGACGTTGCTGTTCCTGTCGGTCGATGGACATCTGGTTCTCGTCGACCTGATCGTTCGCTCGTACGAAGCGCTGCCCCCCGGCGCGGCGTGGATCGCCCCGGAGCGGTTGCGCAACATCGCCTTCTTCGGCGGATATGCCTTCCTGGCCGGCCTGCTGCTGGCGCTGCCGGTCGGCTTCCTTCTGCTCAGTCTCAACCTGGTCGTCGGGATGCTGTCCCGCTCGGCGCCTGCCATGAACCTGTTCGCCGTCGGCCTGCCCGCAAGCCTCGCCGTCGGCGTCGTCGCCCTGATGATCGGCCTGCCCGCGATGGGCGACTATATGCAGGTCATCGTCCGTGAAGCGCTCGACATGACCGCCACGCTGGTCTTCGGCTAAGGGTCTGCCGAAATGAGCGAAGGCGGCGAAAAGACAGAAGCCCCGACACCCAAGCGCCGTCAAAAGGCGCTTGATGATGGGCAGTTGCTGCGCAGCAAGGAGTTTGCCTCGGCGCTCGGCATGTTGATCGGTTGCGCCTGGATCGCGATGCTCGGGCCCGGCATGCTGGCGGCGCTGAAGGGCGTGATGGCCGCCGGCTTCACCTTCGGGCGCGAAGACGTCGAACATTTCGAACCCTTCCGCCCGCTGGCCGAGGCGGGGGCGAAGCTGATGCCGTCGATCCTCGTCCTCTTCGCCATATCGCTGCTCGGCGCAGTCCTCAGTCAGGCGGGCCTCGGCGCGCTGCATTTCAACCCCAAGCTGATGGCGCCCAAGCCGTCCAAGCTGAACCCCCTATCCGGCCTGAAGCGCATCTTCGGCCTCAACGGCTGGATCGAACTCGCCAAATCGCTGCTAAAGGTCACCCTCCTCGGCTCGATCGGCGTCTATATGCTCTGGTCGATGGCGCAGTCGTCGCTCGGGCTGGTCACCGCGGACTTCCACCGCGCGGTCGACGAACTCGGCAGCACGTTCCTGACGCTGTTGTTCGTCATGGCCGGCGGGCTGGTGCTGATCGCGATGATCGACGTGCCGCTGCAGGCCTTCCAGCTGCTCAAGCAATTGCGGATGTCGAAGGACGAGATCAAGGACGAGCACAAGCAGGCCGAGGGCAATCCGGAGAACAAGGCGCATCTGCGCCAGCGCCAGCGCGAGATCCTGAAGGGCGGTTTCCGCAAGGCGATGACCGAGGCGCATGTCGTCTTGACCAACCCGACCCACTTTTCGGTCGCGCTGCGCTACGATGCGGGCCGCGACCAGGTGCCGGTGGTCGTTGCCAAGGGGCGCGGCGCGACCGCGCTCGCCATCCGCGAACTTGCCGCCGAAATGCGCGTGCCGGTGCTGGAGTATCCGACGCTTGCTCGCGGTATCTACTACACCAGCAAGGAGGGCCAAGAGATCCGCGACGACCTGTATCTCGCGGTCGCGACCGTCCTTGCCTTCGTCTTCGGCGTCAATCAGGCCGCCGGCGGCATCCAACCGCTGGTTACCGTGCCGGATACCGCGAAATTCGACGAGAACGGCGTCAAACAACGCTAAATTTTCGCCGCCGCCGGTCGATTTAAGGAGGGAAGGGGACGCTCGTGGTCGATTCAATTGCAAAGACGCTGGGATCGGGATCGGGCATCGACGTCACCGCGCTCGTCACCAGCTTGGTCGCTGCCCAATTCTCGACCAAGACCAAGCAGATCGAGTCGCGTACCGAGACGCTGACGGCGCAGGTCTCCGCCGTCTCCGAGTTGAAGAGCGGGATGACGCAATTCGCCACAGCGCTGTCGAGCCTGGTCAAGGGCGGCACGCTGGCGTCGCAGGCGACCAGCAGCAATACCTCGATCGTGAAGGCCAGCGTCATCAGCGGCAAGCAGGTGTCGGACCTGTCGGCGACGGTCGAGGTCAAGAGCCTGGCATCCGCTCAGGTCGCCGCCACCGGCGTGCTGACGGCCGGCAAGGAACTCGGCGTGGACACCGACTCCGGCAAGAGCGGCATCAGCATTCAATTCTACGCACCCGATGCGAATGGCGTCCTGCAGCCGAGCGCGCGCACCATCGACATCAGCTTCGACAGCGCGGCGGAAACCACCCCGAGCGCGATCGCGGCGAAGATCAATGCGACGCCGAACGCCGGGCTGACCGCATCGGTGATCAGCGACCGCGACGGCGACCGGCTCGTACTGAAAAGCGCGACCGGAATCGACCAGACCTTCTCGATCGCGGCAACGGGCTCGAGCGACTTCGTCGCCGCGATGCAGGTCACGCGCGGTGACGCGAAGATCATGACGACCGCCGCCGATGCAAAACTGTTGGTGGACGGCGTACCCGTTTCACGCAGCAGCAACAGCATCTCCGACCTGGTCCCCGGCATCAAGCTGGACCTGCAGTCGGCGGTCGAAGGCACGAAGGTCACGCTCGGCAGTACGCCATCGACGGCCGCGCTGACCCAGGCGGTCAACGATGTCGTCACCACGTACAACGAGCTTTACAAGATGGTGCAGGCCGCGACCGATCCGGTCAGCGGAAAGCTGTCCCGCGATCCCGCGGCACAGGAAATGAAGCGGCAGCTGCGCTCGCTGACCCTGACCGATCTGACCGGCGCCACCGACGGCAGTCCAAAGACGCTGTCCGAACTCGGCGTCACGACTGGCCGCGACGGTCTGCTGAGCGTCGATTCCAAACGGCTGACATCGGTCCTGGCGTCCAATCCGGCGGCGGTCGAGGCCATGTTCACCGATCGCGGCGTTCGCTCGACGAAGGACGGCCTGTCGGCAGCGCTGAATGCGGTGTCGTCGACGGTTACCAGCTTCGCCTTTGGGCTTGGTGCGGCGCAGACACGCTACAGCAAGGCGCAGTCGGCGCTGACCGAGGAGAAAACGAAGCTCACGGCCGCGCAGGAAAAGGCGACCGCGCGCCTGACACAGCAATATTCGACAATGGATTCGCGTGTCGCTGCGTACAAGGCGACGCAGAGCATGCTCGATAATCAGATCGCCGCCTGGAACAAGAGCTGATCATGGCCCGCTACGCAAGCGCCCTCGCCCGTCCCGAAGCGACCTATCGTTCGGTCGACCTGGTCAGTCGCACCGGGGGTCAGGATGCGGCCGGGCTCGTCTCGCTGCTCTACACCGAATGTGTTCGCGCGCTGCGGTCGGCAGCCTGGGCGGCGGAGAATCGCCGCTACGACGTCAAAAGCGAGCGTGTGACGCGCGCGCTGTCGGTGCTCTTCGCGCTCGAAAACGGCCTCGATTTCGACAACGGCGGCGAATTGTCGCGCACGCTGTCGCGGGTGTATCAGGGATCGCGCAAGGAGATCGTCAACGCCAGCCTGGGCATGGACCCGGCGCCGTTCCTGGCGGTCGCGAGCACGCTGGAAGAGATCGCCGGCGCCTGGGAATCCGCGCGCCGCGCGTGACGTACGGCGATTCAGCCGCTAGCGAGAGCGGCGATGAACCAGCCGCATATCGTCGCCCTGGGTGGGACCAGCCGCCCGCAATCCTCCACCGGAACCGCGCTTGCCCGGGCGCTGGCGATCGCCGAGAGTCGCGGCGCCCGTACGACGCTGCTGACCGGTGACGCGATCGCCTTTCCCAATTTCGAGCCTGGCCAGAGCGACCGAAATCCGACGCTGGATGCGTTCCTGACAGCGCTGCGGACCGCGGACGGCATCATCATCGGATCGCCCGGCTATCACGGCACCTTTTCCGGTATGGTCAAGAACGCGCTCGACCACGTCGAGCTGATGGCGAAGGACGAACGCCCCTATTTCCATGGTCTGCCGGTGGGCCATATCGCGACCGCCGCCGGCTGGCAGGCCGCCGTCGCCACGCTGATCGGGCTGCGCAGCATCACCCATGCGCTGCGTGGCTGGCCGACGCCTCTGGGCGTGGCGATCAACACCGCCGAAGGACCCGACGCAATCGACCGGGCCGAGCCGCAGCTGGCGACGATGGTCGGACAGATGCTGGATTTCCTGAAGCGCTGACCGTGGCGCCGGGTGGGCGTTGACGCGCCATTAACCATCCTGCCCTACCGTCGCCGGGCTATGATCGACGCCCGGCCCCTGCCCGCCCACCGCCCCGCCGCCCCCACGGTTCTGGTCGTGGACGACAACGGTACGAACCTGGACGTGCTATCGCGTCGTCTGGGTCAGGCCGGGTTCGTCGTCATTCCATGCGACACGGGCCGCCAGGCGCTGACCGTCGTTGCGGGCGGCGGCATCGACCTCGTCCTGCTCGATATGGTCATGCCCGAAGTGTCGGGGGTCGATGTTCTCGCCGCACTGCGCGCCGCGCACGCGACGGCGGACCTGCCGGTCGTCGTCGTGACGGGCCGCAGCGACCCGACCGCGGCAGTGGAGGCGCTGGCCGCGGGCGCCGACGACTGGATCGCCAAGCCCTTTTCCTTCGAGCTGCTGACCGCCCGGATCGACCGGGTCCTGGCGCGTTCGGCGCGGCTGGCCGACCTCAAGCGATCCAACGCCACGCTCGACGCGCGCATTGCCCAGCGTGCGATCGAACTGGGCGAGGCACGCGCGGAACTCGCCGTCAGCAATGCCGATCGTACCCGCCTGATCGCCTCGATCCAGGCCCTGAGCGACGAGGTCGAGCGGCTCAGCGGGTCCAGTGCCGCCAGCTGAACCAGCCGACGATCGCGACCGAGATGATCGCGCATAGTCCGAGGATCGCGTCGAATGCCCACGGCTCCTTCGCATAGGGCAGCCCTTCGACGTTCATCCCGTAGAGACCGGTCAGAAAGGTCAGCGGCAGGAACACCATCGCTGCGATCGCAATGACCAGGCTCCGCTGGTCGATCAATTCGCCGCGCAGATCGGTCAGCGTTTCGTGCATCAACCCGGCGCGCTCGCGAATCGCCTCCACCTCCTCGGCCATACGCGCGGCGCGATCGGCGGCGGAGGAGAGGTGGACGCGGTCGTCGTCCTGCAACCAGTCGGCGGGCAGCGCGGCCAGCTTTTCGAGGGCTGCACGCTGCGGGTTGAGGAAGCGCCTGTACCCGATCGCTTCGATCCGTGCGCGATTGACGCGCTGGCGCAGGCGGAAGGCGCGCACCGCCTCGATCTGCGTCTCGCAGACGTCGAGCCGGTCGCCCAGATCGGCGACGACGGGATCGAGTTCCTCCGTGATGGCGCTGGCAAATTCGGCGATCAGGTCGCCCGGATCGAGGATCGTGCTTGCGGCCACCGCGCGCTTGACCGCATCCAGCGCCTTCAGCGGCCGACGCATGACGGTGTAGACGCGCCCCGCACCGGCATAAATGCGCACCGAGGCGAGCAGGTCGCTCCCAACATCCGCCTCGGTCAATCCGCGCAGGTTGATGAGCGCGCCATCGTCCATCGGGGTGCAGCGCGGGCGGGTTTCTGCGGCGACGAGACCTTCGATCACATAGTCCGGCAGCTTGGCTTCTTCGCTCAACCACGCGCGCGCATGCTCGTCGGACACGCACAGGTGAACCCAGATCATGTCACCGGAGGCGGACGGGGCGGAGGTGAGGTCGATCTCCTCGGCGCGGCCGTCGCGAAGGGCATAGGCGAAACCGCTCATCGTCGCCTCTCTACCCACAAGGTGAGGCCAGGTTCCGTCACTTCCGGCAGGGGAGCCTCGATCCGCACCGCATCGGCACGCGCCCGGTCGAGGATCGCGGATGCCACATCGGGGGTGTGGTGAATGCGATCGGCCAGCGCGAGCAGGCGCGCGTCGCGCAGCGTCAGCAGGTCGGGATCGTCGTTCACGACCAGCGTTTCGACCCGGCTCGCGACGGTGCCGGCATCCGCCAGCCATGCCTCGACCGCCATCGGCTGATCCAGAGGATCGAGCGGGCCGCCGGGTGCGAGGGCGGCCCCGATCGCGCGCCGTCGATCGCCGCTGTCGGGCCACCGCACGCGCATCGCGTCGCGCGCGGCCTGAAGACTTTTGGCAAGAGCGCCCAGACCTGCGGGCAACCACGCTTCCAGCCGCTGGCGCAGCGCCGCGGCAAGCCCCGCCGACACACCGCCGGTTCCAACCGCGATCAGCACGTCGCCGCGTTCGACGATCGCCGGCAGGGTGAAGTCGCATAGGGCGGGCCGGTCGACGACGTTGACCAGCAACCCGCGCGCCTTCAGCCGGGCAACCGCCGCATCGTCGTCGATGACGACGGCCAAGGCAGCGTCCGTCGCCTCCTCGCCGACGATCCGCGCGCCCGCGCGTTCGAGCAACCGCCGCTTCGCGTCTGTCGCCTCGCCGTCACCGACGAGGACAACCGCGCGGCCAGTCAGGCGGAGGAAGACGGGAAGGCTGTGCACCCTACGCCGTCACAACCAATCCGGCACTCGTTCCGCGCCCATAACCGTTTCGGCAGCGATGCGATCAGCGACGACGGCGTAGCGATCACCGTCGACCAGCACTTCGGGCACCAGCGCGCGACTGTTGTAGGTCGAGGCCATCGTCGCACCGTAAGCCCCGGCGGTGCGGAAGACGGCAAGATCGCCGCTCTTCACCACATCGATCTCGCGGTTCTTGGCAAAGGTGTCGCCGCTTTCGCACACCGGTCCGGCAATGTTCGCCGTGATGCGCTCGCCGTTCGGTTCGACCGCAACGAAATCATGGAACGCGTCATACAGGGCCGGCCGGGCAAGGTCGTTCATCGCCGCATCGACGATCACCCAGGGGTCACCCACGCCCGGCTTCACCCAGATGACCTTGGTCAGCAGCACACCCGCATTGCCCGCGATCACGCGGCCGGGTTCGAACATCAGCGTGACACCCCAATCCTTTGTCACGCGTGCGACCATCGCACCGAGTTCGGCCGGCGAGGGGAAGACGTCGTCGGGCCGATACGGCACGCCCAGACCACCACCAAGATCGACATGTGTGATCTGATGGCCGCGCGCGCGCAGTTCGGCGACCAGCGCGCCGATGCGGACATAGGCCTGCTCCAGTGGTGCCAGGCTCTGCAATTGACTGCCGATGTGGATCGCGACACCGCGTAGGTCGAGACCCTCCAGCGGCGCGAGCCGGTCGAAGATCGCGACCGCATCGCTGATCGCGACGCCGAACTTGTTCTCCGCCTTGCCGGTCGAGATTTTGGCGTGGGTGCCCGCATCGACGTCCGGGTTGACCCGCAGCACCGCCGGCGCCCGCTGACCGCGCTTGGCGGCGAGCGACGCAAGGACGCTGCCCTCCTCTTCCAGCTCGAGGTTGAACTGGCCGATCCCGGCGTCGAGCCCGGCTTCCAGTTCCGCGACTGTCTTGCCGACACCGGAGAAAACGATGTCCGCAGGCTTCATGCCCGCCGCCAGCGCACGGCGCATCTCGCCGACCGACACGACGTCGGCGCCATAGCCCATGTTGGCCATGATCCGCAGCACCGCGAGGTTTGGATTGGCCTTGATCGCATAGGCCAGATGCACCCTGCCGGCCTGTTCAAGCCCCTCACGAAACGCGCGGGCATGGCGCTCGAAGGTGCGGCGCGAATAGACATAGACGGGGGTGCCGACCTCCTCCGCGATGCGGGTCAGGGGCACGTCTTCGGCGTGGAGCACACCGTTCTTGGGGGCAAAATCGTCCATCGTCTCACTTCGGCGGAAGGTCGAATTCATCGCGGGCGCGCTTGTCGCTCGTCTGCTGCAGGTCGTCGCCACGGCGTGGGCGTGCCTGGGTCGTGGGTTGCATCAGGTCGGTCGCGGTCGGCGTGGCGGTCGCGCCATAGGGCTTCACCGGCAGCGACTGGCCCGCCGCGGGTTTCAGGTCACCGCGCGACCCGCAGGCCGCCAGTGCGAACAGGCCGACAGCGACGAGAACCCTCATGCCTCCTGCTCCCGCGCGGCCCGCGCTGTCGCGACTGCCGCTCGAACGCGGTCGGGGGCGGTGCCGCCGAAGCTCTTGCGGCTGGCAACCGAGGCGTCGACGGTGAGCACATCATAGACGCGCGCATCGATCCGCGCGTCGATCGCAGTCAGTTCCTCGATCGGAAGCGCGTCGAGTTTCACGCCCAGAGCCTCGGCACGCGCCACCGCGCGGCCGGTGACGTGATGCGCCTCGCGGAACGGCAGGCCGGCTTCGCGCACCAGCCAGTCGGCGAGGTCGGTCGCAGTCGCAAAGCCAGCCTCGGCCACGCCGCGCATCCGGTCGGTGCGGAAGGTCGCGCTTCCGACCATCCCGGTCATCGCCGCGATCGACAGCGCGAGCAGCGAATGGCACTCGAACACCGGCGGCTTGTCGTCCTGCATGTCCTTCGAATAGGCGAGCGGCAGCCCCTTCATCGTGATCATCAGGCCAGTCATCAGCCCGACGATCCGCCCCGAATGCCCGCGCACCAGCTCGGCCGCGTCGGGGTTGCGCTTCTGCGGCATGATCGAGCTGCCGGTCGACCATTGGTCGCTCAGGGACACGAATCCGAACGGCTGCGACGCCCACAGCACGAATTCCTCGGCCAGGCGGCTCAGGTGCAGCGCGCATTGGCTGGCGCTGGTCAGATATTCGATCGCGAAGTCGCGATCGCTGACCGAATCGAGGCTGTTGGTGGTGGGACCGTCGAAGCCCAGCGCCGCCGCGGTCATCTCGCGGTCGATCGGGAAACCGGTGCCGGCGAGCGCCGCCGCGCCCAACGGACAGCGGTTGAGCCGCGCGCGGGCATCAGCGAACCGCGACCGATCGCGTGCGATCATGTCGTGATACGCCATTAGGTGGTGGCCCAAAGTCACCGGCTGCGCACTCTGCAAATGGGTGAAGCCCGGCATCACCGCATCGGCATGCTCGTCGGCGCGCGCGATCAGCGCATCGAGCAACGCGCCGAGGGCGACCATCGTCTCGTCGATCGCGTCGCGTACCCACAGACGAAAATCGGTCGCGACCTGATCGTTGCGGCTGCGCGCGGTGTGCAGGCGGCCGGCGGGGGTCCCGATCGCCTCGGCCAGCCGTGCCTCGGTCAGCATGTGGATGTCTTCGAGCGCCAGATCCTCCGGCACGCCGTTGGCGGCATAATCGTCGGCGACCTTTTCCAGCCCCGCGGTGATCGCGTCGGCATCCTCGCGCGACACGATGCCGGTTTCGGCCAGCATCGCGACATGCGCCTTGGAGCCTGCAATATCCTGCCGCCACATTTGCTTGTCGAACGGGATCGAGGCATTGATCGCGCGCATCACCGCCGAGGGTCCTTCGGCGAACCTGCCGCCCCACATGCTGTTGGAGGAACTCATGCGCGTATCGCTTTACCCTGTGATCCTGGTGGCCCTGCTGGCCGCGGGCTGCGATAGGCAATCGAGCGCCCCCGCACAAGAAAACGTCGCTACCGCCGCCGCAAGTCCGGATGAGGTCAGCCCGGACGAGGTCGCACCGTCGAACGACACCGCACCCGCCGCGACCGCGCGCGAAGTCGACCGCAGCCACAAGGGCGAAGTCGCGCCAGCCAACTCTTTCGCGAGCCTCGACGGCAGGACGGGATCGATGGCCGACTTCAAGGGCAAGCCGGTTTTGCTCAACCTGTGGGCGACGTGGTGCGCGCCGTGCGTGAAGGAACTGCCGACGCTCGACGCGCTCGCCAAGCGGGAAGCGGGCAAGCTGGCGGTCGTCGCGCTCAGCCAGGACATGGATGCAACCAAGGTCGGACCGTTCGTGCAGGGCAAGGGCTTGGGGGCGCTCGACGTGCGAACGGATGCCAAGATGGCGTGGATCCCGAAGGTCACGCCGACGCTGCCGACGACGATCCTCTACGGCTCCGACGGGCGCGAGATATGGCGCATGGTCGGCGATTACGACTGGACGGGCGCCGAGGCAGCGGAGCTGCTGGCGGAGGCGAAGTAAAGCCGGGTCAGGGCACGCGCCGCACGGTCAGGATCTTGACCGGCGGCTCGAGCATCTCACCCTTCATCACGCCTTCGCCCTTGGTCGGCGAGCGGGGCGAGTTCCAGATCGTCTTGACCACGTCCATCCCCTCGACCACGCGGCCGAACACCGCAAAGCCGGGGTCGTCGGCCTTCGCGTCGAGCCCGGTCATGTCGCCGACGACGATCGAGAAGTCGGCGGTCGCCGTCCCCGGCGCCAGCCGCGCCATCGAGATCGCGCCGTCGCTATGGGTCAGACCGGTCTTCGAGGTCGGTTCGTGGGCGATTCTCGGATAGCGCTTCGCCATGTCGCGCTGCCCCGCCTGGATGAGCCCGGCGTTCCACGGCAGCTTCATCGAGCGATAGAAGGTGATGCCGTCCAGCCGCCTGGCATCGACGTAGCGCAGGAAATTGGCCGTGGTGACCGGCGCGCGTTCCTTTTCCAGCGCAAGCGTGATCGGACCGGCAGTGGTGGTCATGACGACCTTCACCGTCGCCGGGGCGGGTGGCGGGGTCGGGGTCGGGGTCGGGGCGGGTGCAACCGGCGCCACCTGCAACAGTGCGGCAAGGACAAAGGGAGCGAACATAGTCTGGCCTCTCACCGTCATTCCCGCGAAGGCGGGAATTCATTCTGGCTGAACGTAGTGAGCCTTACCGCGCTCAGCGACTATTGATTCCCACCGTCGGGGTCTTCGCAAAGTAATATGCTGCGGGGTGCCCCTTCGCGGGAACGACTGACATCATATGAGCGCCAATTCGCTCAGCTTTCCAACCAACGTTGCCGGCATCGCCGAGAGGCCTTCCGCCCCGCCACCCAGATCGATCGGCGCATCGGCATCCTCCAGATAGCGCCAGCCCTGATGCGCGCGCTTGCCGCGCGGCTGGACCGGGATCAGTTCGCGCCCTAGCCGGATCGCGATACGCCCGCCCTCCGCCTCGCCGAAGCCGATGATCGGGGAGCGCGCAACCAGCTGGTGCTTGATGATCCAGTAGAGCGAGCCCTGCCCGGCGATCTCCTCGTGCCGCTTGGGCAGATAGCGCGTCGTCAGCAACAGGCCGGTGCCTTCGCCGGCGCGCAGCCGTGCGCGCTCCTCCAGCGAGGGGAGCGAATCATGCCCGAAGGCGACCTTTGTCAGATGGAGCGGCACCGCCCCCATCTGGGGACGCCGCCCGCGGCGCTCAACCCACCAGGCCGCTGGCTGATGCCAGACCCAGGAAGACGAGGAAGCCCATCGAATCGGTCGTCATCGTCACGAAGATCGACGAGGCGACGGCCGGGTCGAGGTTCAGCCGTTCGAGCGTGAGGGGCACGACGACGCCGAACAGCCCGGCGATGACGATGTTGGCGAGCATCGCGGTCGCGATCACGCCGCCGAGCAGCGCGTTGGCGTAGAACAGCGCGACCGCGATCCCGATTACCGCGGCGACGGTCGCGCCGTTGAGCAGCGCGACCGCGATCTCGCGCCGAATCGTGCGCAGGGTGTTCGACCGCGTCAGCTGGTTGGTCGCCAGCGCGCGGACGGTCACCGCCATCGTCTGCGTGCCGGCATTGCCGCCGACACCCGCCACGATCGGCATCAGCGCGGCCAGCGCCACCATGCGGCTGATCGTTCCTTCGAACATCGTGATGATCGTCGCGGCGACCAGCGCGGTGCCCAGATTGGCGATCAGCCAGCGCACGCGCGCCTTGTAGGATTCGCGGATCGGTTCGTTGATGTCGCCGTCGCCCGCACCGGACAGCAGCAGGGCGTCCTCGCCGGCTTCTTCCTGGATGATGTGGACGACGTCGTCGACGGTGATCATGCCGACCAGCCGCCCACTCGAATCGACGACCGCAGCGGAGATCAGCGCATATTTCTGAAAGCGCAGCGCGACCTCTTCCTGGTCCATGTCGACCGGGATCAGCGTTTGTTCGCGCTTCATGACGTCGGCGATCGCGATCCCGCGCGGCGTGCGCAGGATCCACGACAACTGGCAGCTGCCGATCGGCTTGTGCCGCGAATCGACGACGAAGATTTCCCAGAAATCGGTCGTCAGATCATCGTTACGGCGCAGATAGTCGATCGCGTCGCCGACGGTCCAGTGTTCGGGCACCGCGATCAGCTCGCGCTGCATCAGGCGGCCGGCGGATTCCTCGGGGTAGCTCAGCGCCTCCTCGATCGCCGCGCGATCGTCGGGCTCCATCGCGCGCAAGACTTCGCGCTGTTCGTCGGCGCCCAGATCCTCGATGATCGCGACCGCGTCGTCGGTATCGAGCTCGGCCGCGAGTTCGGCGACCTCCTGCGGCTCCAGCGCGTCGATCAGGTCCTCGCGGACGTAATCGTTCATCTCCGCGAACACGTCGGCGTCGACCAGATCGTGGAGCGCATGCGCCAGACGCGCGCGATTGTCCTGGCCGGTCAGCTCGAACAGGTCGGCGATGTCGGCGGGGTGGAGCGGCTCGACGAGTTCGCGCGCGCGTTCGACATCGCCGTCGTCGACCGCATCGAGCACCGCGCGAACGAATTCGGGCTTCAGCCGATCGTCTTCGTCCAGTTCACCGGCATCCTCAGGTGCCGTCTGGGCAAGTTCGGTTTCGCTCATCCCCGCCCTCCCGGCCAAATCCTGCTGAACCCTGTAGCGCTTAGCCGCGCCGAGCGGGCTTTGTCAGGAAAAATCCGCGCGGCCGCTTATCATTGCCACGCGTCCGCGACCCGCCTAGGGCGTTGCCCAATTTGACCGATTTTTTGGAGACATTCCATGGCCGACACCCTCAATATGACGCTGGACACCGGCGACGTGACGATCCGTCTGCGCCCCGATCTGGCGCCGGGCCACGTTGAGCGGATCACGACGCTCGCCAACGACGGCTTCTACGACGGCGTCGTCTTCCACCGCGTCATCGACGGCTTCATGGCGCAGGGCGGCGACCCCACCGGCCGCGGCACCGGCGGGTCGAAGCTCCCTGACCTGAAGGCCGAATTCAGCCGCGAACCGCACGTCCGCGGTGTCTGCTCGATGGCGCGCACGATGGACCCGAACAGCGCCAATTCGCAGTTCTTCATCTGCCTGGACGACGCGACGTTCCTCGACGGGCAGTACACCGTCTGGGGCGAAGTGATCGAGGGCATGGACGCCGTCGACGCGCTGCCGAAGGGCGAGCCGCCCGCGAAGCCGGGCAAGATCGTCTCCGCCCGCGCCGAATAAGCGACACCGCCCCCTCCCGGCCGGTGCTGGGGAGGGGGCGAAGGTCACGAAGTTCACACCAAAGCGCCGTTTTCGCCGTCGTCATCGTCGCGGTCGTGGGCGTCCTCCGCCCAGTGCATCGTCACCGGCGCCGGCGCGGCCGCCCGTTTGGCCACTTCCAGCTTCTCCTCGAAATCCGCCCCGAGCGAGGCCATGTCCGCGCATTCGTCATGGTCGGCGCGCCCCTCGCGGTTGGCGACGGCGGGCGGCATGCGATCCGGGTAGAGATCGGCCAGGTCGAGCGCACAGGCGAGGTCGCCGGGTGCCATCAGCGCTTCGGGCGCGTCGGGCATCGGCGGGGCGAGTGCGGTCAGCGCCTGCGCAACCGGAGTGACCGGCGGGATCGGCAATGCCTCGGGCCGTTCGCCGCGATGGGCATGGGCGTAGCGATCGGGCAGGTGGGCGCGCAGCAGGAACATCAGCAGCCGGTCGTTCTGCCGCATCCGCCGCCCGATACGGCGACCCTCCTTGTCGAACACGGGCTCGTCGCTGCCGTGAATCGCGCGGTCGAAGGCGACATCGACCAGATGCAGCGCGGCCTGATGGATCGCCGCATCCCAGGCGGCGGCAAACGCCTCTCCGCCAGGCGAGCGGCGTAGGCGATACGCGCCGCTGGCCGACATGCCGACCTGACGCGCGGCCTCCAGCACCGAGCCGCAATCGGCCAGCGCCTCGATGAAGCTACGCTGGCGTTCGTGGCTCCAGCCGTCGTTGCGGGGCATGCGGCGCACCGGCACCCAGTCGTAATCGTCGCGCGATCGGCCATCGGCGTCGAGCGCAGTGGAAGGGACCGCCACGGGAAGGCCGGTGGCAGCAGGCGGGCATGAAGGCGTCTGCGTCATCCAGCAGGATGGATCAGATTTGCGCGATGTAGGAAATGGCTGTTGGATTTTTTGCGGGCGAGGTGTGGCGGATGGGTATCCATCAGAGGGCCCGTTTCCGCCAAAAAAAAAGCGGACATCGTACTTCCGGGCAATAGCCGACAACCGCGAGTATTTATTCGCGCGTCGTTATCTAATCCTTGGCAGCTCAGGCGGAAGAAACTTACGAATAGACGGCATGATATAGTCGCCAGGTAGCAATCCTATGCGTTTTAAGGATCGTACGCCAGCTTCTTTGACGAAATCGGAATGAAAACTTGGGCCGTCGGGGCCCCATCCAACCCAGATCAACCCTTCGTCGCCACTCTTCGGCAACTCGGGATTGCAGGTATCCCCTTTCGGATAACCCCTTATCACGTCACCGTACTTCAGTGAACCGGCAAACACCCGGCCGACTTGTAATCGCCAACCTTCTGATGATTTATCTTTAATAATCTTTGCTTCAAAAAGCTCTGTCAGCTTAGCGGAATTTGCACGATTAATTTCATCATACCGCTCGTCTGTTAGCGGCTTCGATCCGGGTACAATATAGCAGGCCATGCTCGGACTGCTGGCTATTGCAGCAATTATGGCAGCGGCTAAGCCGGTCGTACCTACGAGGCCCATTGCGCACCTTCTCGCATCAACAGCCCATACATTAAGGGTTGCTCAATTCCAACAACGCGGGCGTTCTGGCTCCCGCCCACAAGCGGATACCTCACGCCCCTATCACATGCAGCGCAACCCGCCGCCGATGCGGCGAGGTGCGGTGCTCGAAGAGATACACCCCCTGCCATGTCCCCAGCGCCGGGCGGCCTTCCATGACCGGAATCGACAGGCTGACCGCGGTCAGCGCGGCGCGCAGGTGGGCGGGCATGTCGTCGGGGCCTTCGTCGTCGTGTTCGTACCCCCGCGATTCGGGCGCGAGTCTGGCGAAATAGCGCTCGAGGTCGCGGCGGGCGGCGGGGGCGGCGTTTTCCTGGATCAGCAGCGAGCAGCTGGTGTGGCGGACAAATAGGGTCAGCAGGCCGGTGGCGATGCCAGTGCTCGCGACCCAGGCGACGACGTCTCGCGTGATCTCGTGCAGGCCCTGGCCGGGCGTCGACACGACCAGTTCGTGGCTTGCCTGGCGCATCAGCCGCGCCGCCGACGGTGGTCGATCAGCGCGTAGATCGCGGCCGACACCGCGACCAGGCCGAGCGCCGCGGCGGTTTCGGCCCAAGCGAGGGTCGACAGCAGCGCGACGATCAGCGCGGCGGCGGCGAGGGGGACGAGCGCGCCGCCGGGGGCGCGGAAGGGTTCGCCGGCCATGGCGACGCCGCGCGTGCGCAGGCGGAGGACACCCAGACAACAGATCAGGTAGAGGATCAGCGTGCCCGAACTGATGAGCAGCACGAGCTGCTTGAAGCTGCCCGACGCCGCGAGCAGGAAGGCGAGCGCGCTGTAGGCGAGGATCGCGACGCTGGGGGTGGCGTAGCGCGGGTGGATCCGCGTCAGCGCGTGCGGCAGTTGCCCGGCGCCGGCCAGCGTGAAGGCGGTGCGCGGGCTGGAGAGCATGTCGGCGACGAGATAGCCGGTGCCCGACACGAGCGTCAGCGCGACCATCGCGCCGGCGGCGGGCGCGCCGAAGATCGCCACGGCGACCGCGACCAGCGGGGTCGACGACGTGGCGAGCGCGGGGCCCAGCACGCCCTGCGCGACGACCTGCAACCCGATGTAGAGCGCCGCGACCGTCGCGAGCGCGAGCAGAATCGCGCGTGGGATCGTCCGTGCCGGGTCGCGCGCCTCACCGCCAGTGCCCAGCCCCGTTTCGACGCCGACGAAGGCGAAGATGAGGAGGACCGAGGCGTGGCCGATCGTTTCCAGGCTGGGCGTGACCGTCCAGTGCAAATTGACCGGGCGGATCATGGTGGCGCCCACCGCGATCAGGATGAGAAGAGGGACAAGCTTGAGCATCGCGAAGATCCGCGTCGCGCCGGCGCCTTCGCGCACGCCGCGGATGTTGATGATGGCGAGCGTCGCGTAGAGCCCGCCGAGGATCAGCGTGGCGACCAGCGGTGTTCCGGCAGGCGCCCAGACTTGCGCCAGCGTATCGACGAGCAGGCGGGCGAGCGCGGCGCTCGATGCGGCGGCATTGGCGATCAGCAGCAGCACGCCGGCGACGCCCGAGACGACCGGTCCGTATGCGGCGCGGGCATAGGCATAGAGGCCGCCCGCCTCCGACACGCGGCTCCCCGCTTCGGCCAGGCACAGCCCGACCAGCGCGATCAGCACGATGCAGACGAGATACGCCAGGATTGCAGCGGGGCCGAGGATTCCGGCGATCAGTGCGGGCAGGCCGAAGATGCCGACCCCGACGATGCCGTTGAACGACCCCGCGGCGATGCTGCGCACGCCGAGGACGCGTTTGAGGGGGGTGTCGATGGGGGAGAGGCTCATCGTCGCGCCCTTATCGCGCGATGGCGCCGACACAAAGCGTGTCGTGCTCCCCCGCAGGCGGGAGCCCAGCGTTCGAAGGGTATCGCTGCGTGGCTCTGGGCTCCCGCCTGCGCGGGAGCACCGGGAGGAGTTGTCGCCCGCCCCGCACCTCGCTAGGTCGCAAATCATGACGATCGGACAAGAGCGGCTGGCACGCCGCATGGCGCGCGGGTGCGAATTTCTGGGCAGCGAGGTCGCCGTGATGTGCGGCGCGATGTCATGGGTCAGCGAGCGCAACCTGGTCGCCGCCATGTCGAACGCGGGCGGCTTCGGCCTGATCGCGTGCGGGGCGATGACGCCGGCGTTGCTCGACGCGGAAATCGCCGGGACGAAGGCGCTGACGGATAAGCCGTTCGGCGTGAACCTGATCACCATGCACCCGCAGCTATTCGACCTGATCGAGGTCTGCGGCCGCCACGGCGTCACCCATGTCGTGCTGGCAGGCGGGCTGCCGCCCAAGGGGTCGCTGGAGGCGATCAAGGCGACGGGCGCCAAGGTCATCTGCTTCGCGCCGGCGCTGAGTCTGGCCAAGAAGCTCGTGCGATCGGGCGTCGATGCGCTGGTGATCGAGGGGATGGAAGCCGGTGGCCATATCGGCCCGGTCTCGACCAGCGTGCTGGCGCAGGAAATGCTGCCCGAACTCGCCGAGCAGCTGCCGGTGTTCGTTGCCGGCGGGATCGGCCGCGGCGAGGCGATCGCGGGCTATCTCGACATGGGGGCCGCCGGCGTGCAGCTCGGCACGCGGTTCGTGTGCGCGACCGAAAGCATCGCGCACCCGAACTTCAAGAAGGCGTTCATCCGCGCCTCGGCCCGCGATGCGGTGGCGAGCGTCCAGATCGACCCGCGCCTGCCGGTCATCCCGGTCCGCGCGCTGAAGAACGCCGGCGGCGAGGCCTTCACCGCCAAGCAGCGCGAAGTCGCCCAGCTGCTCGACGAGGGCAAGGTCGCGATGGCCGAGGCGCAGTTGCAGATCGAGCACTACTGGGCCGGGGCGCTGCGCCGCGCGGTGATCGACGGCGATGTCGAGCACGGCAGCCTGATGGCCGGCCAGTCGGTCGGCATGGTCACGAAGGAAGAACCCCTTGCCGACATCCTGGGCGCGCTGATGGCGGAGGCCGCCCAGGCGCTGGAGGCGCGGGCCGCCTGATAACCCGATCGTAACCATCGCCGGCGCATCCTGGTCCCCAAGGGGGCGCGAGAAGGGCGTCGGTGATGCGTATCAGGGTTTGCGTGGCGGCTGTCGCCGCCGTTTTGGGTGGATGCGCCCGCAAGGAGGCGCCGGTGGCCGTGGTCGCGGCGCCCCCGCCGCCGGTCGTGGCGAGCGTGCCGGTAGCGAAGCCACTGCCGCCGGCCGGTGCGGCTGCGAACATAACCCTGCCCGCGCAACTCGCCGACGGTACGTTCGACACGCCCAACCGGGCGCTCGGCGAGGCGGCGACCGTCTGGCACTTGCGCGCGGCGCTGAACGTCGCGGCGCTGCGGTGCAACGATCAGGCTCTGGTCGATGCCTACAACGGCTTCGTTCGCGCGAACGCCAAGGTGCTCGCCAAGGCGCACGACGGCGCGATGCGCGACGCCGGCGGCCAGGCAGCGTTCGATGGGCGGATGACGAAGCTCTACAATTATTTCGCGCTGCCGCCCGTGCAGGACGCGTTCTGCGCCGCCGCGGCCACGATCGCGAGCGAGGCGGCGGCGACGCCGGCGAACGAGCTGCAGCGGCTGGCGACGCTCGGCCTGCCGGTGCTCGATGCGCCCTTCACCAATTTCTTTATCCGCTATGCCGCCTATCGCGCCGATCTGGCGGCGTGGGAGGCGGGACGGGGCGCCCCGCGGCTGGCCTATGACATGAGCGTGATGACCGTGGATCCTGTCACGCGACGCGCGGGGATTGCCGTAGCGTCACGGTGAACCCAACGACCCTCGCACGGGCGCATCTGATCTGGTAGCGAGACAGCGATGCCCTTGTCCGCTGCCGCCTCCGCCCGCGAAATCCTGGTCCGCCTGCACGACGTGATGGCGGCGCGGACCAGCGCGCAGGCGAAGCTCAATCAGGTCGCCGATATCATCGCGGAATCGCTCGATAGCGAGGTCTGCTCGATCTACCTGCTGCGCGAAGGCGTGCTGGAGCTGTTCGCGACGCATGGTCTCGAGGAAAGCGCGGTCCATGTCACCACGCTGGCGCTGGGCGAGGGCCTGGTCGGCACTATCGCGCAGAATGTCGAGACGCTGAACCTGGACGAGGCGGCGGCGCACCCCGACTTCGCCTATCGGCCCGAGACGGGCGAGGACCGGTTCCACAGCTTCGCCGGCGTGCCGATCATCCGGCGTGAGCGGTCGGTGGGCGTGCTCGCGGTCCAGCATGTCGAACCACGTCGCTATGCCGACGTCGAGATCGAGGCGCTGCAGACCGTCGCGATGGTGCTGAGCGAGCTGATCGCCAATGCCGGTCTGATCGACGAATCGGCCGCCGCCACCACCCGTATCCAGTCGACCGCGACCGCGCGGATCCAGGGCTTCAAGCTGGTCGAGGGCATGGGCGCGGGCGTCGCGGTCTATCACCAGCCGCGCATCGTCATCGAACATACCGTCGCCGAGGATACCGAGGCCGAGCGGCGACGCGTCTACACCGCATTCGACAAGATGCGCGACCAGATCGAGCGGATGCAGCAGCAGGCCGAATTCGGCGTCGGCGGCGAGCATGACGACGTGCTCGAGATGTACAAGATGTTCGCGTACGACGAGGGCTGGTCGCGGCGGATCAACGAGGCGATCGACAGCGGGCTGACCGCCGAGGCCGCGATCGAACGCGTCCAGCAGCGCACGCGGATGCGGATGCGCCAGATCGACGACCCGTTGCTGCGCGACCGGATGCACGATCTGGAGGACCTGTCCAACCGACTGATCCGGATCGTGTCTGGGCGGCTCGGCACTGCAGCGCAGATGGGCTTGCGCGAGGACACGATCCTGATCGCCAAGAATCTGGGCCCCGCCGAGCTGCTCGAATACGACCGCCGCCGGCTGAAGGGCGTGGTGCTGGAAGAAGGATCGCTGACCGCGCACGTCATCATCGTCGCGCGGGCGATGGGCGTGCCGGTGCTGGGACGCGCGAAGGATATCAAGCGGCTGGTGGCAGAGGGCGACAAGCTGTTGCTCGACGTCGGCAGCGAGACATTGTTCGTGCGACCCACGCAGGCGATGGAGGAGGCGTTCGAGGCCAAGCTGGCGATGGGCCAGAAGCGCCGCGCCGCCTTTGCCGCGCTGAAGGGCGTCGCGCCGGAGACGCGCGATGGCAACCGCGTTACCGTGATGGTCAACGCCGGCCTGCGCGATGACGTCGCCGCGCTGGAACTGACCGGCGCCGACGGCATCGGGCTGTTCCGCACCGAATTCCAGTTCCTCGTCAGCGCGACCATGCCAGCGCGCGAGCGCCAGCAGCGGCTGTACCGCGACGTGCTGGACGCCGCGGGCGATCGACCGGTGGTGTTCCGGACCGTCGACATCGGCGGCGACAAGGCACTCCCCTATCTCGACCATGACGAGGAGGGAGAGGAAGAAAATCCGGCGATGGGCTGGCGCGCGCTGCGCCTGGCGCTGGAGCGCGAAGGACTGATGAAAGCGCAGGCCCGTGCGCTGATCGAGGCGGGCGCAGGCCGGACGCTGAACGTCATGTTCCCGATGGTCAGCGAACCGTGGGAGTTCGATCAGGCGCGTGCGATCTTCGAAGCGCAGCGCAGCTGGCTGGCCGATCGCGGCAAGAAGCTGCCGACGCAGATCCGCTACGGCGCGATGCTGGAGGTACCGGCGCTGGCCGAAGTGCTCGACCTGCTGCTGCCCCGGCTCGATTTCCTGTCGATCGGCACCAACGACCTGACCCAGTTCCTGTTCGCCGCCGACCGTGCGCACCCGAAACTGGCGGTCCGCTACGACTGGCTCAGCCCGGCCATCCTGCGGTTTCTGGCGCGCGTATCGGGTCAGGCGCGGGCGGCGAATGTGCCGGTTGCCGTCTGCGGCGAAATGGGCGGCCGTCCGCTGGAGGCGCTGGCACTGATCGGGCTCGGCATCGATCGCCTGTCGATCACGCCAGCGGCCGTCGGGCCGATCAAGGCGATGATCCGCAGCCTCGATCGCAGCGCGATCGTCGCGCAGATGGGCGCGTGGCTTGCCGCCCCGCCGGTCGACATGCGCGCGACACTGACCCAGTGGGCGGCCGATCGCGGCGTCGAGCTCGACTGACGTGCCTATCACCCTTTTGCGCGGCACAATCGTTGACAGTTCGCAATAAGCAGTGAACATCCGCGGCCGACACGCGGGAGTAATCATGACCGACGCCGAGCCCGGCCCGTCCGGACCGACCGAAATCCCTCAGCGGCCCGGGGAGCGCCTGCGCGCCGCTCGCGAAGCGCAGGGCCTGTCGCTGGCCGACGTCGCCGCCCGCACCCGCATCCCGCAACGTCACCTCGAATCGATCGAAACCGGCACCTACGAGAACCTGCCGTCGCAGACCTATGCGATGGGCTTTGCCCGCGCCTATGCGCGCGCGGTCGGCGTAGACGAGGTCGCGCTGGTCGCCGAGGTGCGCCAGGAGCTGAACCGCAGCTGGGACCGTCCGTCGCACAGCGTACCCGCCTATCAGGTCGACGAACCGTCGCGCTCGCCCCCCAGGGGGCTGGTGTGGGGTGGGCTGATCGTCGCGCTGCTGCTGATCGCGGGTGTCGGTCTGTGGTATGGCACCGACCTGTTCCGCGGCGGCTTCCCCAGCCTGACGAGCACGTCGCCGGCCCCCAGCGCCGAGGTAGCGGTACCGGTGCCGCAGACGGTCGCACCCGCGCCCGCGCCCGCCGCCAACGACCAGGTCACCGTGACCGCGACCGACGAGGTGTGGGTCCGCATCTACGACGGCGCCGACACGACGCTGTTGATGAAGACGATGGCGCCCGGCGAGCGATACGACATTCCGGCAGGCACGCAGGGCGCGCAGATCAACGTCGGCCGCCCCGACAAGCTGGCGATCACGGTCGGCGGCAAGCCCGTGGCGCCGCTCGGGACCGGGCGCGTCGCGATCAAGGACGTGTCGCTGGCGCCGGCGGCACTGCTGGCGCGCGGCAGCGGGACGGAAGCCGGGGCGACGGCATCAGCCACACCGGCAGCGACTCCCACCACGACGCCGCGGACGCGGACGACGCCGCGCGCCGCGCCGACGTCGAGCGCCACGCCGGCGGCGCGGCCGTCGACGCCAGCCCCCACGTCGGCGCCGATCCCGGCCCCGACGACCGCCACGCCGGGCAATGCGAACGAGCCGTAAGGCGGGCTGCGTGCCGGACGACTGGCGAAGGCCCCGGACTTCTGCGATATCAACGCTTTCGGTAACTCGACACCGGGGGGTGTGACATGCGTACTTGGATGATGGCGAGCGTCGCCGCGCTGATGCTGACGACCGGCGTGGCAAGCGCCCAGACCGCGGTCGAGGGCCGCGTCGACCGGCTGGAACGCGAAATGCGCGCGGTGCAGCGCAAGGTCTTCCCCGGCGGTGCCGGCATGACCGTCGAGCCGCAGATCACTGCGCCGCAGACCACTGTCGATCCGCTGGGGGTGCCGGCGTCGAGCCCGATCACCGACCTGACCGCGCGGGTCAGCGCGCTGGAAAGCAGTGTGCGGTCGATGACCGGCCAGGTCGAACAGGACGGCTATCGTCTGCGTCAGCTCGAGGAGGGCTTTGCTGCCTACAAGAAGGCGACCGACGCCCGGATCAAGCTGCTGGAGGACCGCGCGACCGCAGTCCTCGTGACGAGCCCGGCCGAGCCGGGCGTCGTCGATGCGACCGGTGACACGGCCCCCGCGACGGCACCGACCCGTCCCGCGGTCCGCCCGACCCGCCCGGCAGCGACGACACCGACCCCTGCGGTGACCGAGCCGGTCGCGGACGACACCGCCACGACGATCGCGCGCCCGAACACCGGCGACCCGGCGGAGGACGGCTACACCTATGGCTATCGCCTGTGGCAGGCCAAGCAATACGCAGCAGCCCAGAAGGAACTGAAGGCGGTCGCCGACAAATACCCGAAGCACCGCCGCGCAAGCTTCGCGCAGAATCTGCTGGGCCGCGCCTATCTCGATGAAGGCAAGCCCAGCCTCGCGAGCCTGGCGTTCTACGACAGCTACAAGAAATTCCCGGACGGCGAACGCGCCCCCGACAGCCTCTATTATCTGGCGCAATCGCTGGTGAAACTGAAGAAGCCGGCGGCCGATGTGTGCAAGGTCTATACCGAGCTGACCGAAGTCTATGGCGCGAAGCTGACGTCGGGAATGAAGGCCGATATCGCCAAGGGCCGGGCCGCGCAGAAATGTTCGTGAGGGTGCGTTACGCCAAAACCCGTTCGTGCTGAGCTTGTCGAAGCACCGTTCTTCGTGCCGCGAGCGATGAGCGGACGTATCACAGAACGGCCCTTCGACGAGCTCGGGGCGAAAGGCGTTGGGGGTGAGACAGCTTTTGCCGCCGCGACAGACCGCTTCCGCGCCGACCTGGCCGCACTGATCGGCGTTCCCACCCGACCGATCGCGGTTGCCGTATCCGGTGGGCCGGATTCGATGGCCCTTCTCGCGCTGTCCTTCGCGACCGGTCCGACGATCGCTGCGACGGTCGATCACCGCCTGCGGCCCGACTCCGTTGCCGAAACGCTGATGGTCGCCGAGTGGTGCGCGCGGAACGGGATCGCGCACACGACCCTGCTGCCACCCGACGGCTGGGTGCCGCAATCGATCCAGGCCGATGCGCGCGCGCTGCGCTATGCCTTGCTGACCAACTGGGCGCAGGCGCAGGGAGCCAGCGTGCTGCTGACCGCGCACCATGCCGACGACCAGGCCGAAACGTTCCTGATGCGCGCCGGGCGCGGCGCAGGCGTGACCGGGCTCGGGGGCGTCCGGTCCGCGCGTCGGGAGGGCGGCGTGCGACTTGCGCGTCCGCTGCTCGGCTGGCGGCGGGCAGAGCTGCGCGCGGTGGCGGAAACGCTCGGCCTCCCGTTCGTCGACGATCCAAGCAACATCGATCCACGGTTCGACCGCGCACGGATGCGGGCCTGGTTGGCCGACGCGCCGATCGATGCCGCGAGCATCGCCCAGTCCGCTGCAGCCTGTGCGGAGGCCGACGTCGCACTCGATGCCGTCGCCGACCTACTGTTCAAGGAGCGCCGCCGCAGCGGCGGGTGGGAGATGACCGGCTTGCCGCGCGAGCTGCGCCGCCGCCTGGTCCGCCGAGCGATTCTTCATGTCCGCGCGACCGATTCGTGCGAAGGCCGGTTCGATTCGGCGACCAATGTCGAAGGGCTCCTCGACGCACTGGATGCTGGCGGACAGGCGACATTGGCAGGCGTTCTTGCTGCTGCGCGCGGTCAAACCTGGCAATTCACGCCCGCCCCACCGCGTCGATCATAAAGGGTCTAAAGTTGGTCAGGACGGGGTCGTGACGGAGCCGATTTTGGTTCAGGGCAAGAAGCGAGGAGCGGAGCGATGCTATTGCATCGTGACCGACGAGCGACGCCGCCCTGGGGCAATCGGCCCGCCGCTTCGCGGTCGCCCGCAGGAACGCGCTGATCAGCGTCGCTTGCTTGGAGGTAGCGCCGCTACCTGCTGCGCTGCACTCCTAGCCAGCGCGTTCCTTCGGGCGATCACGATCCCCGTCCTGACCAACTTTAGACCCTTATCGACGCTGTTCCATTGCCATTAACCTACGCTCGCCTATCTTATCGTGCGTAGAAAGGTGCTCACAGCGCAATGAACGACAACGACAAGCAGCCCTCCCCCGGTGGCGGCGGCAATCCCTGGATGAAGAGCCTGATGATCTGGGTCGGCATCCTGCTGGCTCTCGCGCTCTTCGTACAGTTGTTCGACACCCGCGGATCGGCGGGGTCGGGGAGCGAGATCGCCTATTCGACCTTCCTCGACCGCGTCGACGAAGGCACCGTCAAGGAAGTCGCGATCAGCCGCGACGCGATCGTCGGCAAGACGACGGCGGGCGATGCATTCCGCACGCGCCCGTTGCCGGTGCCCGATCCCACGCTGGTTCCGACGTTGCGCCAGAAGGGCGTGACCGTTTCGGCACGGGCGGAGGAAGGATCGTCGATCTGGGCGGCGGTGCTCGCGCAGTCGCTGCCCTTCCTGCTGTTCATCGGCATCGCGTTCTTCGTCGTGCGCCAGATGCAGAAGAATTCGGGCGCGGGCGGCGCGATGGGCTTCGGCAAGTCGCGCGCCAAGATGCTGACCCAGAAGGAAGGTCGCGTGACCTTCGACGATGTCGCCGGCATCGACGAAGCGCGCGAGGAGTTACAGGAAGTCGTCGAGTTCCTGAAGGATCCGTCGAAGTTCGCGCGACTGGGCGGCAAGATCCCGAAGGGTGCGCTGCTGGTCGGGTCGCCGGGTACCGGCAAGACCCTGCTCGCCCGCGCGATCGCCGGCGAAGCGGGCGTGCCGTTCTTCACCATTTCGGGTTCGGACTTCGTCGAGATGTTCGTCGGCGTGGGCGCCAGCCGCGTCCGCGACATGTTCGAACAGGCCAAGAAGTCGGCGCCGTGCATCGTCTTCATCGACGAAATCGACGCGGTCGGCCGTCATCGCGGTGCTGGTCTGGGCAACGGCAACGACGAACGCGAGCAGACGCTGAACCAGCTGCTGGTCGAAATGGACGGTTTCGAGGCGAACGAGGGCATCATCATCGTCGCCGCGACCAACCGCCCCGACGTGCTCGACCCCGCGCTGCTGCGTCCGGGCCGCTTCGACCGCCAGGTCGTCGTGCCGCGCCCGGATATCGAGGGCCGCATCAAGATCCTCGAAGTCCATATGAAGAAGGTGCCGCTGGCCCCCGACGTCGATTCGCGCGTCATCGCACGCGGGACGCCGGGTTTCTCGGGCGCCGACCTGGCGAACCTCGTCAACGAGGCTGCGCTGATGGCCGCACGCAAGGGCAAGCGCCTGGTCGCGATGCAGGAGTTCGAGGAAGCCAAGGACAAGGTCATGATGGGCGCGGAACGCCGCTCCATGGTCATGACCGACGACGAGAAGCGGATGACCGCCTATCACGAGGCAGGCCATGCGATCGTCAGCATCCACGAGCCGGCGAGCGACCCGATCCACAAGGCGACGATCATCCCGCGCGGTCGCGCGCTGGGCATGGTGATGCGCCTGCCGGAGCGCGATTCGTACAGCTATCACCGCGACAAGATGTACGCGAACCTTGCGGTCAGCATGGGCGGCCGCGTCGCCGAGGAGATCATCTTCGGCTACGACAAGGTGTCGAGCGGTGCGAGCGGAGACATCCAGTATGCGACGGGTCTCGCTCGCGACATGGTCACGAAATGGGGCATGTCGGACAAGGTCGGCCCGGTCGAATATGCCCAGCCCGAAGGCGAAAGCTTCCTCGGCTACTCGTCGAGCCAGCCGGTGCGGATGTCGAACGCCACGGCGCAGCTGATCGACGACGAGATCAAGAGCATCGTCGAAGGCGGCCTGACGCGTGCGAAGGAAGTGCTGAGCAAGCACATCGATCAGCTCCACCTGCTGGCCAAGGCGCTGCTCGAATATGAGACGCTGTCGGGCGAAGAGATCAAGCGGCTGATCGCCGGCGAGGATATCGACCGGCCTGATCCCGGCGCCAAGGCGACGACGGTGCCGGTCAGCGGCACGTCGATTCCCAAGACCAAGCGGCCGAGCGGGCCCTTCGGCAACCCGGCGCCGCAAGGGGCGTGAGATAAAGGGGGCGGGCTTCGGTCCGCCCTTTTTTTGGGCAATCGTCTTTTGTTGGGGAATCGCTCTTGACCGTCATCCCCGCGAAGGCGGGGATCAATTGATGGAGAGCGGAGTGAGTCTCACGGCGTTTAGCCAGAATTTATCCCCGCCTTCGCGGGGATGACGTTGGAAAGGTGCGGCGCCGATCAATCCCGCGACCACCTTGCGAAGATCGCGGTCGGCAGCGTCAGCCCGCGCGCTTCCTCGCGCACGCCCAACTCTCCGCATTCGACCCGTCCCGGCAAGTCGCCGAACTGCTGGCGCACCAGTTCCCCGATCGCCAGGGCCGACAGGCGTACCGCGTAGACCGTCAGGAACAGGAACCGCGAGTCGGCATCGATCAGCTTGCGGCAGTCGGCGATCAGGCTCGGCAGATGTTCCTCGAGCTTCCACACCTCGCCATTCGGGCCGCGACCCCATTTCGGCGGATCGAGGATGACGCCGTCATAGCGCCGGCCCCGCCGGACTTCGCGTGCGGCGAACTTGCCCGCATCCTCGACCAGCCAACGCACCGGCTTGTCCGCCATGCCCGACAGCGCCGCGTTGGCGCGGGCGGCGTCGACCGATTTCTTCGAGGCATCGACATGCACCATCCGCGCGCCCGCCGCCGCCAGCGCCAGCGTGCCGACGCCGGTATAGCCGAACAGGTTGAGGCATTCGGGATCGCCAACACCCGCAATCCGAGCCCGCATCCAGTCCCAGACCGGCGCCATGTCGGGGAAAAACCCGAGGTGTCGGAACGGCGTGTTCTGCGCGGTGAAGCGAACCTCGCGCCACGTCAGCGGCCAGCCGTCGCGGGGCACGTCGCGCGACAATTCCCATCGCCCGCCCCCGTCTTCGTCCGCGCCGGGAAGGAACTCGCCATCCGCCTGCCAGTCGGTCGAGGCGGGCGCCCACATCGCCTGCGGTTCGGGGCGGACGAAGCGGAATCGGCCGTAGCGTTCGAGCTTTCGCCCATGGCCCGAATCGATCAGGCCGTAGTCGGCCCAGGGTTCGCCGATGAGGGAGATCAAATCCTGCATTCCAAATCCGTTCGGCCTGAGCCTGTCGAAGGGCCGTTCCTCGCGCCGCACGCGAAGGTCAAGAAAAAGAGCGGTGCTTCGACAAGCTCAGCACGAACGGAGAATTATGATTCACGCCTTCGCCACCGCGCGCTCGGCGATATAGGCGGTCACGGCTTCGAACGTCGCGTCGAGCGTGTCGTAGCGCTCTTCGCGTTCGAACAGGTCGCCGACGCGGGCGGGCAAAGTCGGGCGGACGCCCGTCGCGCGCTCGACCGCGTCGCCGAACTTGGCCGGATGCGCCGTCGCCAGCGTCACGACGGGCGTACCGGCGGGCAGATCGGCGGTCCGCGCGGCAGCAAGGCCGATGGCGGTGTGGGGATCGATGACCAGGCCCGTCTCCGCGCAGGCCCAGCGCATCGTTTCCGACATATCGCCGGGCTCGACGCGGGCGCTGGTGAACAGGGCGGAGGCGCCCTCAGCCTGCGCATTGGTCAGCCGCATCGCGCGGGTCGCTTCGAAGCCGCGCATCTGTTCCGCAAGCGCCGCACCGTCGCGCTCGGCCAGGTCGAACAACAGGCGTTCGAAATTCGAACTGACCTGGATGTCCATGCTGGGCGCCGCCGTCGGCGTGACGGTTCCGGCCGAATAATCGCCCGCCGACAGCGCGCGGTGCAGAATGTCGTTGACGTTGGTCGCGACGATCAGCCTGGCGACAGGCAGGCCCATCTTCGCCGCGACATAGCCGGCGAACACGTCACCGAAATTGCCGGTCGGGACCGAAAAGGCGACCGCCCGGTCCGGTGCGCCCAGTCGAACGGCGGCGTAGAAATAATAGACGACCTGGGCCATGAGCCGCGCCCAGTTGATCGAATTGACCGCGCTCAGCGCGAAGCGGCCCGAGAAGTCGGGGTCGTTGAACATCGCCTTCACCAGCGCCTGAGCTGTGTCGAAATCGCCGCGGATCGCGATGTTGTGGACGTTGGGCGCCAGAACCGTCGTCATCTGGCGACGCTGGACGTCGCTCACCCGGCCCTCTGGGTGCAGCATGAAGATATCGACATGTTCGCGGCCCGCCAGCGCATCGATGGCAGCCGAACCGGTGTCGCCGCTGGTCGCGCCGACGACGGTCAGGTGGGTGTCGCTGCCGGTCAGGAAGCGTTCGAACAATAGCCCCAGGAACTGCAACGCGACGTCCTTAAACGCCAGCGTGGGTCCATGGAACAGCTCGAGCAGGAAATGGCGCTGGTCGAGCTGGACGAGCGGCGTCACTGCGGCGTGGCTGAACCGCCCATAGGCGGCCGCGCACATCGCGCGCAATTCGTCCGGGGTCAGCGCGTCGCCGACGAACGGCGCCATGATCCGCGCGGCCGTGTCGGCATAGGACAGGCCGGCGAGATCGGCGATCTCCTGCGCGCTGAGCGTCGGCCACGCGTCGGGCACGTACAGCCCGCCGTCGCTGGCGAGTCCGGCCAGCGTCGCGTCGCGGAAGTCGAGGGTCGGGGCGGTGCCGCGGGTGCTCTGATAGCGCATGATGGCGCGGCCTAGCGGGCGGGCGGGCGAGGGGCAAGAAAGCTTGGAGCTGGGGTGGGTAAAGGCGGGTAACGTCATTCCGGCGAAGGCGGGAATCAATTTCGGCTGACGTTGGTGAGTCTGACGTCCTTCAGCGACTGTTGAGCCCCGCCATCTCCGGGATGACGATCTTGAGCGCTGGCCTAGCGCCGCCGCCGCACACGTAGCGCGAGGACGTAGATTGCCGCCGCAATCCCCGCGAACAGGAACCACTGCACCGCATAGGCCAGATGGTTGTTCGGCACCGCCGACAGGTCCGGCCCCGGATTGGCGGTCAGCCCGATCGGTGGGGCGTCCGACACCAGCATCAGCCGTTTCGGGCTATGGTCGAAGAGGCTGGAGATCAGCGGCCGCGAATCGGGGGCGTGGCTGAGAAAGCCGGTAACCGGGCCACCCGACCATTCGGGCGTCGCGTTGAAATCGCTCGCGATGCCGAGCTGAACGGGAACGACGCCCGCGCCCGGCGTGCGACAGGCCGCGATCACGCGCCAGCCGGGCTTGCCGTCGGCGGTTCGCCCGCTCTGGCGCGCGATATCGCTGACGCTCAGGCAATCGATCGACGATTTGCGAAACAGCAGCGTGTCGCCCACGCCACTTGCCGGGAATAGGACGGCGTCGCGGCCAACGTTGGCGGCGAGCTGGATCAGCGCCGCTTCCTTTTCCTGTTTGCGGGCGAGCTGCCAGACGCCGAGGCCGATCATCGCCGCGATCGCGAGCCCGACGACGATCGTCGGGATCAAGGGCCAGCGCTTCATTCGTCGTCCTTTATCAACCGTCCTTCACGCGCGGCCTGGCGGTATTCGGCGGTGATCAGCGCCGCCTTGGCGATCCGCAGGCCGACCAGGACGCAACCGAGCGTTAGCGCAGGCCACAGCAGCAGGTGAACCCAGAAAGGCGGTTCGGCGCCCAATTCGAGTAACACCGCAAGCAAGGTCACCAGGCCGCCGACGGCCAAAGTCAGGAACGCGGCCGGGCCGTCACCGACGTTGAAACCGGCGAGGTCGAGCCCGCAGGACGAACAGCGCGGAGCGAAACGAACGGCACCAGCGAAAAGGGTCCGCGCCCCGCAGCGGGGGCACAGACCCTTCAATGCCGCCCCGGCCAGGCCGGGCGTGGTCATGCGTTGATCAGCCGCCGTGGACCGGCGCGCCCCAGCTGCCCCACACATAGATGGAGACGAACAGGAACAGCCACACGACGTCGACGAAGTGCCAGTACCAGGCGGCGGCTTCGAAGCCGAAGTGCTGGCGCGGCGTGAAGTCGCCCCTGTACGCACGAACCAGGCAGACGGCGAGGAAGATGGTGCCGATCAGCACGTGCACGCCGTGGAAGCCGGTCGCCATGAAGAACGACGCGCCGTAGTTCAGGCCCTTAAACGGGAAAGGCGCGTGGATATATTCATATGCCTGGATGCAGCTGAACACCGCGCCCAGCAGGATCGTGCACCACAGGCCCTTCTTCAGGCCGTCGCGGTCGCCGTGGATCAGCGCGTGGTGCGCCCAGGTGACCGTCGTGCCCGACAGCAGCAGGATGAAGGTGTTGAGCAGTGGCAGTTCGAAGGCGTTGATGACTTCCAGGCCCTTCGGCGGCCACTGGGCCACGCCTTCGGTCAGCAATTCGACCGTCCCGGCTTCGCCATGCGCGCCCGGCGTATACCCGACCATCGCCGGGAACAGCGAGAAGTCGAAGAACGCCCAGAACCACCCGACGAAGAACATCACTTCGGACGCGATGAACAGGATCATGCCATAGCGCAGGTGCAGCTGGACGACAGGCGTATGGTCGCCGGCATGCGCCTCGCGAATGACGTCGGCCCACCAGAAATACATCGTCGCCAGCACGCCGGCGAAGCCCAGGCCGAACACGGCCGGGCCGAAATGATGGTCCTTCATCCACAGCAGGCCACCGACCGCCAGCAGGCCGGCGGTCAACGACCCCATCAGCGGCCAGGGGCTGGGGGGAAGAATATGGTAATCGTGATTCTTGGCACCGGCCATGGTGGCGTCCCTGTTCGACGTGTTTACCGCCCGCTCTAGGGCGCGTCGGGCGCTAGGGCAAGGTGGGAGAAGAAGGAGGAAGGGGGTTCGGGCGCCCCTGCGAGGCGCAAGGCGCGAAGGCGCGAAGGCGCGAAGATGGCTCACCTGCCGATCGCGATCGCAAGACGCCTCGAACGCTTACAGATAAGGGTTGCTGCGCAGCCGAGGGGGCAACCCTCTTCGCGCCTTCGCGCCTTGTGCCCGCAGGGCACACGAACATCCTGCTTCCTCTTCTTCGGCAAGTCCCGCGTCCCCCGCGGATTTGCGCGCGGCCTTGGATACCGGATCAAGTCCGGCATGACGGCGGCGGGGTCAGCCCTTCTTGTCGACCGGATAGAAGGTGTAGCTCAGCGTGATCGTGTCGATGTCGCGCGCGTCGGGGTCGTCCTTGATCTTCGGGTCGACGAAGAAGATGACCGGCATGCGCACCGTCTCGCCGGGCTTGAGCGTCTGTTCGGTGAAGCAGAAACACTCGATCTTGGTGAAATACTTCCCTGCCTGCGCCGGCGAAACGTTGTACGTCGCCGTGCCGGTGATCGGCTTGTCCGACCGGTTGGTCGCGGTGAAGAATTCCATGTCGCGCGCGCCGATGTCGACCTTCGTCTGTTCGACCTCGGGCCTGAACGCCCAGGCGAGCTTCGGGCTGACGTTGCTGTCGAAGGCGACGGTGATCTTCCCGCCCGACGCGCCAGGCGCCTGGGTGCCGCGGTTGGTGGTGCCGCCGAGGCCCGTCGCTTCGCAGAACATGTTGTAGAGCGGCACGCTGGCGAAACCCAGGCCGGTCATGCCGCACACGCCCAGCACGGCGATCAGCGCGGTGCGATGGGTCCGCTGCATCAGGGGTGCATCCCGGCCTTGATCTTCGAAATGGTGATCGCGAACATCAGGATCACGAACGCACCCAGCAGCACGGCCATGACGATCGAGCGGCTCTTCTGCCGGCGACGGATTTCGAGTTCTTCGTTGGGGGTCATGCCATCCACCTGTCTGCGACCACGGCCGCGAAAATAAGCGCGAGATAGGCGAGGCTGAATTTGAACAGCCGCTTTTCGGGCAGCATCTTGTCACCCTCGTGCGTCGTGCGCGTCGCCACCTGAAGCGCCATCGCACCGAAAATCGCGGTCAGTACGCTTGCGCTCACGCCATAGATGGGGCCGGTCAGCCCCAGCGGCCAGGGGGCGACCGCAACCAAGGCCATGGGAATCGTATAAAGCCCGATCTGCGTGCGCGTCGCCCGTTCGCCGGCGACGACCGGCAGCATCGGCACACCGGCGTTGGCGTAATCCATGCGGATGAACAGCGCGAGCGCCCAGAAATGCGGCGGCGTCCACAGAAACACGGTGGCGAAGAGGAGGAACGGCAACAGCGCCACCTGCCCCGTCGCCGCGGCCCAGCCGATCAGCGGCGGAAAGGCGCCCGCCGCACCGCCGATAACGATGTTCTGCGGCGTTCGACGCTTCAGCCAGACGGTATAGACGAGGACGTAGAACAGGATCGAGATCGTCAGGATACCGGCCGCAGCGTAATTGACCGCCAGCCCCATCAGCACGACCGAGAAGATCGCGAGGCCGACGCCGAAATGGAGCGCGGCCTGGCGGTCCATCCGCCCGGCAGGCAGCGGACGCCCCTGCGTCCGCTTCATCACCGCATCGATATCGGCCTCATACCACTGGTTGAGCGCACCCGCCGCGCCCGCGCCCAGCGCGATGCACAGGATGGCGGTGAAGCCGAGCACCGGATCGATCGGCACGGGCGCGGCAAGCATGCCGCACAGCCCGGTGAAGACGACCAGCGTCATCACCCGGGGCTTGGTCAGCGCCAAGAAATCACGCCATTCGGCGGGCAGGGTCAGCGGGGTATCGGCGGCGGTCATGATGTTGCCGCGCGCTATAAGCCGATGTGCGGACAGGGGAAAGGGTTGAAGACTTCGCTCTCATCTTGCCCCTTATCGCGCCGGCAGCGCACGCTCTGGATTGGCGCCGATCCCTTTACGCAAAACCACCGGCGCCGGGCAGCCGTCCGGGCCCTGGCGATAGACGGTCAGCACCTGCGACGCGGGCGGCTGGTCGCCGAGCTTCATCGATGGCCGCGCTCTCGTCCCCGCCGTCTTGTCCGCAGTCGGGGCGCAGCGGTCAGGGGTAGCTTTGATCAGGAACCGCTCGGAGCCTTGCGCGGCGGCGGGGCCGGCCATCAGGGTCGTCGCAAGAAACATCGCCACAAAACGCATCGTCGATCTCCCGTTCGAATCAGCAGCTTTCATATTTCCAGTTCCGTCGCTTGCCCTCGCGCAGCCATTCCAGCGACTGCGCGACGCGTTTGTCGCGCGTTTCGGGGCGTTTGGCGTCGGCCACCCAGTCGCAATAGTCGCGGCGGGCGCTCGGGGGAAACGCATCGAAGGCCGCTTTGGCTGCGGCGTCCGCAGCGAGTGCGGTCATCAGCGCTGGGGGAACGTCAACCTCGCGCTTCGCCGGTGCCGCACCGCGCTTCGTTGGCGCGCCCGCGGCAGCGCGCTCGCGCACCATGGCTTCGAACGTCGCGGCATCGGGCAGGTCGGCCAGCGAGGCGATCCGCCCCATCTGCCCCATCGCCTCGCCCTCGCGGCCGGTCGCCGCGGCCCGGTTCCAGAAACCGAAAGTCGCATGGGCTTTGAACGCCGCCATGTTGGCGAAGGGGCGACCGCCACGCAGGAAGGCGGGCATCCCCCATTTGATCGATTCGGCAGTGTCGGGCGTCGCTTCGTGGACGCGGTCGCGCAGCCAGGTCAGGATCGGCTGCGCGAAGGGCGCGGCGGCAGCGATATAGGCATCGACTCTGGCGTCGCGGGGCATGGCGGCATGCTGCGCCGACCCCGCGATCCGGTCAATGCGACAAAGGACCAAAACGTGCCACGTCTGCCCCCGTGGAGGCCGCAGCCTTTGCCGTCAAAGCCTTGCGCCCGCCAAAAGCCCCGGCCTGGACCGGAGCATGGGCGATCGGCCTACGGCCGCAGGGCGGTGTCGTCGCCGTCGCCCAGTTCCTCGTCGATATCCTCGGCGTCGTCCTCGAAATCCTCCTGGAGCGCGTCTTCCTCGAGGTCGTCTTCGTCGGCCAGCGCGTCCTCGTCCTCCTCGCCGACCTCGTCCGACAACATTTCGAGATCGTCGGTATCGTCGTCGTCGAGCGGGTCGTCGCCCAGGTCGGGAGCGATATCGGTCAGGATCGTGCCGTCGCTCGGCCCGTCACGCGTCGCCTCGAGGATTTCGGCACGCTGGCTTTCGTCGAAGCCGTCCTCGTCGAACCCGTCGTCGCCTGCGCCCTGCGCCTGTACCTGATGACCACCCATCGTCCGTCTCCGACAAATTGCTTCGTCGTGATCGAACGGCGGGAGGTCAGGCCTGTTCCACTGCCTCGCGACGAATCGCATTGTCATAGGCCGGGCGGAACAGGCGCCCGCGTTCGGCCAGCAGCACGATGACGAGCGCGGTCAGGCCCATCACGGTGAAGCCTGTATAGAGCGGAATGGTGGTGCCGTTGTATTGCTGGCCGACATAGGCGCCGATCAGCGCGGCCCCCAATGTCGAGATGAAGCCCTGGAGACTCGCAGCGGTGCCGGCGATGTCGCCCATATTCTCCATCGCCATCGCCGAGAAATTGGAGGTCGCAAGCCCGAAACATGCCATCATGAGCGCCTGCACGATGATGAAGTTCGTCAGCGTCTCCGCTCCCGACAGGGCGATGGCGAGGTGCAGTGCGGCGAAGACGATGAACCCGAGGAGCGCGGTGTGCGATATCAGCCGCGTACCAAGCTTCATCACGATCCGCGAATTGACGAACGACCCGATCGCCATCGTGCCCGCGACGGAGGCGAAGACGAGCGCGAGCAGGTTCGGGACCTTGAACACTTCGAACACGATCTGCTGGATCGACCCGATGAAGCCGAACAACGCGCCCTGCAGCGCGGTCGCGGCGAGCGTGTAGCCGAGCGCATAACGGTCCTTCACGATCCGCGCCGCGCCGGTGCCGAGCGATCCCAGCGTGAACGGCCGGCGATCCTCCACCGCCAGCGTTTCGGGCATGCGGGCGAGGAACCATAGCAGGATGAGGAGCGTCGCGCCGGCAATGCCGCCGAAGATCCAGCGCCAGCTGCCGACGAGCAGGATCAGCTGGCCGAAGGTCGGTGCAAGGACGGGGGCGGCCATGAAGAAGATGAAGGCAAGGCTCATCACCCGCGCCATCGCGCGCCCCGCGTAGCAGTCACGCACCAGCGCGACCGTCACCGTACGCGCGCCCGCCACCATCGCGCCCGACGCCGCGCGCGCAGCAAGCAACAGCACGAAACTGCCCGAGAACGCGGCCAGCAGGTTGGTCAGGACATAGCCGAGCAGCGCCACGACCAGCACTGGCCGGCGCCCGAACCGGTCGGTCGCCGGGCCGTAGACCAGCATCGCGAAGGCAAAGCCGATCATGAAAGCGGTGACGACGAACTGGCGCTGATTGTCTTCGACCACACCCAGGTCGGCCGCGATCGCCGGCAGTGCGGGAAGCATCGAATCGATGCCGAGCGCGGTCAGCGCCATCAGCGCGGCGACGAGCGCGACGAATTCCGCGAACGGGATCGGCGCCCGGTTGATCTGCGGCTGGTCGGGGGAAAGCGTTGTCATCATGGGTCTGAAAGGCTCTAGGCAGGCAGGACCGGCGGGTCGACCCTTTCTAACCCGCTGTGCCGCACAACGATCCGCAAATCGCTTGCGCTCGATCAAGGTGTATTGCATGCGTAAACCACTACGTTGGGGGAATGCGATGAAGTCTTGGACACGGGGCGGGGTGGTCGGCGTGGCGCTGGCGACGGTTGCACTGGCGGGCGCGGTGCAGGCGCAGCGGTTCGACCCGCGGGCGCACAAAGGGCCGAAGCAGGGCGTGCCGAACGCGGTCGCGGTGCTCGGCACGACGCATCTGTCGGGACTTCCCAAGACGTTCGACCCAGCCACGCTCGGGCCGCTCATCGACCGACTGGCGGCATGGCGGCCCCAGGCGATCGCGGTCGAATCCCTGTCCGGACTGCAGTGCGATACGCTGCGCCGCTTTCCATCGCGCTATGCCGATACGGTGAAATCCTATTGCCCCGACGTGTCGGCAGCGGCAGCGGCGACCGGGCTCGACGTGCCCGCGGCCAATGCCGCAGCGACGGCGATGCTGGCGACCTGGCCGGCCGATCCAACCCCGGCGGACAGGCGCAAGCTGGCGGCAACGCTTCTGGCGGCGGGGGAACGCGATTCGGCGCTCGTCCAATGGCTCCGCCTCGCACCTGTCGATCGCGTGGCCGGCAACGGGCTCGATGCGACGCTGGTCGAGCAGCTCGAGACATATCGCATCCGTCGCAACGAAACCACGCTGATCGCGGCACCGCTGGCCGCGCGCCTGGGGCTGGAGCGTGTCTGGGCGATGGACGATCATAGCGCCGACAGCGCGGACGGCGACGATGCCAAGGCCGCCGGCGAGGCAATCATGGCGGCTTGGAAAAACCCGTCCAGCGCACGGCGCAAGGCCGAAAGCGCGCAGATGGAAGCAAAGCTCGGCACCGGGGACGGCGTGCTGGCGATGTACCGCCGGCTGAACGCGCCCGACCAGGGCAAACTGATCTTCGACTCCGATTTCGGCGCCCAGTTGGAAGAGCCGTCGGCTGGCCGGTACGGCCGGCAGTATCTCGGCTATTGGGAGACCCGCAACCTGCGCATGGCGGCGAACATCCGAAGCGAAATCGGGATGAAACCCGGTGTGCGCACGCTGGTGATCGTCGGGACCTCGCACAAGCCGTATCTGGACGCATATCTCGACCAGATGCACGATGTCCGCATCGTCGATGTGGCGACGCTGTTGAAATAGCGCGGCCGCCGCCGGAGTGGCGCGACTCCGGCGCGAAAACGGAGCCGTCTTTCCTGTCGTCGGACGCCTCGATCTGAGAGCATCGCCTCCGGTTTCAACGGGGGGCGATACCGAACATGGCTGTTTCTGTCCTGGCGCTGGGGATGGCGCTATCGACGTCGATGCAGGATGCATCGGCCGCGGAGTTGCGCAAGCAGGCCGACGCCGCGCGCGCGACATATGAGGCGTTGCAGGCGAAGGCGTTGCAGGCCGAGATCGCCGAAAGCGAGAAGGCCGTGGCAGCGCAGCAGGCGGCGCTGAGCGCGCAACGCGCGCGGCTGGCAGCACTCAGGGCCCCCGTGCCTGCCCTGCCCGCCGCCACGATCCTACCCGCTCCGCCGGCGGTGCCCGTGCCGAGCGCGCTGGTCGAGGCGGCCGAGAGCAGCGGTGCGACCGTCACCACCGAGACGAGTATGACGAAGGACGGCACCACCGTCAGTCAGAAGACGACCGTGACTCCTTACAGCCAGGAGGACATCCGCGACGGCGAGAACAAACGCAAGTTCGGCGGCATCGAATTCGGTGTCGGCATCGCCTATACCCTCGACACCGGCAAATATCAGCGCATCCGCGAGGCGGAACTGGTCAACAACATCGTCCGCGTCAACCGCAGCGAGAATTCGTCCGCGCGCTTCGTGCTCGAGTCACATTATCTGTTCACGCCCGTCAACAGCCGACTGAACGGCAATACCAGCGACTTCCTGGGCTTGCACAACCGATGCGAGAAATGGAGCGAGCCGACACCGCAGGCCGCTGCGGACGAAGCGGATAAGGGGGCGACCGTCTATCCGCCGAAGCGGACGTGTGAAACGGTGCGGGCGCAATGGGGCATCGGTCCGTTCGTCGCGCTGCAGCCCGGCACCGACAATGTGATCGACGCGATCGGCACCGGCATCATGGTGGGCCTGCGCCGGTCGTCGAAGAGCACGGACAGCTTCAACCTGGGGATCGGCGCGATGGTCGACATCAACGCGCAGACGCTGGGCAACGGCATCGTCGAGGATCAGCCGCTGCCGGCCGGCGATACGCTGCGGTTCAAACGCCGGTCGCAGCTCGGGCTGCTGCTGATGTCGTCCTATTCGTTCTGACGCGCGAGCCGGAAGGGGGCCGATGCCCCTACCCCTTGTACAGCCCGTCCAGCCGCTGGCCGTAAACCTCTCGCAGGACATGGCGGCGGATCTTCAGGCTGGGGGTCAGCTGCTGATTTTCGATCGCGAAGGGTTCGTCGGCCAAGATGAAGCGACGGATGCGTTCGATCTGCGACAGGTCCTTGTTCACCCGTTCCACCGCTGCACCGATCGCGGCCTTGAAGCCATGATCTTCCTTCAACCTGGCGAAATTGCACCCCGTTCCTGACTTGGCGCAATATTCCTGCGTCCATTCCGGATCAGGGACGATGACCGCGGTCATGTACGGCTTGCGGTCGCCGTAGACCATCGCCTGGACGATCTCGTTCTGCAGCGTCAGCATGCCTTCGATCTTCTGCGGCGCGACGTTGTCGCCCTTGTCGTTGACGATGATGTCCTTCTTGCGATCGGTGATCTTGATCCGACCGTTGTCGTCGATCACGCCGATGTCGCCGGTGTGGAGCCAGCCGTCTTTCAGCACCCGCGCCGTTTCGTCCTCGTTGCGCCAATAGCCGTGCATGACGAGTTCGCCGCGGACCAGGATCTCGCCGTCCTCCGCGATCCGCACCTCGGTATCGGCCAGCGGCGGACCGACGGTGTCGTGCTTGAGGCCGGCGGCGGGGCGATTGCAGCTGATGACCGGTGCGGCCTCGGTCTGGCCATAGCCCTGAAGAAACGTCAGGCCGAGCGATTCGAAGAAGATGCCGACTTCCGGGTTGAGCGGCGCGCCGCCGGAGACCATCGCCTTCATGCGACCGCCGAACTTCTTGCCGATCTTGGGTTTGAACAGCGTCTCCAGCACCAGCTTCATCGGCAGGTCGAGTGGCGAGCCGGGCTTGCCCGCTGCCTTCTTGCCGCCGATCTTGATCGCGCGGTCGAGCAGATAATTGCTGAGCTTGCCCTGTTTCTCGATCGCCTTGCTGATCCGCGTACGCAGCACTTCGAACAGGCGCGGCACGACGACCATCAGCGTCGGGCGAACCTCCTCGATGTTGGAGGCGAGCTTGTCGAGGCCCTCGCTGTAGTAGATTTCCGCGCCCAGCCCGATCGGCAGGAACTGGCCGCCTGTATGTTCATACGCGTGGCTGAGGGGGAGGAAGGACAGGAACACTTCGTCGTCCCAGCCGAAATCTTCCGACACGACGCGCGCGGCACCCGCGATGTTGTGCAGGATCGCGCCGTGGTGCTGCATCACGCCCCGCGGGGCGCCGCCGGTGCCGCTGGTGTAGATGATGCACGCCAGATCGCTACGCTGCATCGTCGCGGCATCGGCGATCGTCTTCGGATCGGTCGCATGTTCCGCAATCAGCGTCCGCCAGTCGTGGAATTCGATCGATCCCGGCTGGCCGAGCTTCAGTTCGTCGAAGCCGATGACGATCCGCGCCTGCGAGCGCAGGACGGCGGGCATCAGCACCTTCGCCAGTTTCTGCGTCGACACGATGACCGCACAGGCGCCCGAATTTTCCAGGATATGCTGATGATCGCGTTCGGTATTGGTGATGTAGGTCGGAACGGTCACGCATCCCGCGGCCATGATGGCGAGGTCGGAGATGCACCATTCGGGGCGGTTTTCGCTGACCAGCATCACGCGGTCGCCGGCGCGCAGGCCGGCCGCCTTCAGCGCGGTGGCCAGCGCCGCGACCTGGCGTGCGGCCTCCGCCCAGCTGGTCGAATGCCACGTGCCGCCGGACTTGCCCCACAGGAACGGGGCGTCACCCTTTTCGGCGGCGCGCGTGAAGAACATCGTCACCAGATTGGGAAAATGTTCGAGGAGGCGGGGGGCGGCGGGCATGGTCTCTCCTGGGCTCGGCTCGGGCCGATATTCTCTCGTCATAATCCGTTGGTGCTGCGTTTGTCGAAGCGCCGGACTTCCTGCCCCGCGCATATCGCTCGCGGGTGGAAGGGCGGTGCTTCGACCAGCTCGGCACGAACGGGTGTGTCACTCCGGCGGCCGGGTCGGGTCCTTGCCGAACCGCCTGATCTGGGTGACATATCCCGTCTCGTCGCCGGCGACGCCCTCGCTGCGCGGGTCCGCCCCGCCGACCCAGCGGCCGCCGACCCATTCGACGGCGTTCGCCTTGAGGCCGAGGCCGCCGACAGTCACGCGTTCGCCCAGCGCCTGGAGTGCGGGCACCATCGCGGCGCGTTCGGTGCCGGATTCCGCGACCCCGCCGGGGCCGGGTGCATAGAGCAGGCCCATGGCGATCGCGTCCTGAGCGGACAGGTCGAAATCGATCACGCCCATGATCGCCTTGGCGATCTGCGCGATGATCGTCGGGCCACCGGCCGCGCCGACCGACAGGCGGACCCGCCCTTGCGCGTCATAGACGATCGTCGGCGCCATCGAGCTGCGCGGACGCTTGCCGCCTTCGACCCGGTTCGCGACCAGATAGCCGTCCTTGACCGGTACGGTGTCGAAGTCGGTCAGTTCGTTGTTCAGCACGATGCCGTTGACGGTCAGGCCGGAGCCATAGACCCCCTCGATCGTCGTCGTGACCGCAACGACGTTGCCCATGCGATCGGCGACCGACAGGCTGGTCGTGCCGGGCGTCTCGGCGGGTTCGGCGCGCACGCGCGGCGGGGCACCCGGGGGCGTGCCGGCGGTGACGCTGGCCATGGTCGTGTTAGGCGAAATCAGCGCCGAGCGGCTGGCGAGATAGGCGGGGTCGAGCATGCCGGCGATGGGCACGCGAACGAAATCGGGGTCGCCGATGTACAGGTTGCGATCGGCATAGGCGAGGCGCGAGCTCTCGGCGAACAAGTGCCAGGCAGTCGCGCTGTCCTTGCCCAGCGCCTTCAGGTCGAAGCGTTCGAGCTGCTTCAGGATCATCAGCACGGTGATGCCGCCCGACGACGGTGGGCCCATGCCGCAGATGCGGTAGCTGCGATACGGCACGCAGACCGGGTCGCGCGGCTTGGCGGCGTAGCTGGCCATGTCGCCGATCGTCATCTGCGACGGGTTGCGCTGTGCCGTGCGGACGGTCGTCACCAGCTTCTGCGCGTCGGGGCCGACGTAGAAGCTGTCGGCGCCCCGGCTGGCGAGGCGTTCGAGGAAGGCGGCCATGTCCGGGTTGCGCACGGTGCTGCCGGCGGGCAGCGCGGTGCCGCCGGGCGAGAAGATCGCGCGCAGCTCGGGCGTGATGTGGGTGCCGTTTCTGGCCAGACCATCGACGAAGCGCGGGGTCAGCTGCCACCCGTCCTTCGCCAGCCGGATCGCCGGCTGAAACAACCGGGCCCAGGGAAGCTTGCCGCCCGAACGATGCGCCAGCGCCATGCCGCGCAGCGCGCCGGGGACACCGACCGACTTGCCGCCGGGCACGGCCTGGCGGTGGTCCATCGGCTGCCCCGCGTCGGTATAGAACAGGCGCGGCCCTGCCGCCATCGGCGCGGTTTCGCGCGCATCGATCGTGTCGAGGGTGCCGCCGACGCGGTGGCGTACCCAGAAGCTGCCGCCGCCCAGGCCCGAGCTCTGCGGTTCAACGACGCCGAGCGCGAGCATCGTCGCGATCGCGGCATCGGTGGCGGTGCCGCCGGCCTTCAGGATCTCGACACCCGCCGCGACCGCGCGCGGATCGGCGGCGCTGACCATGCCTGGGGCTTGGGTCGCGCTAGAGGAGGCTGTGGCGGGGCGATCCGCAACCGGCGCGCAGGACGCGACAAGCGGGAGCAGGGCTAGGACGAATGCTCTCATGGGGCATGACCCTAGCGCGGTGCGGGAGGCGTGCAAGCGCCCATGATCCTCCCCTGCAAGGGGAGGATCGGTCAGGCGCCGATGGCGTCCGCGACATTGGCGAAGCCGTCGCGGGCAAGCAGCTTGTCCAGCCCGGTCGCGATCGACCGTGCGAGGCCCGGGCCTTCATACACCAAGGCCGAATAGACCTGCACCAAACTCGCGCCCGCACGGATGCGGGCATAGGCTTCGTCCGCACGCGCGATGCCGCCGGCCGAGATCAGGGGCAGTCGCGCTCCGGTCGCGGTGCGGAAGTCAGCGAGGCGCTGCCCCGCCAGCGTGGCAAGCGGAGCGCCGGACAGCCCCCCCGCCTCACCCGCATTGCCCGACCGCAGCGCCGGCCGCGAGATCGTCGTGTTGCTGACGATCAGCGCATCGATACGGTGGTCGATCGCCGCGCGGGCAATCTCGTCGATCTGCGCGGGCTCCAGGTCGGGTGCGACCTTCAGGAACAAGGGGGTAAGCGCCGCTGCCTCGCGCGCGGCCGCCAGCAGGTCCGCCAGCGCCTGCCCATGCTGCAGATCGCGCAGGCCTGGCGTATTCGGCGACGAAATGTTGATCGTGACGTAATCGGCGCAGCGACTCGCCAGGGCCACGCCGGTCACATAATCGGCGATGCGATCGGTCGCGTCCTTGTTTGCGCCGACGTTGATGCCCAGCACCCCGGCGCGCTCGCGCGGCAGCCGGTCGAGCGCGGCCTGCAACCCGCCGTTGTTGAAGCCCATGCGGTTGATGACCCCGCGGTCCTCGACCAGCCGGAACAGCCGCGGCTTCGGATTGCCCGCCTGGGGCAGCGGAGTGAGCGTGCCGACCTCCACGCTGCCGAAGCCTAGACCGTGGAAGCCATGGACCGCTTCGCCGTCCTTGTCCGCGCCCGCCGCCAGCCCGACCGGATTGGGGAAATGCACGCCGGCGACGATGTTCGCGAGCCGCGGGCTGGTCACGACCTTGCCGGTCCGCTTCCCCGCCGCGGCCAGGGCGCGGATGGTAAGGCGGTGCGCCTGTTCGGCGTCGAGGGCGAAGAGGAGCGGGTGATACCAGCGCATGGGACGGGCTTAGAACCAATGGCGCGGGGTTTGAAGCATCTCGTTCTTCGGCGACCGCTGGAGCGCTGGCCAGCCCGAGCCCTGCCCGTCGCCGAGGCGTCGGCGTGCACCGTCGAACAGTCCGCCGAGATTCCGCCATCTCGAATATCGGGTACGGTTGCAAATGGCTCGATCGAGCGATAGTCCTGAACCAAATCGAAAGGAGCGGATGCAGCCATGGCTCTCGATGCGGAGACGTTCGACGCGCTCGTCACGCAGGTCCGCCGCTTCGTCGCCGACCGCCTGCGCCCGATCGAGGCGCGGGTCGAGGCAGACGATGCCGTGCCGCCCGAGATTATCGACGAGATGAAGGCGATGGGCCTGTTCGGCCTGTCGATCGCCGAAGACTATGGCGGGCTCGGGCTGACGATGGCCGAGGAAGCGCGCATTGCGATCGAACTCGGCCGGACGACGCCTGCGTTTCGTTCCGCGTTCGGCACCAATGTCGGGATCGGCAGCCAGGGACTGGTGATGGCCGGCACCGACGAACAGAAGGCCGCGTGGCTGCCGCGGATCGCGAGCGGCGAGGTGGTGACCAGCTTCGCCCTCACCGAACCCGACGTCGGATCCGATTCGGGCGCGGTGCAGACGCGCGCGGTGCGAACCAAGGATTCGAACGGCGCCGATGTGTACCGGCTGTCGGGGACGAAGCGCTATATCACCAATGCCGACCGTGCCGACCTGTTTACCGTCATGGCGCGCACCGGGGACGATCCGGGCGGGCGCGGCGTGTCGGCGTTCCTCGTGCCCCGCGATCTGCCCGGCGTGTCGGTCGGCGAGCCCGAGAAGAAGATGGGGCAGAAGGGCGCGAAGGTCGCCGACGTCCATTTCGACGACGTCCCCGTCCCCGCCGCCAACCGGCTGGGTGCCGAGGGCGAAGGCTTCAAGATCGCGATGCGGGTGCTCGACCGCGGGCGGCTGCATATTGCGGCGGTCTGCGTCGGCGTCGCCGAACGCCTGATCGCCGACAGCGTCGCATATGCGTGTGAGCGCAAGCAGTTTGGCAAGGCGATCGGGGAACATCAGCTGGTCCAGGCGATGATTGCTGATTCGAAGACCGAGGCGCTGGCCGCCCGTGCGCTGGTGCTCGACGCTGCGGACAGGAAGGACCGCGGCGCGGACGTCGTGCTGGAAAGCGCGGCGGCCAAATATTTTGCATCCGAGATGGTCGGCCGCGTCGCCGACCGGGCGGTGCAGATCTATGGCGGCGCGGGATACATCGCCGACCACGGCATCGAGCGGCTGTACCGCGACGTTCGCCTGTTCCGCATTTACGAGGGCACCAGCCAGATTCAGCAACTGATCATCGCCCGCGAGACGATGAAGCGCGGCGGGTAATCAAAGCCTTCTCCCCGTTCGGGGAGAGGGTTGGGAGAGGGGCAGTCGACAACCACAAGCGACAGGGCCGGGATCGAGAGACTGCCCCTCTCCCCGGCCCTCTCCCCGAACGGGGAGAGGGAGATAATGATGGACACCAACACCCTCTTCCGCCTCGACGGCCGCGTCGCTCTCGTCACCGGGGGCAGCCGCGGGATCGGCAAGATGATCGCACGCGGCTTCATCGAGTCGGGCGCCAAGGTGTATATTTCCGCGCGCAAGGCCGAGGCGTGTTTCGCGACCGCCGAGGAACTCGGGCCCAACTGCATCGCGCTGCCGCAAGACGTGTCGACCGTCGCCGGGTGCAAGGCGCTGGCCGAGCAGCTGGCGGAGCAGGAAAGCGCGCTCGACATCCTCGTCAACAATGCCGGCGCGGCGTGGGGCGTGCCATTCGAGGAGTTCCCCGAAAGCGGCTGGGACAAGGTCATGGACCTGAACGTCAAATCGCCCTTCTTCCTGACGCAGGCACTCCATGCCGCGCTGAAGGCCGGGGCGGCGCGCACGCGGCCCGCCAAGGTCATCAACATCACCTCGATCGACGGCATGCGTCTGAATGCGTGGGAAACCTATAGCTATCAGGCATCCAAGGCGGCGCTGATCCAGCTGACCAAGCGGATGGCTGCGCGGCTGGTGCGCGACGGGATCAACGTCACCTCGATCGCGCCCGGTGCTTTCGCCAGTGACATGAACAAGGCCGCGCGCGACCACGGCGACGCCGTCGGCAAGAGCATTCCTGCGGGGCGTATCGGCGAGGCCGAGGATATGGCGGGCGCGGCGATCTACCTCGCCAGCCGGGCGGGGGATTATGTGATCGGCGAGACGATCACCGTCGACGGCGGGCTGGTGCACGCCGCGCTGGGGAGCAGCATCGATCATTGAAGCAAAGTACTCCCTGGTAACGGGAGGTGGCGCGCGTCGGCGCGACGGAGGGGTGTCGCCCTCTCGATAGCGGGACACCCCTCCGTCAGGCCTACGGCCTGCCACCTCCCCGTGCAGGGGAGGATGGGTCACCCCGCCGGCGTCACCTCGATCACGTCGAGCGTCGATTCGAGCGCCGGCCGCGGCAGGACGATGCGCCACTTGCCATCCGCGACGCGCTCGACCAGCCCGGCCATGTCGCGCATGCTGTCCGACCCATAGGCAAGCGGCGTCGGCTCGTCGGTGAGTGCCAGCGTGCCGAGAAACACGCCGCGCACTGCGGTGTCGGGATAGAGTGTTCCATTGACCCGCTGCGGTCCTTCCCCCTGCGTCAGCCGCAGGACGTCGCCATCGCGCGCGATCCGGCAAGGCAGTGCGGCTTGGGGAGCGACGGGCGCCCGCGTTTCGTCGCGAACGCCGAGTTTGATGGTGCGGCAGCGATAGTCGCCCGCGGGTGGCATCGGATCGGTGCCGAGCGCGCGGTCGGGTTCGAGCAGCGCGCCTTCTCCCGTCACCGCCGCCAGTCCACCCCGTGCGCGAATCGTGTCGAGCGCGGCCGTCCATGCGTCGCGCCAGGTGCGCAGGCGAGTACGATCGTCGGGCGTCGCGACCTCGCGCCAATTGGCGCCCGACGGCAGGCGGCACTCGGTCGCCGGGGCGGTCGCTCCGGTTTGTGCCGAGGCACCGTCCTGGACGGGCGTGCAGGCCGCCAGCGCCGCGGTCAGGAACGCGAATGCGCTCACGCCGCGGTCCAGCCGCCGTCGACAGACAGATTTGCGCCCGTAATCTGCGACGCGGCATCACTGCACAGGAACAATGCGGTGGCGGCGACCTGTTCGGGGGTCACGAACTGCTTGGTCGGCTGGCCCGCCAGCAGCACGTCGTTGATGACCTGATCGCGCGTCATCCCGCGCGCCTTCATCGTGTCGGGGATCTGGTTCTCGACCAGCGGCGTCCAGACATAGCCCGGCGAAATGCAATTGGCGGTGACGCCGAAGGTCGCCAGCTCCAGCGCGACCGTCTTGGTGAAGCCGGCCAGGCCATGTTTGGCGGTGACATAGGCCGATTTGAACGGTGAGGCGACCAGGCTGTGCGCCGACGCGGTCTGGACGATCCGGCCCCACTTTTTCTCCTTCATATACGGCACCGCAAGGCGCGTCGTGTGGAAGGCGGCGTTGAGGTTGAGCGCGATGATCAGGTCCCATTTGTCGAGCGGAAACGCCTCGACCGGCGCGACATGCTGCATGCCCGCGTTGTTGATGAGGATGTCGACGCCGCCGAAAGTGTCCGCGGCTTGCCGCATCATCGCTTCGATCTGGTCGACCTTGGTCAGGTCGTGACCCGAATAGAGCGCCTTGCCCCCGCTGGTTTGCTCCAGCGCTGCGCGTTCCTTCTCGATCGCGTCCGTATCGCCGAAGCCGTTGATGACGATGTTCGCGCCTTCGCCGGCCAGCGCCTTGGCATAGGCAAGGCCGATGCCCGAGGTGGAGCCGGTGATAAGGGCAGTCTTGCCTTTCAGGAACATGCGCGTGTCCTTCTGTTCAGTCGTAAAGGGCTCAGCCCCGCGTCAGGTCGAACGCCGCGGTGCGTCCGTCGAGGATGTTGCTCGCCACCAGCCGCGACTTGGCCATCGTCTCGGCGACCGCGGCGCGGCCGGCGGTCCAGTGTTCGCGCATCGTCCGGGCGGAAAATTCGAAGTCGCGCGCGCCGCCTTCCCAGGCGTTGGCGCGGTAGATCAGGTGGACCAGGCTGACCGGCGGTTCATCGGCCTCCTGCGCGAGCGCTGCGACTTCCGGATCCTTGCGCAGTTCGGGCGGCAGCTTGGCGATGAGCGTGCGGATGGCCTCGCGCTCCTTGCGCAATTTCAGCCTCTCCGCTGACACCTGACGAGTGCGGCTGGAAAAGCGGATCTCCTTTTCGCGCGCCATCACGTCCATGATCGTTTTCGGCCGGTCCGCGCTCGCGGAGAACAGGTCGACCTGGAAGACGAGCATTTCGGCCGTCTGATGATCGAGCACATGCGTCAGCGGCGTGTTCGACACGATCCCGCCATCCCAATACCAGCGCCCGTCGATCTCGACCGGGGGAAGCCCCGGGGGCAGTGCGCCTGACGCCATGATGTGGCGCGCATCGAGTCGCTCGCTACTGGTGTCGAAATAGCGGAAGTTGCCGCTTTCCACGTCCACCGCGCCGACCGACAGCCGCACCGGCCCGGTATTCAACAGATCCCAGTCGATCAGCGTGTCGAGAGTCTTTGCCAGCGGCGCCGAATCGTAGAAGCTGAGTGCCGCGGGCGTGCCGGGTGCGGCAAAGGTCGGCGGCACGCCGCGTGGGCTGAAGAACCCGGGCACGCCCGTCGCCATCACGCTCCACGCCGACCATTCATGGACGAATTCGCGAACCTGATCCTGCGGGAAGATCGGGAAACTGGGCAGCGCCGAGGTCGTCGTGTCCCAGAATGCCTTCAGTCGCTCGACGCGTCGCTCGGGCGGGTTGCCGGCGACGATCGCGGCGTTGACCGCGCCGATCGAGATGCCCGCGACCCAGTCGATCGCGATGCCGGTGTCCGCCAGCGCCTCGATCACGCCCGCCTGATAGCTGCCGAGCGCGCCGCCGCCCTGCAGCACCAGCGCCACGCAGTCGGGCAGCGGCAGCGCGGCGTCGCGCGTGCGGACGTTGCGGCGGGGATCGGCGTCGGCCATCGGCGCCCTCAATGGCTCCCGGCGCGGATGGTTGCAACCTCCACACGCGTCCAAGCATTATGTGACGGACAAGAAACGAACGCCGAACAACGAACAGGGGGCAGGCGCGATGCGTCTCGACGATCTCGATCCCAGCGACAACGTCCGTGATCTCGGCTCCGGTGGCGGCGGCGGGGGGATTCCGATCCTCGGTCTGTTGTTGCCGTTCCTGTTTCGCGGGCGGATGGGCTGCGGGTCGCTGGTGCTGATCGGCATCGTCGGCGCCTTCCTGCTGTTCTCAGGCGGGCTCGGCTCGCTGACCGGTGGCGGCGGCGGCCAGCGCACCGGCGGATCGACGACGGCGGGCCAGTCGGGTGCGCAGGTCTGCAACACCGAGGATCGTCTGCTGTCGTGTCGCGTGCTCGGGTCGACCGAGCAGGTGTGGGAGCGCATCTTCGCGCAGAACGGTCAGCGCTATCAGGCGCCGACGCTCAGTTTCTATCAGGGCGGCGTGCGATCGGGCTGCGGCCAAGCGTCAGCGACAGCGGGGCCGTTCTACTGCCCGGCGGACAACAACCTCTATCTGGACACCACCTTCTTTAACGAATTGTCGAACCGCTTCGGTGCGAAGGGCGACGCGGCGCAGGCCTATGTCATCGCGCATGAGGTCGGCCACCATATCCAGAACCTGACCGGCGCCGCGCAGCGCGTGTCGCAGATTCAGCGCAGCGGCGATCAGCGCGCGGGCAACGCCGCCTCCGTCCGCCTCGAACTCCAGGCGGACTGCTACGCCGGTGTCTGGGCGCGTTTGAGCGGTCGGCTGGAACCCGGCGACATCGAGGAAGGCCTGACCGCGGCGAACGCGATCGGCGACGACACGCTGCAACGCCAGAGCGGCGGCGCGGTGGTGCCCGACAGCTTCACCCACGGATCGTCCGCCGAACGCGTCCGCTGGCTGAAGCGTGGGCTGGATACGGGCGATCCCGCGCAGTGCGACACGTTCTCGGGGGCGATCTGAAACGTCAGAGCCGTTCTTCGCCAACCCCCAGGATCGCATCCATCACGCGCGCGGTCCGTATCGCCGCATGGCCGGTTGCGGAATAGGCCGGGCCGCCGAGCAATTGCGCAGTCATGCGCTCGACATGGTGAAGCTGGATCGGATCGGGGTTGGCGATCGCGACGCTCGCGGTCGTCTCGGTCGAGCGGAGCGTCACGTCCGCTTCGTCGAAGATCGCGAAGTCGATCTGACCGCGGTCGCCGATGATCGTCACCGCATCGCGAACGCCATCGCTCGCGAAATTCCATATGCCGGTGCCCGTCACGCCGCTGTCGTGTCGCCACGATGCGGCGACCGCATCAGGAACGCGGCCTATCCCCGTCTGGTTGTGCGTGACACCCGATGCACCGGCGATCGGGCCTAGCAAGTCGTCGAACAGGTCGAGCCCGTGGCAGGCAAGGTCGTCGAAATAGCCGCCCGGCGCCGTTTCCGGAGCGACGCGCCAGCCGCCGGCTTCGGGCGGCTTCGCCGCACGGGTGAGCGTCCACTGGACATGGCGAACTGCGCCGATCGCGTCGGCGCTCAGCCAGTGGCGAACCTGGTCGAACCGCGGCAGAGCGCGGCGGTAATACGCGACGAACAGCGGCCGCCGGGCGGCGTCGAAGGCGGCGACCATGCGCTGCGCCGCGATAGAATTCGGTGCGATCGGCTTTTCGACGCAACATGGTTTGCCGGCCGCAGCAACCGCCAGCGCATAATCGGCGTGGCTGTCGGGCGGGGTCGCGACATAGACCGCGTCGATATCGGCTGATTCGATCATCGCGCCGATATCGTCGAAGACTCGCGGCACGCCGTGCCGGCGGGCATAGTCGGCCGCTGCTTCGGGCCGGCGCGCGGCGACCCCGGCCAGCGTCGATCCTGTCGCCAGCCGATAGGCGGGACCACTCTTGCGTTCGGTCACGTCGCCGCAGCCGATCATTCCCCAGCGGATCGGGGGTTGCATGGTCTTCCTTCCCATCGATCGGACGAACTTCACGCCGTTCGCCCCAAGCATATCGAGAGGGGGTGCCTCATCGACAGGGGCTTCGACAAGCGTGACGAGGTCCAGAAGGCAATTGTCCCCGATTGACCTTCGCTCCCGTGCCGGCATATCTTCGCGATCACGGGCCATTCACGCGGACGCCCGTTCAGACGGCGACCGTCCAAGTTCCGCTCCACCGGTCGCGCCTGCGGCCTTTGGGAGCGTGTATGACGATCGAGACTGCCACCGCTGATCCTGGCTCCACGATAACTGCCCCCGTCCGTCCCCCGGCCATCGGCCTGACGGCGCTGTTCCTGAAATTCCTGCGCTTCGGCTGCCTCGCTTTCGGCGGACCCGTTGCGCAGATCGCGATGGTGCGCGAGGCGCTGGTCGAGCGCGAAGGGTGGATCGACAAGGCGCGATTCAACCGACTGCTTGCAGTGCTGCAGGTCTTGCCGGGGCCGGAAGCGCATGAGCTGTGCGTGCATCTGGGCATGGTCGCGCGCGGGCGGCTGGGCGGGCTTCTCGCGGGGCTCGGCTTCATGCTGCCGGGATTCGTGCTGATGCTGTTGGCGGCCTGGAGCTATACCGCGTTCGTCGCCGGCCAGGTCGTGCTGGGGGGCGCGCTGCTGGGCGTGCAGATCGCGGTGCTCGCCATCATCGCGCGCGCGGTCGTGCGGATCGGTGAGCATATCCTGGAAGATCGCTGGCTGTGGGCGATTGCTGCGGCGGCTCTGATCGCGACGCTGGTGGGGGTGCCCTTCGCGATCCTGCTGGTGGCAGGCGGTGCGGTCTACGCGGTCGCCGCGCGGCCGATATGGGTGGCAGGGACCATCGCGGCGACGATTGCGGCAGCGATGCTCTTTGCCCTGGTCCCGCCACAACCGGCCGTGGCCACGGGTCCGGCTGGGGCGGTCACCACCGTGATGCTATTCGTCGCGGGGCTGAAGGGCGGGCTGCTGACCTTCGGCGGTGCCTATACCGCCATACCCTATGTCCGCGCCGATACGGTCGGGCGCGGGTGGCTGAGCGATGCGACCTTCCTGGACGGGATCGCGCTGGCCGGCGTGCTGCCGGCGCCTTTGGTCATCTTCGCGACCTTCGTCGGCTATGTCGCCGGGGGCCTGGGCGGGGCGGTGGCGATCACGCTCGGCATGTTCCTGCCCGCCTTCGCCTTTTCGCTGATCTTCTTCGAACGGCTGGAAGCGATCGTCGAGCGGCCCGCATTCCATCGGCTGCTGGCGGGCGTCGCGGCGGCGGTGGTCGGGATCATCGCGGCGACCTGGGTGCAGATCGGCGCGGCGACCGTAACGCGCGTAAGCCTGCTGCCCATCGCGATCGCGCTGTTCGTCGCGGCGCTGGTCGTGGTGTGGCGGGTGAAGGGCGCTTGGGTCGTGCCGGTGATACTGGGGGTTGCCGGAGTCGTCGGGTGGGTTGTGGGGGTCTGACACTTGCCCCGTGCTTCCGCCTGTGCGGGAGCGGGATGACCTGACAAAAACGGCCCGGGCATCGCTGCCCGGGCCGCCTGCGTGGCCCGTTCGGCTTGGGACGGACGGGAAACGAATGCTCTGGGCTCAGTAGGTGCCCGAGAAGCTTTTGTTCAGGTTCGTCTTGCCGCTGTCGTCGGTGTCACGCGAACCGGCACGGTTGCTGGCCGTGTTGGTATCGCCGAACATCGCGGCCGATTCTTCCTCGTCGCGCCACTGCTTCTTGGCTTCGTCCGACGACTTGGTGATCTTCACCTTGTCGTCGACCGATGCGATCCAGCTCGACGGGATCGAGTGGTGGCGGCCGCCGGCATCGACGTCGTTCTTGGTCAGGATGATGCGGTCGCCGCGCACCTTGTCGACGGTACCGACATGCGTGCCGTCCGAACCGACGACTTCCATATGTTCGGTCACCTTCGACAGCGAATCGCGCTGCGTCTGGCGGTTCGAGCGCCAGCTGCTGAATTCGCTTTCGAACTTCTTGCCGTTTTCGCGACGATATTCGCTGTAGTCACGGTCGAGCGCCTCGATCTGGCCGCGGCGCCAATTGTGATAATCGTCGTCCCGGCCATAGGCGTTGGTGTTGCCCATGCGCTCGTCATAGCGCTGGTCGTACTCGCGACGGCGCTCGGCCTCTTCGTCACCGAACCACGAGCGGACCTCGTCGCCGGCACGCGCCATGAAGCCGCGTTCCTGATAGTCATAGCCCTGCGGCGCACGGCCATAGTCGCGCTGCTGGTTGCGGTTCTGGTTCTGACCCTGCCAGCCGCCGCGGTCGTTGTGCTGGCCCCAGTCGCGGTCGCGGCCATAGCTGTTGCGGCCGTAATCGCCGGTTTCGGTGAAGCGGTGGCCGTCGTGCCCGTAGGAGCCGTGCCAGTCGCTGCTGCCGCCGCCGAAGCGCTGCTGGCCATAGCTGCCGCGATTATATTCGCGGCCCTGGTCACGGTTCTGGTCGCGGTTGCTGCCGTAATAGTCGCGGTTGCCCGAGCCGTAGCTCTCGCGGCCACCCCAATTGTCCGGGCGATAGTCGCGGTTGCCAGAATCGCGGCCGCCATAGCCGGTGCCGCCGCCGCGGAAGTTACGATCGTCGCGACCACCGCTCATTTCGCCGGCGGCACGATATTCGCGCGCGCTCGAATAGGTATAGTCGCGTCCCGAGCCATAATCCCGCCCGTAATCCTGCGAATCGCGGTCGTAGTTGTTCGGGAAATCATAATTGCGGTCGTTCGCCATAGGACAAGCCTCCTGCACGAGAGTTGCGGGCGCACGGCGGATGTCTCTTCCTCTCCGTGCGGACGTTGGCTCTGAAAGGCTTGAGAGGGTCGATTTGTTCCTGATCGAAATCGTATCGAACCGATGAAGCGAGGCGTCGGCGCGCCGATGTGCGCTCGCGCGAAATGCGACGTCCAGACGTTGCATTGCGGCAGGCATGTCGGTAAGGGAGCGGCCCCGGCGACGCTTCAGGCGTGGCCGGTTTCGAGAGTGCGGGGCTGTAGCTCAGATGGGAGAGCGCTGCAATCGCACTGCAGAGGTCAGGGGTTCGATTCCCCTCAGCTCCACCACCCGCTCTCGATCGTGTTCGCTTTGCCTGTCGCTGCCAGCCCATGTGGAAACGGGTTCCTAGCGCCTTGCTCGCGCTATCTGTCCTTCCCATTTAGGTTGCCTCATGCCGTTCGAAAATCTGCCTACCGTCCTCGCCGACGCGCTCGCTGCGCGTGGGTACGAAGCCCTCACCCCCGTCCAGGCGGAGGCCACCGCCGACGAAGCGGTCGGCCGCGACCTGATCGTGTCGGCGCAGACGGGGTCGGGCAAGACCGTCGCCTTCGGCCTCGCCGCCGCGCCCGACCTTCTGGAAGACGGCAAGCTGCCGCCGGCCGGCGCGCCGCTCGCGCTCGTCATCGCGCCGACCCGTGAACTCGCGCTGCAGGTCAGCCGCGAACTCGGCTGGCTGTACGCCGGGGCGGGTGCGCGGATCGCGACCTGCGTCGGCGGCATGGACGCCAGCCGCGAGCGTCGTGCGCTGAACGGTGGCGCGCATATCGTCGTCGGCACGCCGGGGCGCCTGCGCGATCACCTGGAGCGCGGGGCGCTCGACCTTGGCTCTTTGCGCGTGGCGGTGCTCGACGAAGCCGACGAGATGCTCGACATGGGCTTCCGCGACGACCTCGAGGCGATCCTCGACACCACGCCGGAGGGGCGCCGCACGCTCCTGTTCTCGGCGACGATGCCCAAGCCGATCGTCGCGCTCGCCAAGCGCTACCAGCGCGATGCGCTGCGCATCTCGACCGTGGGCGAGAACCGCGGGCATGGCGACATCGCCTATGTCGCGGTGCCGGTCGCGCCGTCGGACATCGAACATGCGGTCATCAACCTGCTGCGCTTCTACGAGGCGGAGACGGCGATGCTGTTCTGCGCGACGCGCGACAATGTCCGCCATTTGCACGCCAGCCTGGTCGAGCGTGGCTTTGCCGCCGTCGCGCTGTCGGGCGAGCATAGCCAGAACGAGCGCAACCACGCGCTGCAGGCATTGCGCGACCGCCGGGCTCGCGTCTGCGTCGCGACCGACGTGGCCGCGCGCGGAATCGATCTGCCGACGCTCTCCCTGGTCGTCCATGTCGAAATGCCGCGCGATGCCGAAACGCTGCAGCATCGCTCGGGCCGGACGGGTCGCGCGGGCAAGAAGGGCACCGCAGTGCTGATCGTCCCATACCCGCGCCGCCGCCGCGTCGACATGATGCTGAAGGGCGCCCGGATCAACGCCGAGTGGCGCGACCCGCCCACCGTCGAAGACATCCGCGCGCAGGACCGCGAACGCCTGCTCGCCGACCTGCTGGCACCGGTCGAGGTGGATGAGGAGGATACCGCGCTGGCCGAACGGCTGATGGCCGAGAAGTCGCCCGCTGAGATCGCCGCGGCGCTCGTCCGCGCGCACCGCGCCGCGCTGCCTGCGCCCGAAGAACTGGTCGATCGCACCGCGCTGTCGCCGATGGAGCAGAAGGGGCATCGTCCGGGCTTCGATGATACGGTGTGGTTCAAGATGGACATCGGCCGCCGCCAGAACGCCGACGCGCGCTGGATCCTGCCGCTGATCTGCCGCCGCGGCCACATCACCAAGGCGGAGGTCGGCGCGATCCGCATCGGCCAGATGGAAACGAGCTTCCAGATCCCGCGCAGCATCGCCGACCGTTTCTTTGACGCGGTGAAGCGCAGTGCGGGCGAGGACGAAGTGACGATCATCCCCTCGGATGGCCCGCCGGCGCAGGGCGGCGGCAGCGCGCGCCAGCGCGGCGGCCCGAACCGCCCGCAGCAGCGTCCGGGCGGTGGGGCGCCGTATCGTGCCAAGCCCGCCGGTCCGCGTGGGCCGCGGCGGGGGTAAGACGAACACTCTCCACCGTCACCCCATCCTCCATCGTCATCTCCATTCTCCACCGTCGTCCCCGCGCAGGCGGGGATAAATAGTCGCTGGTGGCCGTGAGACTCACGGCGTTCAGCCGGAATTTATCCCCGCCTGCGCGGGGATGACGGTGGGTGGAGCGTGGGCGATGACGGGGACGACGAACGATCGTTGGGGCGGTTTCACAGCGGCCCCAAATCCCCTATCGCCCTCCCATGCTCCGCATTCTCGTCGACGCCGACGCCTGTCCGGTGAAGGAAGAAATCTACCGCGTCGCGTGGCGCACCGACGTCCCCGTCGCGATCGTCAGCAACAGCCGCATGCGGGTGCCCGATCATCCTCTGGTCAAGCAGGTCACCGTGTCGGACGGCTTCGACGCGGCCGACGACTGGATTGCCGAGAACAGCGACGGCCAGGCGATCGTCGTCACCGCCGACATCCTTCTCGCCGATCGCTGCATCAAGGCGGGCGCGACCGTGATCGCGCCCAACGGCAAGCCGTTTACCGCCAGCTCGATCGGCGCGGCGGTCGCGACGCGAGCGATCATGGCGGATCTGCGTGCCGGCGCGATGGGCGACCCGATCGGCGGGCCGAAGCCGTTTTCGAAGGAGGATCGCTCGCGTTTTCTCTCCGCGCTCGACGCCGCTATCGTACGCTTGCGCCGCGCGTGAAGCGATCGGCGGTCTTGCGCGTTCGCTGCGACACATGACCGCCGACCCCACCCCGATCCCTGCCGCGACGGTCGTGATCTTTCGCGACCGTGCGGGTGCGCCGCCCGACCTTTTGATGGTCGAGCGTTCGGCAACGATGGCCTTTGCCGGTGGAGCGATGGTGTTCCCCGGCGGACGCATCGATTCCGGTGACCAGGCGCTGGCGGCAGAGCTGGGTCTCGATGACGAGGACGGCCCCGGACGGATCGCCGCCGTACGCGAATCGATCGAGGAGGCAGGTGTCGCTCCCGGTGTGACGCCGGGTGACGCCGCGACGATCATGCGATTGCGCGCGCTGCTCCACGGCGGCACGACGATAGGGGCGGCGCTCGAAGCGGTCGGCGCGACGCTCGATCCAGAAGCGCTCGTTCCATTTTCGCGCTGGCTACCCCTTGGCATGCGCGCGCGGATCTTCGACACGCTCTTCTACCTCGCGCGGATGCCCGACGGCGCACCGGAGCCGATCGTCGATGCGACCGAAAACAGTCGCCTGGTCTGGACCACTGCCGCCGCCATGCTGGCGGAGGCCGATGCGGGGCGCGCCCAGATCATCTTTCCCACCCGGCGCAATCTCGAACGCCTTGCGCTGTTCGACGATTATGCCGCGGCGGTCGCCCACGCCCGCGCGCACGACATTCGCGCGATCACACCGTGGTTCGAGGATCGCGGCGGCGTGCGGCACCTCTGCATTCCCGACGACCAGGGCTATCCGGTCACGGCCGAACCCGCCGATACGGTGCGCCGCGCGTGAAGGGCGTGCGCCAGTTCCTGATCGCGATGACGGTCGCCGCGGTGATTCTCGCGGGCGTGTTCGCCATTTACGCCCTGGTGAAGTCCCGCCCGCAGGACCTGCCGTGGACGCCGCTCGACCTTGCCGAAAAACCGGGGATGTTCACCGGCCGCAAGCTCGCCGCGCTGGGCGATGACTTCGCGCAGTGCCGCGCACTGATGGACAAGGCAGGCGTGCGCTACACCGTGCTCGATCCGGTGCAACCGGCGCAGGCGGCCTGCGGGTATGACAATGGCGTGCGACCGACCGGCGGGGCGGCGGCCCTAAGCTATGCGCCGGCCGGGCTCGGCATGGCATGCCCGGTGGCCGCCGCCATGGCGATGCTCGAATGGAACGTCATCCAGCCCGCGGCCGAGACGCATTTCGGATCACCGGTTCGGACGATCGAGCATTTCGGAAGCTATAATTGCCGGCGGCTCTATGGGCGCAGCTCCGGTGATTACAGCCAGCACGCAACGGCGAATGCGATCGATATCGCGGGCTTCGTGCTGCGCGACGGGACGCGGGTCACGGTCGTCGGGGATTGGGACGGGTCAGGGCCGAAGGGCGCGCAGAAGGCGGCGTTCCTGCGCGAGGTGCGCGATGGCGCGTGCAAGCTGTTCGCGACCACGCTGTCGCCGGACTACAATGCGGCGCACCGGGATCATTTCCACCTGGACCAGGCGGATCGCGGAGCGATGGGGTGGCGGGCGTGCCGGTAGCGCGCTGAAAGGCACGCCCGCCAGCCCGGCCGGCGCCGCTACAGCGGCGACCGACGTCACGGGATTTACTCCCGTGACGCTACCCTTCGCTTAAAAGGTTATGGTGCCGCCGCGGCAAAGCCGCGTCGTCGGACGGGCTTAAGCCCGCCGGCCGGCGGTAGGTCCGAGGCGTGAATTAGCGTTCGCTAATTCACTGACCAACCACCTGCTCGATCACTCCGAAGATCGGGTGATGCCTGTCATCCTCCGCCCATATCCGCACCGTATCGCCCGCCTTCAGGAACGGCGTCTCCGGCTTGCCGCGCAGGATCGTCTCGACCGTGCGGACTTCGGCCAAGCAGGAATAGCCCACACCCCCGTCCGCGATCGGCTTGCCCGGCCCGCCGTCGGCGTCGCGGTTGCTGACGGTGCCCGATCCGATGATCGTCCCCGCCCCCAGCTTTCGCGTCTTCGCCGCATGCGCGACCAGCGTGCCGAAATCGAAGGTCATGTCGACGCCCGCGTCCGCGCGACCGAACGGCTTGCCGTTCAGGTCGACCATCAGCTTGCGGTGGAGCTTGCCGTCGCGCCACCAGTCGCCGAGCGCATCCGGTGTCACGAAGACGGGCGAGAAGGCGCTCGCCGGCTTCGACTGGAAGAAGCCGAAGCCCTTGGCCAGTTCGCCGGGGATCAGGTTGCGCAAGCTCACATCGTTGGTCAGCCCGACGAGCAGGATCGCCTCGAGCGCCTCTTCGCGGGTGGCGCCGAGCGGCACGTCGCCGGTCACCACGACCACTTCGGCCTCCAGGTCGCAGCCCCAGCTCTCGTCCGCCAGCGGAATCGGGTCGCGCGGCCCGAGAAAGCCATCGGAGCCGCCCTGATACATCAGCGGATCGTGCCAGAACGTCTCCGGCATTTCCGCCGATCGCGCCTGCCGCACCAGCGCGACATGGTTCACATACGCCGACCCGTCCGCCCATTGATACGCGCGCGGCAACGGCGACGCGGCGTCATGTTCGTGGAACCGGATACGCGGGATGACTTCGTGGTCGAGATCGGTCTGCAGGTTCTTCAGATCCGGCAGCAGCTGGTCCCAATTGTCGAGCGCGGCCTGCAGGGTGGGCGCAATATGGGTCGCGTCCGCGCACCAGGCGAGATCGTTCGACACAACCACCAGCCGGCCGTCCCGGCCGTGCTTCAGGCTCGCAACCTTCATGCATCATCTCCTTGCTTCGGACGTTTCATGCCCGTGCAAGGGAGCGGTGTCGATGACGATGTTGACAGATGTGCGTGACTGATTGACCAGCCGGGACATGGGCCTGCGCTTCCTCGATCATGGCGGAGAAATGGGACGGCGGATCCGCGACCGCGACTGGTCGTCGACGCCGCTCGGCCCGATCGAGGCGTGGCCGGCGACGCTGCGCACCATGTTGGGCGTCGGCCTGTCGTCGAACCACCCGACCTGCGTCTATTGGGGGCCGGAGATGCGGCTGCTCTACAACGACGCGTGGTCGGTCATTCCCGGCGAGCGTCACCCGGGGTGCCTGGGCGAACCGGCCGCCGATGTGTGGCAGGATATCTGGGACATCGTCGGCCCCCAGTTTCATCAGGTGATCGCGACCGGCGAGAGCATCGCCGCCTATGACCAGCCACTGACGTTCCTGCGCAACGGCGAACCCGTGCAGACGTGGTTCACCTACAGCCTGTCGCCGATCCGCGACGAACACGGCGATATCGTCGGCATCTTCAACCAGGGCAACGAGACGACCCGGCTGGTTCTTGCCGAGCGAGAAAGCGCGCGCGAGCTGGGCCGCCTGCGCGAACTGTTCCACCAGGCGCCGAGCGCCGTCGCGCTGCTCCACGGCCCCGACTTCGTGTTCGATTTCGCCAACGAAGCCTATGGCGCGTTGGTCGGCAACCGCGACATCATCGGCAAACCGCTGATCGAGGCGTTGCCCGAGGTCGTCGACACCGGCGTCGACACGCTGCTGCGGCAGGTGTGGAACACCGGCGAGCCCTATCGCGCGGATGCGGCCCCGGTGCCGATCTTCGCGACGGAAGGGGGGTTGGGCGAAATCCGCCAGCTCGACGTCGTGTACCAGCCGATCCGCGGGGTCGACGGCAAGGTCACCGACATCTTCGTCCAGGCAAACGACGTCACCGACCGTGCCCGTGCCGAGGAAGCGCTGCGCAAGAGCGAGGAGCGGCTGCAACTGGCGCTCAGCTCGTCGCTCAGCATCGGGACCTGGGACTGGGACGTCGCGAATAACCGGGTGACCGCCGACGATCGATTCGCCCGTTTGTACGGCGTCGATCCGGCCATGGCGGCGGCCGGCGCGCCGATCGACGACTTCTTCGGCGGCATCCATCCCGACGACGTGCCGCGGGTTCAGTCTGCGATCGACGCGACGCTGACGACCGGCGCCCCGTTCATCGAGGAATATCGCCTGGTCCGCACCGGTGGCCGGACGCTGTGGGTCGTGGCCCAGGGACGCGCGCAGTTCGATTCCGAAGGGCGTGCGATCCGCTTTCCGGGGGTCAGTTTCGACATCACCACGCGGCGCAATGCCGAAGAAGCCGCGCGCGACGCCGCCCGCGAACTGCGCGTGGCAACCGAGGCGCAGGATTTCCTGTACCGGTTGAACGACCAGATGCGCCGGCTGGGGCTGGCCGACGAGATCAAGCGGATCGCGGCCGCCGCGCTCGGCCGGCGGCTGGGCGCGGACCGGGTGGGCTTCGTCCGGATCGATGGCGAAAGCGTGCATTTCGACACCTGCTGGACCAGCGAGGCGATGCCGCCGCTGACGGGGACGTTGCCACTCGACCGGCTGGGGACCAAAGCGCTTGCGACGTATCGCAAGGGCGAAACGCGCGTGATCGTCGATCATGTCGCGGAGGGGCGCGAACTGCACGACGACGAACGGATGCACGTCGTCGCCGGCGCGGGCGTCGGCGTGCCGCTGCTCCGTTACGGCCGCTGGGTCGCCGGACTCTACGTCAATCAGGACCGCCCGCGGCGCTGGAGCGCGGACGAGGTCTCGCTGATCGAAGCGGTGGCAGAAGCGGCGTGGGATGCGGTCGACCGCGCCAATGCGGTGACGGCGCTCGCCGAAAGCGAAGCGAAGTTCCGTGCCATCGCCAATTCGATCGACCAGATGGTCTGGTCGACCCGCGCCGACGGCTTCCACGATTATTTCAACGAACGCTGGTACGATTTCACCGGCGTGCCGCATGGGTCGACCGATGGCGAGGCTTGGGCGGGCATCTTCCACCCCGACGACCAGGACCGGGCGTGGGCGACGTGGAACCATAGCCTGACGACCGGCGAACCGTATCGCATCGAATATCGCCTGCGCCACCGCACCGGCGCCTATCGCTGGGTCCTGGGCAGCGCGCTGCCGGTGCGCGACGCGGCCGGGGCGATCGTCCGCTGGTTCGGCACCTGCACGGACATTCAGGAAATCGTCGAGGCGCGCGAGGTGCTCGCCCGCTCGCGTGCGGACCTGGAGACGGCGGTCGTCGAACGGACCGAACAGCTGATGGCGGCGGAAGCGCAGCTGCGCCAGGCGCAGAAGATGGAAGCCGTCGGTCAGTTGACTGGCGGGATCGCACACGATTTCAACAACATGCTCGCGGTCGTCATCGGTGCGCTCGATCTGCTCGAACGCCGCGTGGCGCAGGGGCGGACCGACGTCGGCCGCTATGTCGAGGCCGCGCGCGACGGCGCCACGCGCGCCGCGGCGCTGACCCAGCGGCTGCTCAGCTTCTCGCGTCAGACCGCGCTCGACCCGGTGCCGACCGACCTCGGGCTGCTGATCGACGGCATGACAGAATTGCTCGACCGGACGCTGGGCGAGGGTATTCATGTCGAAACCAAGCTGGCGCTCGATACCTGGGCGGCACGTACCGATCGCAGCCAGCTCGAAAACGCGCTGGTCAACCTGGCGGTCAATGCGCGCGATGCCATGCCGCGGGGCGGGCGTCTGACGATCGCGACCGGCAACAGGCCGATCAATTCGGCCGAAGCCGCGACGAAGGGCATGATGCCCGGGGATTATGTCATGATCGCGGTGTCCGACACGGGTACCGGCATGGACGCCGAAACCGCGGCGCGTGCATTCGATCCGTTCTTCACAACCAAGTCCGTCGGCAAGGGAACCGGCCTGGGGCTCAGCCAGGTCTTCGGTTTCGTCCGCCAGTCGGGCGGTCACATCACGCTCGACACCGCGCCGGGCGAGGGCACGTGCATCACCATCCTGCTGCCGCGCGATGCAAGCGGCCGTGTGCCGACCGCCCCGGCACCAACCAACCCGGATGCGCCGAAAGCAAGACGCGGTGAAAAGGTGTTGCTGGTCGAGGACGAGGACCGCGTCCGCAACTTCTCCATCGAAGCGCTCGAGGAGCTCGGCTACAGCGTTACCGCGGCATGCGACGGCCCAAGCGCGCTTGCGCTGATACATGGGGGACTGGTCCCCGATCTGTTGTTCACCGATATGGTGATGCCGGAAATGACCGGCCGCGAACTGGCAGCCGCCGTGCGCGAGCGACACCCCGACCTGCGCGTACTGTTCACCAGCGGCTACACGCGCGAAGAAGGAGAAGCGCTGGACCCGTACGTCTTGCGCAAGCCGTTCGACGTGCTGACGCTCGCGCTTCGGATACGCCAGACGCTCGACGCGGGCGCCCGCCTGGGCTAGGGGCGCCCCGGTTTTCACGAACATCGGGGTATGGGATTTGGCCAACGTCGCGGTGATCGGCGCCCAATGGGGCGACGAGGGCAAGGGCAAGATCGTCGACTGGCTGGCGGAACGCGCCGACATGGTCGTCCGCTTCCAGGGCGGCCACAACGCCGGCCATACGCTGGTGGTCGGGGAAAACGTCTACAAGCTGTCGCTGCTGCCCTCGGGCATCGTCCGCGGCACGCCCAGCGTCATCGGCAACGGCGTGGTGCTCGATCCCTGGCATCTGCGTGACGAGATTGCGAAACTGACCGGACAGGGTGTCGCGATTTCGCCCGACACGCTGATCATCGCCGACACCTGCCCGCTGATCCTGCCATTCCATCGCGATCTCGACGCGTTGCGTGAGGATGCGAGCGGCGCGGGCAAGATCGGCACGACCCGCCGCGGAATCGGTCCGGCTTATGAGGACAAGGTCGGCCGACGCGCGATCCGCGTGTGCGACCTGGCGCACCTCGATGCGCTGGGGCCGCAGCTCGACCGCCTGACCGCGCACCATGACGCGCTTCGCGCCGGCTTCGGCCAGCCGCCGATCGACCGCGAGCGGCTGCTCGGTGAATTGCGCGAGATCGCCGACTTCGTGCTGCCCTACGCCAAGCCGGCCTGGAAGCTGCTGGCAGAGGCCAAGGCCAAGGGCCGCCGGATGCTGTTCGAGGGCGCGCAGGGCGTGCTGCTCGACATCGATCACGGCACGTACCCCTTCGTCACCTCGTCGAACACCGTCGCGGGCACCGCGGCGGCGGGATCGGGCCTGGGCCCGAGCGCGGTCGGCTTCGTGCTGGGGATCGCCAAGGCCTATACCACCCGCGTCGGATCGGGCCCCTTTCCGACCGAGCTGGAGGACGAAACCGGGGAGCGGCTGGGCGTACGTGGTCATGAATTCGGCACCGTCACGGGCCGGAAGCGCCGCTGCGGCTGGTTCGACGCGGTGCTGGTCCGCCAGTCGGTCGCGGTGTCGGGCGTGACCGGTATCGCGCTGACCAAGCTCGATGTGCTCGACGGGTTCGATGAAGTGCGGATCTGCACTGGCTACAGGCTTGGCGACCAGATGCTCGACCATTTCCCGGCGCATGCCGCCGATCAGGCACAGGTCGAACCGGTCTGGGAAACCATGCCCGGCTGGTCCGAGACGACCGCGGGTGCGCGCAGCTGGGCCGATCTGCCGGCGCAGGCGATCAAATATATCCGCCGGGTCGAGGAATTGATCCAGTGCCCGGTGGCGCTGGTATCGACCAGCCCGGAGCGCGAGGACACGATCCTGGTCCGCGATCCGTTCGCGGACTGAAGAGCACGCCTCCGTCGCCACCCCGCAACGGTGGGAACTGGCCGCCGAAAGACGCCCGCCGCGCCGACCCGAGGGTCGACGCGGCGGTTTTCGTTTCAGCACGTCAGCGCTTAGCGCGGACGCTTCTTGTCCTTCTTCGGCTTCTCGCCGTCAGTCGGGGTCATCGCCGGATCGTCGGTGGTCGTCGGCGTGCTGGTTGTTGTCGTCGTCGTATCCGTGGTGGTGGTCGTCATCGGATCCGCCGGCGTGGCCGGAGTCGCAGGATCGGCCGGGGTCGCCGGGGACATCGTCGGATCAGCCGGCGTTGCCGGGTTGGCTGGCGTCGCCGGCGTGGCCGGTACCGTCTGCGTCGTGCCCGGCATCGGGGTCGTCTGCGGCGTCGTGGTCTGCGCAAGGGCAGCCGTCGACGCGCCGGCGGCCAAAAGGCCGGCAAGCAGTAGCTTCGTCATGATCGTCTCTCCTAGAAATTCCGTAGCGTATCAACGCGCCACGAAGCGAAAGGAGAGTCCGCCTATCCCTGTTCAGCCACGTCCTACCCGCATTGTGCGCGGTGAAGCAGCTTCTGGTCGGCCAGAACCAGCGCCATCATCGCTTCCACGACGGGGACGCCGCGGATGCCGACACAGGGATCGTGCCGGCCTTTCGTCGCGATTTCCGTCGCTTCGCCGGTGTTGCTGATAGTCGGCACCGGGGTCAGGATGGAGCTCGTCGGCTTGAACGCGACCCGCAGCCGCACTGGCTGGCCGGTCGAGATACCACCCGCGATGCCACCGGCGTGGTTGGCGAGAAACGCCGGCGCACCGTCCGCGCCCGGCCGCATCGGATCGGCGTTCGCCTCGCCCGACAGCGCCGCGGCGGCAAACCCGTCGCCGATTTCCACGCCCTTCACCGCATTGATCGACATGGCGGCGGCGGCGAGTTCCGAATCGAGCTTGGCGTAGAGCGGCGCGCCCCAGCCGGCGGGTACGCCGATGGCTTCGCAGGCGACGACCGCGCCGAGCGACGATCCGGCCTTGCGCGCGCCATCGACCAGCGCCTCCCACCGCGTCGCGGCTGCGGCGTCGGCGGCAAAGAAGGGATTTTCGCTGATCTGGCTCGCGTCGAAACCGGTCGCCACATCGCCGCCGATCGCCTCGACCCAGCCGGTAATCGTCACTTCGGGGATGACGAGCCGCGCGACCGCGCCCGCCGCGACCCGCGCCGCGGTCTCACGTGCCGACGACCGCCCGCCGCCACGGTGATCGCGGAAGCCGTATTTCGCGTCATACGCATAGTCGGCGTGACCCGGGCGATAGGCGAGCGCGACGTTCGAATAGTCCTTCGATCGCTGGTCGACGTTTTCGATCATCAGGCTGATCGGGGTGCCGGTGGTGCGGCCCTCGAACACGCCCGACAGGATGCGAACTTCGTCGGGCTCGCGGCGTTGCGTCGTGAAGCGGCTGGTGCCCGGGCGGCGCTTGTCGAGCCAGGGCTGGATGTCGGCCTCACTCAGGGCAATCCCCGGCGGACAACCGTCGATGACGACGCCCAATGCCGGCCCGTGGCTCTCGCCCCAGGTCGTAAAGCGGAACACGCGGCCGAAGGTGTTGTAGCTCACGCGTGTCCCCCCAAGCTTGCAAAGGCCATCGCATGGGCGGCGCCCCCGCGCACCCCGCACGGCATCTTCCCGTCCTGTAGCGGCAGGGCCAGGAAATAGTCGCCGGCATACGGGCTGTCGAAGCCCTTCGCCCAATCGGCCGAAAAGCCATGGCGGCCGTAGAAATCAGGCTCGCCCAGCACGAAACACAGCACGACGCCCGCTGCCTTCAGGTCGCGCAGGCCGGTGCGGACCAGCAGATCGGCGATGCCGCGCCCGCGATGCGCCGCGGCAGTCGCGATCGGCGCCAGCGCGACGGCAGGGACGGGCTTGCCCTCGACCTCGACCGTCATGCGGCTGAACGCGATCATGCCCGCGAGCGCGCCGGTATCCTCGTCGTCCGCGACAAGCGTCAGCACCATGTCGCCGTCGATGCACAGCCGGCGGACCAGCATCGCTTCGGCCGGTTCTGGGAATGCCGCGGCGAGCAACGCCTCGATCGCCGCGACGTCCCCACCGGTCGCGGCGCGGATGGCGTAGCTCACGCCAGAGCGATGTCCGGCGCGTCCTCCGCCTTCATGCCGATCACGTTGTAGCCGGCATCGACGTGGTGAATTTCACCGGTCACCCCCGACGACAGGTCGCTGAGCATATAGAGCCCCGCGCCGCCGACGTCCTCGATCGTGACCGTGCGACGCATCGGGGCGTTCAGCTCGTTCCATTTCAGGATGTAGTTGAAATCGCCGATCCCGCGCGCGGCGAGCGTCTGGATCGGGCCGGCCGAGATCGCGTTCACGCGGATGTTGTCGCGGCCCAAGTCGACCGCGAGATACTTGACGCTCGTCTCCAGCGCGGCCTTGGCGACGCCCATGACGTTATAGTGCGGGATGACCTTTTCGGCGCCGTAATAGGTCAGCGTGAGGATCGAGCCGCCGTTCGGCATCATCTCGCGCGCGCGCTTCGCCACCGCGACCAGCGAATAGGCCGAGATGTTCATCGTCATCAGGAAATTGTCGAGCGTGGTGTCGTAATAGCGCCCGCGCAGCTGCGACTTGTCGGAAAAGACGATCGCGTGGACGACGAAGTCGATCGTCGGCCATTCCGCCTTCAGCGCGTCGAACGTCGCGTCGAGCGCGTCCATGTCTGACACGTCGCAATCGAACAGGCGGGCGACACCCAGCTGTTCGGCGAGCGGACGTACGCGCTTTTCCATCGCCGCGCCCTGGTAGCTGAACGCGAGTTCGGCGCCCGCATCGCTCAATTGTTTGGCGATGCCCCACGCGAGCGACTTGTCGTTGGCCAGGCCCATGATCAGCCCGCGCTTGCCCTGCATCAATCCCGTCACCCCGCCGACCCTTCCGCTGCAGCCATCGTTTCGGGGGCGTCTACCGCAGGTGCGGGCGGTTCCGCCAGTGCTGCGTTCAGGTGGGCGCCGAACACGATGCCCAGGCCGATCAGGAAGAAGAACAGCAGCATGACGACGACGCCGGCCAGGCTGCCATAGGTCAGGTCATATCCGCCGAGCAGCCCCAGGATCTTGGGCAGCAAAGCGGTCATCGACACCCACCAACCGGCGGTGAACAGCGCACCGGGCCATTTGGGACAATTCGAGTAGCGATATTTCGCCGGCGTGACCGAATAGAACAGCATGTAGAGCGCGCCGAACATCACGAGACCCGGGATCGCGCGGCTAAGCCCGATCCACCCCGCGACACCTTTGGCAAACGGCAGCAGCTGGTAGATGAACTGTTCGGCCGCTGTCAGCACGCCCTGGATCAGGAAGGCGACCAGCGCGAGCACGACCGAACAGACGATGACCACGACCGACCCCAGCCGGTATTTCCAGAAGGGGTTGGCAAAGACGGTACCATAGGCGCGGCGGAAGATGTCGCGGATCGTCTCGATGAAGCTGCCGACCGTCCACAGGCCCACCAGCCCGCCGAGAAGCAGCAGATTGCCGGTCCGCGCGCTCAGCACGTCGGCGATCGGCTTGCGCAGGATGTCGGCGACGTCGGGGGGCAGCACGTGAAGGAACGAGCCGACGGTCTGCTGCGCCTCTTCGCTCTGACCGAATATCGATGCGATCGCGGTCGTCACGATGAAGAACGGAAACACCGTCATCAACGACAGATAGGCGAGGTTTCCGGCGTGAATGAAGCCGTCGTTATAGACGCCGATCAGCACGCGCTTCAGGATTTCCCAGGCACGGCTGCCGGGGCCGAGCTTCTTCCATTCCTTCTGCATCCGGGCACGGGCGCGTCCGCCGTGCCGCGCGCGCGCTTCGGGCGTCTGGGGGGCGATTACATCGGTCATCCAGGAGCGTCAGACGCCCAGGCGCGCCCTCGGGTTCCCCGCATCCCGGCCCGACCAACCCTCGACGAACGCGATCAGCTCGGCATCATTGGCAGGAATCTCGACCATCAGCGTCACCAGCTGGTCGCCCCGCTCGCCGCCCTTCTTGTGGAAACCGCGGCCTTTCAGTCGCAGCGTCTTGCCCGACGACGCGCCCTTGGGTACGGTCAGCATCACATTGCCCTCGACCGTCGGCACCGGCACCTTGCCGCCCAGCACCGCCTCGGCCAGGCTGACCGGCAGGTCGAGCCGGACGTCGTCGCCGTCGCGGGTGAAGAACCGGTGTTGGCCGACCTCGATCGTCACGATCGCGTCGCCATTGCCGCCAGGGCCCGGATCGCCCTTGCCCGACAGGCGCATCTGGGTGCCGCTCTCGACCCCGGCGGGCAGCTTCAGGTCGATCGTCTTGCCGTCGCGCAGCGTGATTCGCTGGGTGGCAAGGGCGGCGGCATCCTCGAAGCTGACGGTCAGGCGATAGGGGACGTTGGCGCCCTTGGGCTGCGGGCGACGCCCGAACCCGCCCTGGAACCCGCCCCCGGCACCACCGCGGGCGCCGCCGAAGATGCTTTCGAAGATGTCGGAAAAGTCGCCGGTATCCCCGCCCCCGAAGTCGGCGGAGAAGCCCCCGCCGCCCGGACGCGCGCCGGCACCGGGGCGCGGGCCGTAGCCGAAGGGCGCAGTCGGGTTGCCGTCGCCATCGATCTCGCCGCGATCGAACCGGGCGCGCTTGTCCTTGTCGGTCAGCAGGTCATACGCCTGCGTCACCTGGCTGAAGCGTTCGGACGCCTTGGGATTGTCCTTGTTCCGGTCGGGATGCAGCTCCTTGGCGAGCTTGCGATACGCCTTCTTGATCTCGTCTTCGCTCGCGCCGCGGGCGACGCCCAAGGTCTGGTAAGGATCGGCCACACGATATCCCTGTGTCGGTAGGTTCGGTCTATTTAAGGAAGAACAGACGAAGAAGAAGTGATTTTCGGTGTGCCCTTCGGGCACAAGGCGCAAAGGCGCCAAGACGGCTTGCCCGACGCCCGCGATCGGATGACCTGCGAACGCCAGAGACAAGGGCTGCTGCGCAGCCAAGGGTCGGACACCTTCGCGCCTTCGCGCCTTCGCGCCTTGCGCGCCACAGGGGCGCCCAAACACTCTTCCTTCTTGATCTACCGCGCCCGCGCCGCCGTCGCCGCGATCGCGTCGGCGATGTCGTCGATCAGCGGCAGGGGCAGGTCGTGGCCCATGCCGGGCAGGATGACGAGTTCCGCGCCCGGAATCGCCGCTGCGGTGTCGCGTCCCCCTTCGACCGGTACCAGCGGGTCGGCGTCGCCGTGGATGACGGTCGTCGGCGCGGTGATCCGGCGCAGGCGCTCGCGACGGTCGCCGTCGGCCAGGACCGCGGCCATCTGGCGCATCGCGCCGGCGGGGGAAAAGCTGCGGTCGAAATCGCGCTCGACGCGCGCGCGCAGGCGATCGAGGTCGTAGGGATAGGCGGGGCTGCCGATCACCTGCGCCGTCTTCATCCCGTGCGCGACGATCGATTCGCGATCGCCGGTCATCGGCCGGCCGGTCAGGACCGCCAGCGCCTCGGGCCTGGAGGGCGGCAGCGACGGGTTGCCGGTTGTCGACATGATCGACGTGAGCGACCGCACCCGGTCCGGGTGGTCGGCTGCGATGAGCTGCGCGATCATGCCCCCCATCGATGCGCCGACGATATGCGCGCTGGGGATCGCGAGGGCATCGAGCAGCCCGACCGCGTCGGCGGCCATGTCGCCGAGCGTGTAGGGCGGCGCAAACACCCGGCCGGTCATCATCGCCGCCATCAGTTGGGCGAAGTCGGGCAGACCGGCGCGATCGAACTTGGTCGACAGCCCGATATCGCGGTTGTCGAAGCGGATGACGCGAAATCCGCGCGCGGTGAGCGCTGCGACCAGCTCGACGGGCCACAGCGTCAGTTGCGCCCCGAGCCCCATGATGAGCAGCAGCGGCGGGGCCGCGGGATCGCCGTCGTCTTCATATTCGAGGGTGATGCCGTTGGCAGTGATGGCGGTCATGGTCGTGCTCCCCGGCAGCGGAACGCGACCGTCGGACCATCGGTATTGGACTTATACCGCCGCGCCTAGGGTCTGTACTCGATCAGGACCGGCACAAGCGTACGGCGCCCTTCCCGCGCCGTACGCTCGCAGCGTCAGAACGCGCCCGGCACCTCGCGCTGCGCGGTGTTCGGGCGATCGGGCGTCAGCAGCTCGAAGCTGCCGACCGGCCGGCTGCGCGCAACGGCGCTGGTCTGCGCGGTTGCGGTGATCGGCGTACAGCTGCGCCCACCGAGGAAATTGAGCGCCGCCGCGATCGAGCTTTCGCGGGCATCCCCCAGCGGATAGGTGAAGTCGTCGGTCGCCTGGCAGGTCCTGGGCACCACCGTCGCGAGCCCATCGAAATAGGCCGCCGAGCGATCCTTGTTCTGCGTCGCGAACGCGACCACGCGCAGCCGATCGTCGCAGCTGGCCCGGTCGAGCGCGATCTGGCCGACCGGCTTGCCATAGGTGTTGCTGCCGACAAGCGCGATGTTCGACCCCAGATACGGGATGAACGCGTTGATCAGCAACTCGCTGGCCGAGGCCGTTCCGCTCATGCCGATGAACGCGATCTTGGTCGGCGCGATCGACTGCGTCTGCGGCGCGAAATAGGCGACGCTATTCTGCGACGATTTTTCCGGTCGGAAGGTCGTATAGCTGAACACGTCGCTGGTCGACCGGTTGCCGCCGAGCAGGCGGCCGAACGTCTCCGCGACCGACACCAGCCCGCCGCCGTTGTACCGCAGATCGATGACGACTTCGGTCACGCCCGCCGCCTTCAGCGCGGCAAAGGCGGTGCGCAGCCCGTCGTTGGCGGTCGAGATGAAGGTGCGCAGGTTGATGTACCCGACCTTCTTCCCGTTATCGTCCAGGATCTTGTAGCCATAGCGGCTCGATACTGGAGTCAGCGCATAGTCCGCCTTGGCGATCGACACTTCGGAAACGGTGCCGGCAGGATTGCGGACGCGGAACAGGCGGGTCGTGCCGGGCGTGTTCGCCCCGAGCGCGGTCGTGACCCCGCCGGCTCCTTCCGACGCGATGATGTCGCTGACCGCCCGCAGATTGGCGCTGGTGGTGCCGATGGCGAGGATTTCGGTACCGCGATCGACACCCGCGTTCAGCGCCGGCGCGCCCTCGAACGCCTCGGCGACGAAGGTCCGGCGCGTCGTGCTGTTGTTCGACAGGCGGAAACCGAACCCGGCCGTCTCCCCCGACGCGTAATAGGCATTTTCCACCGCGATCGAGGTTACGTAGGTGAAATAGCGGTCGCGCCGCTGGCTGCGCGCGGTCGCCGTCAGTGCATCGATATAGGAATCGACGGTAGTATAGGGCGTCGGGTCCAGGGTGGTCGGCAGCGTCTCGTAGAACAGGTACCATTCGCGCAACTGCGCGGCGACCCAGTCCTGGCGTTCGCGCAGGGAACAGCCTGCGGTCGCTGTCGGCGTCGGTGACGGGCTGGCGGTCGGGCTTGGCGTCGGCGAAGGCGCAGGGCTGGAGGTGAAGCTCCCCGAGACGCTTCCGGTTCCGGTGCCGCCGCCGCCACACGCACCGAGCATAGCAAGAATGGAGGCCGCCGCCCCGATACGCCTGAGCTTCATGAAAATTCCTCTCTCGAAACAGGCGCTTAGCAGAAAAGATGATCTATGTCAGAGGAAATTTGAACCACGCTCTCAAGCATCTGGCAAGGCCCAATCGATCGTGCCGCGACCATGGGCGGCGAGGAAGGCATTGGCCTGCGAAAACGGCCGCGAGCCGAAGAATCCGCCGCGCGCCGACAGGGGCGAGGGATGGGCGCTGCGGATGACGCAGTGACGCGTCGTGTCGACGAACGCCGCCTTCTTCTGTGCGTGCGCGCCCCACAGCAGGAAGACGACCGGGTGCGGGCCGGCGTCGACCAGCCGGATGATCGCGTCGGTAAACTGCTCCCACCCGCGCCCGGCGTGCGAGGTCGGGCTGCCCATCCGCACGGTCAGCGTCGTGTTGAGCAGCAGCACCCCCTGTTCGGCCCAGTGGCGCAAATGGCCGTGGTCGGCGCGCGGGATGCCCAGATCGCTTTCCATTTCCTTGTAGATATTGACCAGACTCGGCGGCACGCGGACACCGGGACGGACCGAGAAGCCGAGGCCATGCGCCTGCCCCTGCCCATGATACGGGTCCTGCCCCAGGATCACGACGCGCACCTTGTCGCGCGGCGTGAGGTCGAGCGCGGCAAACCAGTCGGATTCCGGTGGAAAGACCGTCGCCCCCGCTGCCCGTTCGTCTGCGAGAAACCGCTGAAGCTCGGCCATGTAGGGCTGATCGAATTCGCGCTGCAGGGGTTCGCGCCAGCTGGGGTGAAGGCGGATGTCGGCCATGGGCGAGGGGTAGGCGATCGGGCGCGCGCATGGCAACAGAGCGGCGCCATGCACATGACCCACGATAGCAGCGCGCCCGCGGCCCCGCAGATCGGCTTCGACCAGTTCCTGGCCGTCGACATTCGAATCGGCACGATCGTCGAGGCGCGGCCCTTCCCGGAGGCGCGCAAGCCCGCCTACCGGCTGACGATCGATTTCGGCGCGACGATCGGCACCAAGACGTCGTCGGCACAGATCACCGAGCATTATTCGCTCGACGACCTGGTCGGGCGACAGGTCGCCGCCGTCGTCAACTTTCCGCCACGCCAGATCGGCCCGGTGATGAGTGAAGTGCTGACGCTCGGCTTTCCCGATGCCGATGGGAAGGTCGTGCTGGTCACCCCGACCGTGCCGGTGCCGAACGGTGGACGGCTATTCTGACCCGTTGATCCAGCTTGGATGGTTCGGCGGGCACGAATACGCCAGTCGTCGGTTGAGGATGTGAAAGGGGCTGCGATGATCCATGCCGACGATACCGCGGGCATCGACGCCCGCTCGCCCTTCGCGGTGCCGAAGGAAGGCTGGCTGGCGATCCTCAAGCGGACCTGGACCCGCACCGGCGACAACAATGTCGCGATCATCGCGGCCGGCGTGGCCTTCTATGCCTTCTCCGCGATCGTCCCGCTGCTTGCCTCGGTCGTGCTGAGCTACGGATTGTTCGCCGAAGGGGAGACGGTTCAGCGAAACATCACCGCGATCTTCAGCGTGCTTCCGCGCGAGGCGGCGTCGGTGGTGACGGACCAGCTGCTGACCGTCGTCGAATCGTCGAAGGGCAAGCAGGGCCTGGGCCTCGCGCTCGCGCTGGTCATCGCGCTATACGGCGCGACCAAGGGGGCGTCCGCCGTGATCGCGGGGCTGAACGTCGCCAACGACGTCCGCGAAACGCGCGGGTTGGTGCGTTTGAACCTGCTGTACTTCGGTGTCGTTCTGGGGGGTGTGACGCTGATCTTCCTTGCCATCCTGGCAACCGCGATGATCGGCTTTCTTGAAAGTCTGATCCCGGGCGCGCCGGAGGCGGTACTGATCCTCATCCGCCTGGGCGGCTATATCCTGCTCGCCGCCCTCGTCATGTCCGCGGCCGCACTGTTGTTCTACGTCGGGCCCGCCCAGCGGCAGCCGCACTTCGTATGGCTATCGCCCGGATCGATCGGGGCGACCGCGCTGTGGCTCGCCGGCACATCGGCCTTTGGCCTCTATGCCGCCAATTTCGGCAATTACGGCGCGACTTATGGATCGTTGTCGGCGGTGATCGTGCTGCTGACCTGGCTATGGCTCAGCGCCTATGTCTTCCTGCTCGGCGCCGAGTTGAACGCCGAGCTGGAACGGCAGGTCGCAGGCGAGGCTGCCGCCGGGACGCCCGCGATCCCGAGCCCCGCGCCGCCCCCGGTCGCGTCGTCGCGCAGGACGGGCGCCGCCGACGTCGCGGTCCTCGCGCTGGCCGCCATCATCGCCTGGCGCGGCGTCAGGCGGCGACCGCCGCGATGAAATAGTCGAGCGCGACATTGTCGCTGAGGTGAAAGCCCGCAGCTGGCGAGAACGACAGACCCCGCGTATCGACGACCCTCAGGCCCGCGCGCGACAGCAGCCCGCCCAGATCCTCGGGCGTCAGGAACTTCTCCCAATCGTGCGTTCCCTTGGGGATCTGCCCGATCCCCTCGGCGATGGTGATCATCGCCAGCTTCGACAGCGGCGTACGGTTGGGGGTCGAGAGCAGCAGCAGGCCGCCGGTCGCCAGATTGCCCGCAAGGGCCGACACGAAGGCGGCCGGATCGGGGACATGCTCGATCACTTCGAAGCTGACGATCAGGTCGAACGTCTCGCCCGCCACCGCGTCCGTCGTGCCGACGCGGTAGTCGATCGCAAGCCCGACCGCCGAGGCGTGCGCCCGCGCGGCGCCGATATTCTCGGGCGCCGCATCGACCGCAGTCACCTGGGCACCCAGCCGGGCGAGCGGTTCGCTCAGCAACCCCGCCCCGCACCCCATGTCGAGTGCGCGCTTGCCCTTTAGTGGCGTGAAGCTCGCGCTGTCGCCGTCCCAATGCGCGTCCACCCGCTCCCGCAGATAGGCCAGGCGCGGGGGGTTCAGCCGGTGGAGCATCGCCGAACTGCCCGCAGGATTCCACCAGTCGGCGGCCAACTTGCCGAAATGCGCGGCCTCGCGCGCGTCGATGCCGTCGGATATGGTCGCGGTTGTTACGGTTGCGTCGGTCATGCCGCACTCCTATCAGGCGCGCACTCTGGGGTCCAAGGGGCAGATCGGGCGTATAGCATGGCACGGATCGTGATGAAGTTCGGCGGCACGTCGATGGCGGGCATCGAACGCATCCGTTCGGTCGCCAACCGCGTGAAGCGCGAATGGGCTGCGGGCAACGAGGTCGCGGTGGTCGTCTCTGCCATGTCGGGTGAGACCGATCGACTGGTCGGTTTCTGCCGCGAAGCCTCGCCCCTGTACGACGCACGCGAATATGACGTGGTGGTCTCCAGCGGGGAGCAGGTCACCTCGGGCCTGCTCGCGATTGCGCTTCAGGCGATCGGCGTGCCCGCGCGCAGCTGGCTCGGCTGGCAGCTGCCGATCCGCACCTCCGACGGTCATGCCTCGGCCCGCATCGGCGAAATCGAGACGACGGGCGTGCTCGGCGCGATGGCCAACCGCGAGGTCGCGGTCATCCCCGGCTTCCAGGGCTTGGCGGCAGGCGAGCGGGTGACGACCCTCGGCCGCGGCGGCTCCGACACGTCCGCGGTCGCGATGGCGGCGGCGCTGAAGGCGGACCGTTGCGACATCTACACCGACGTCGACGGGGTCTATACGACCGATCCCCGCATCGTTCCGCGCGCGCGCAAGCTGAAGCGCGTCACGTACGAAGAAATGCTCGAGCTCGCCAGCGTCGGGGCCAAGGTGCTGCAGACGCGCTCGGTGGGCCTCGCGATGAAGGAAAACGTCCGCGTGCAGGTGCTGTCGTCGTTCGTCGACGACGACGCCCCCGCCGCCGACACGCTGCCGGGGACGATGATCGTCGGCGAAGAGGAAGTGGAAGCCATGGAACGCCAGCTCATCACCGGCATCGCCCACGACAAGAACGAGGCGAAGATCACGCTGACCTCGGTCCCCGACAAGCCGGGTGCGGTCGCCAGCGTCTTCGCACCGTTGGCCGATGCGAACATCAACGTCGACATGATCGTGCAGAATATCGCGCATTCGACCGGATCGACCGACGTGACCTTCACCGTGCCGTCGTCCGATCTGGCACGCAGCCTGGACGTGCTGGGCCGGGCGAAGGTCGACATCGGCTATGAGTCGCTGGTCCATGATACCCGCGTCGCCAAGATCTCCGTCGTCGGCGTCGGCATGCGCAGCCATGCGGGCGTCGCTTCCAAGATGTTCACGACGCTGGGCGAGCGCGGCATCAACATCCAGGCGATCACCACGTCGGAGATCAAGGTGTCGGTGCTGATTCACGAAGACGAGACCGAACTCGCCGTCCGCGTGCTGCACACGGCCTATGGTCTGGATGCCGAAGACCCCGCGGCCTGACGCAGCTGCCCTCCGAAAATGACCATTCCTCCCCGGCAAGGGGAGGTGGCAGGTCGAAGGCCTGACGCAGGGTGTCCCGGTGGGTTAGCTGCGGTCGACACCGCACGCGGCGACACCCCGCCACCATGTTTCGCATGGCCCTCCCCTTGTAGGGTAGGAATAGCGTGATCCTGGCCGCTGAGTGGCTGGTCAATCCGCGGCCACGGTTTCGACCAGCCAGTCGTGAAACAGCCGGACCGGCCGTGTCTGGAGTGCGCGCGGGCGGCAGACGAACCAGTAGCTGTAGTCGCTTTCGACGGTGATGCCGAACAGCTGGACCAGGCGGCTATCATGCGCCGCCTCGTAATGCGATTCGAGCATGAACGCGACGCCCAGCCCCTGCGCTGCCGCCTCCAGCATCAGCGAGCCAGAATCGAAATAATCGAACGCCAACGGCTCCAGCCCCGGAAAGCCGGCGGCCGCGCGCCATTCGCTGAAGGTTTCGGGCATGTCGCGGTGGAGCAGGACCGTCAGCCGGCTCAACTGTTCGGGATTGGTGACTGGGTTCGGTCCCTCGATCAGCGAGCGGTGGCCGATCACGTAGACGCGGTTGTGGTCGAGTCGGCGGGCATAGAGCATCGGATCGATTTCGCGCGCAATGACGATCGCAGCGTCCAGCCCGTCACCCAGCCGCGTGGTGCCATGCCCCCCGGTATCGACGTCCAGATGCAGCTCGGGATGCCGCCGCTTCAGCTCGCCCAGCCGCGGCAGCAGGCGCTGTGTGGCGAACAGCGGCAACACGCCCAGCCGCAGGCGTAACAGTTCGACACCGCTCGTCATCGCTTCGACCGCATCGGACATGGTGTCGAGCGCAGGCGCGATGCCCTGAAGCAGGCGTTCGCCGTCGGGATTGAGCTTGAGCGCCTGGTGCCGCCGCTCGAATAACGGTTTGCCGATGAACCGTTCCAGCGCCTGCACCCGACGGCTGAGCGCTGGCGACGACAACGCCAGCTCTTCGGCCGCGGCCTTGATCGAGCCCAGCCGCGCGACTTGGACGAACGCCTCGATCGCAGTGAGGGGCGGCAGCCTACGCATTGGGCGAATTGTGCATCGCAACAACTCCGTTTGTCAAAACTGCAATGCAACCGGTATCACAGTTGCAAAAATTGCAAGTCACTCGTTTTCTTTCGCACTTGCACAACGACCTGTTGCGGCGCACATAGGGCGGGCCTTTCAGGCATCCTCTCCTAAAACTTTCCGGCCGGTCCCCTTGGATCGGCCTTTTTTTTTGGCCTGCGTCAACCACCGGTCTATCCCGGTTTCGCGACAGTGATGTGAACATCGGCGGTCGCCCCCCTCGCGCAGCCGGAACCGGCTTCCTATGTCGCGCGCTTTCCGAAGTTCAGGCAACGACAGGGAGGGGCCGCATGGCCGACGACGAGACACCGACCCGCAAGCTTCAGGTGGCGAATGCGCGGCCCGAAGATTCCGGGCGCGGCCTGGCGCATATCCCGCGAACGCTGATGGCGGCGCTGGGCGTCACGCAGGGCGACGTGATCGAGATTGTCGGCAAGCGCACGACACCGGCGCGGGCCGTGCTGCCCTATGCGGAGGACGAAGGTCTCGAAATCTTGCGCATCGACGGCCTCCAGCGCGCTAACGCAGGGGTGGGATCGGGCGATTTCGTCGAAATCCGTAGGGGCGAATCGAAGCCCGCAACACGCGTCGTCTTCGCACCTGCAGCAAAAAACGTTCGGCTCCAGGGCCACCCCGCCGCGTTGAAGCGCAGCTTCATCGGACGCCCGCTGTGCGCCGGCGATACCGTCGCAACCGTTGGCCAGCAGCGGGTCGCCGGGGGCGATTTGCCCCCCAACATCGCGCAGATGCTCAATGCACCGGCCTATGCGCTCCAGGAAATCCGTATGGGCGTGGTGTCGACGGTGCCGAAGGGCATCGTCCATGTCGACGAGAACACCGAGATCGAGCTACGCGCCGATTACGAAGAGCCCAAGGAATCGCGTCGCGCCGACGTGACCTATGACGACTTGGGCGGCATGGCGGGCACGATCGACCAGCTGCGCGAAATGGTCGAACTTCCCTTACGCTATCCCGAACTGTTCCAGCGTCTGGGCGTCGATCCGCCCAAGGGGGTATTGCTCCATGGCCCGCCCGGCACCGGCAAGACCCGCCTCGCCCGCGCGGTCGCCAACGAATCGGACGCCAATTTCTTCCTGATCAACGGCCCCGAGATCATGGGATCGGCGTACGGCGAATCGGAAAAGAAGCTGCGCGAGGTGTTCGAGGAAGCGAGCGCCAACGCACCGTCGATCGTGTTCATCGACGAGATCGATTCGATCGCGCCGAAGCGTGACCGCGTGCAGGGCGAGGCCGAGAAGCGCCTTGTCGCCCAGCTGCTGACCGTCATGGACGGGCTGGAGGCGCGCGCGAACATCGTCATCATCGCGGCGACGAATCGTCCCGAGGCGATCGACGAGGCGCTACGCCGGCCGGGTCGGTTCGATCGCGAGATCGTCATCGGCGTACCGGATCAGCGCGGGCGTCGCGAAATCCTGGGCATCCACACCCGCGGCATGCCGCTGGGCGAAGGCGTCGATTTGGACGAACTCGCGCGCACCACCCACGGCTTCGTCGGGGCGGACATGGCCGCACTGGTGCGCGAGGCCGCAATCGAGGCGGTGCGCCGCATCATGCCGCGGCTGAACCTCGAGGATCGCAGCATCCCGGCCGACGTGCTCGACACGCTGTCGGTCAGCCGAGACGACTTCGTAGAGGCGCTGAAGCGCGTCCAGCCGTCGGCGATGCGCGAAGTCATGGTCCAGGCGCCGACCGTCCGGTGGGACGACGTCGGCGGTCTCGACGACGCGCAGGAACGGCTGAAGGAAGGTGTCGAACTGCCGCTGAAGGATCCCGATGCCTTCCGGCGTCTGGGCATCCGTCCGGCCAAGGGGTTCCTGCTCTACGGCCCGCCGGGCACCGGCAAGACATTGCTGGCGAAAGCCGTCGCGCGGGAGGCGGAGGCGAACTTCATCGCCGCCAAGTCGTCCGACCTGCTCAGCAAATGGTATGGCGAGAGCGAACAGCAGATCGCCCGCCTGTTCGCCCGCGCTCGCCAGGTGGCCCCCTGCATCGTGTTCATCGACGAACTCGATTCGCTGGTACCGGCCCGCGGTGGCGGTCTTGGCGAGCCGCAGGTGACCGAGCGGGTGGTGAATACCATCCTCGCCGAGATGGATGGGCTGGAGGAGCTCCAGTCGGTCGTGCTGATCGGCGCGACCAACCGCCCGAACCTGATCGATCCCGCGTTGCTGCGTCCGGGGCGGTTCGACGAACTGATCTATGTCGGCGTGCCCGATGTGGGCGGTCGCGAGAGAATCCTGCGCATTCAGACCGAAAAGATGCCGCTCGATGGCGACGTCGACCTCGGCGAGATCGCGCGCCGGACCGATCACTTCACCGGTGCGGACCTGGAGGATGTCGTCCGCCGGGCCGGTCTGATCGCGATTCGCCGATCGCTCTCGGCCGCGCATGTCACGATGGCCGACTTCGAAAAGGCGCTCGGCGAATCGCGCGCGTCGGTGACGCCGGAGATGGAGGAGGACTATCGCGCGATGTCGGCGCGGTTGAAGCAGGATGCGGTGGCGATCCAGCCGCTCGGCTTCATTTCGCCGGGCACGCTCAAAGGTCGCGGGCCGAAGGGCGCAGACTGATCAGCGCATAGCCGAAAAGCAGGACGAGCGCGGCCGCTGCAGCCAGATAGGGCAGTGGCCGCGCAAGTTCGTACAGGCCGACCCCGATCGAGGGGCCGAGCACGAACGAGGCGCCGTTGACGGAAGTAATCTTGCCTGCGACCGCCCCCTGCGCCTCGGGTCCGACCGCCAGCGACGATCCCGCGGTATACCCCGGCCGGACGAAGCCGAAGCCCATCGCCGACAGCGCAAAGCCGGTCGCGATGCCGTAGAGCGATGTCGCCAATCCCGTCCATGCACAGCCGATGGCGGCGACGACCAGCCCGATCTGCACCAGCGCGCGCGGCTTCAGGTCGAGCAGCGGGATCAGTCCCCATTGCACGAGCAGCGCGGCACCGGCGCCCATCATCAGCACCAAGCCGGTCGGTTGCAGTGCCTCCACCGGGGGCAGATCGAGCCGATCGATCACCAGGAAGCCGATCGCCTGCCCCGTCATCGCCTGCGCATGGCCCATCAGCAGCCCGACGATGACCCACACCCGGATGCGCGGATCGAAATAGCCGACGCGTTCGCCCGCCGCCGAAGTTGCCGCGGTGACGCTGGCGCCGGTCGATTGCCCGCCGATCGAGGGATAGGCCGACGCCGCGCCATGCCCGCCCAGACTGTCGCGCGGCAGCATCGTCGCGACTGCCGCCAGCATCCCCGCCCCGATCAGCACTGCGAAGAAGGCGGGCCCGGCGAGGCCGATCTCGATACGGCCGACCTGCCTGATGACCAGATAGGGGGCGATCGCCGGGCCCAGGATCGTTCCCAGCCCAAAGGCGGAGGCGAGCAGGGCGAGCGCCCGGGTGCGCTCTTCGCGCGTCGTCCGTCCGGCGACGATCGCCTGCACCGCCGGCGGCGCCGCCGACCCGAAGATGCCGTACAGCATCCGCCCGGCGACGAAGGCTGCGAACGCTGCCGTACCGCCGATCCAGCCGTTGATGCCTGCCATCAGGAACAGCCCGCACAGTCCCAGCGACGCGGTGAACCCGGCAAGCCCGAGCAGCACCATCGCCCGGCGCCCGTAGCGATCGGATCGATTGGCCCATAGCGGCGCGCACACCACCCAGGCGAGCGCCGAAACCGAAAAGGCTGCGGCCACCGCCCCATCGGCCACCCGCAGCGACCGGCCGAGCGCGGGCAGGACGGACTGCAAGGCGGTGTTGCCCGCGGCGAGCACCAGCATCACCGCGAACATCAGGCCAAAGGTGCGATCGAGACGGGCGGGACGGACGGACATTGCCCGCACGACCCTGGTCGGATGGCCGCACCAACGCAACCTTTCCGCGACCTGCGCGCTTCGTCCCCGCATGCATGTGCTTGCAAACTGCCCGCAAACTTGCAACGCACGCTGCCCGGACTTCAGGTTGCTTACAGGGATTTCCATGAACTCATCGGCCACGACTGCGGCGCAGCTGCGCAAGCGCCACGCCGGTCGGCCTTCCCCCTGGGGAATGTTCTTCCGTGGGTTTCTGAAGCATCCGGTGATGGTCGGTTCGGTCATGCCGTCGTCCGACCGGCTGATCGCGCGCATGCTGGGCCCCGTCGACTGGGCGAACTGCAAGGTGTTCGTCGAATATGGTCCGGGCGTCGGCACCTTCTGCGGCCACATCCTCGACCGATTGGCGCCCGATGCGCAGCTGATCGCGATCGATACCAACCCGGACTTCGTGGGCTATCTGCGCGACGGCATTCGCGACTCGCGCTTCTCCGCAGTTCATGGGTCGGCCGCCGATGTCGGGCAGATCGTGGCCGACCACGGCGCCGAATCCGCCGATTTCGTGCTGTCGGGCCTGCCCTTTTCCACCCTGCCGCCGGGCGTGGGCGACACGATCGCGGAAGCCACCCAGCGCGTCATCCGCCCCGGCGGCGCGTTCCTGGTCTATCAGTTCAATCCGCGGGTTAAGAATTTCCTGACTCCGCATTTCGACCGCATCGACCAGGCGATGGAATGGTGGAACGTGCCGCCAGCCCAGCTCTGGTGGGCGTGGAAGGACTGATCGTACGTCAGCCACCGCGCACCTCGCCGCGATCGGGACCGCCGTCCCGGATCATGACATCCACCAAGCCTTCATCGACTGGGCCGCACGCCGGCTGACCGATCCCCGGACCACTGCGGTCTTCGCGCGAATGGCGGCGCGGTCGGGGATCGAGCATCGCTGGTCGGTCCTGCCGCCGACCGATACCGGTGGCTCGCCCGTCGCGGCTGACGGCTTCTATGCCGATGCGGTCCTGCCCGGCACCGCTGCGCGAATGGCGATCTATGCCGATGCCGCGCCGGCGCTGGCGTTGCAGGCCGTGGCCGACCTGTCGCGCCGGGCCGACCTGACCGGCATCACCCACCTCGTCGTCGCCAGCTGCACCGGGTTCGTCGCGCCGGGAATCGACCAGCGCATCGCCCGCGCGCTGGGACTTGATTCGTCGGTCGAGCGGCTGCTCGTCGGTTTCATGGGTTGCTACGCCGCGGTCACCGCGCTGCGCAGTGCCAGGCACATCGTCCGCTCCGAACCTGATGCGCGCGTTCTGGTGGTGACGGTCGAGCTCTCGACGCTCCACCTGCAGGCGGTCGACGCGGTCGAACCGTTGCTGGCGATGCTCCAGTTTGGCGATGGCGCCGCCGCCGCATTGGTCACGGCCGACCCCGGCGGCCTCGCGCTCGACGCGCCGTTCGCGACGACGCTGCCCGATTCGGACGCGCTGATCCGCTGGGACATCACCGACCGTGGCTTCGCCATGCACCTGTCGGGCGAAGTGCCCGCACGGATCGCCGCCGGGCTCGCTGATCCCGACTTCGCAAGTGCCGCTACCGGAGGGCGGGATCCGGCAACGATCGATGCCTGGGCGGTCCATGCGGGCGGGCGGTCGATCCTCGACGCCGTTGCGCACGCCTTTGCCCTGCCCGAGGCGGCGCTGGCCGATTCGCGTGCCGTGCTGCGCGACAACGGCAACATGTCGTCGGCGACGCTGATGTTCGCACTTGCCCGGATGATCGGTCGGCCGATCGACCGCGGCGTTGCGCTCGCCTTCGGGCCCGGTCTCGCCGCCGAAGGCCTGGGTTTCCACAGCGCATGACGCTCGCCATCCGGGCCGAGGCCGAGGAGCTGATGGACGCGCCCGACCTGCCGGCAGACACCTATGCCGCGGTGCTGGGGGATTTGGCGCAGGTCAACACGGTGACTCTCGCCGCCCGCGCCACCCTCGCCTTCCTCGAGCAGATGTCGCGCGGCGCAACTTCGCTGAAGATCCTCGACGTCGGCTTCGGCGACGGCGACATGCTCCGCCGCATCGCGCGCTGGGCACAGCGTCGCGGTATCACCGTCGAGCTGGCCGGTATCGACCTCAACCCTTCGAGCGCGCCAGCCGCCCGCGCCCATACGCCGAGCGACATGGCGATCGACTATCGCACCGGCGACTATGGCGACCTCGCCGGCGAAGGCTGGGATGCGATCGTCTCCAGCCTCGTCGCTCACCACATGACGCATGACCAGCTCGTCGCCTTCCTGCGCTTCATGGAGGCAGAGGCGACGCGCGGCTGGCTGATCAATGATCTGCATCGCCACGGTTTCGCCCATGCCGCCTGGCCCTGGCTCGCGCGCGCATTTCGCTGGCACGATATTGTCCGTCACGACGGCCATCTGTCGATCGCGCGCAGCTATCGCCCCATGGAATGGCCCCCGATCCTGGCTGAGGCCGGCATCGCGGATGCCCGCGTCCGTCGCGTCTTTCCGTTCCGGCTATGCGTCGACCGCCGGCGCTGATCCTGGGCGGTGGTCCGGCCGGCGCCGCGGCGGCGATTGCGCTTGCGCGACACGGCATACAGGCGACGATCCTGGAGCGCGCGCGCGAGACGCCCGATGCGCTATGCGGCGGCTTTCTCAGCTGGCAGACACTGGCCGCGGCGGAGCGACTGGGACTCGCACCGGAGACGCTCAACCCGAACGTCATCACCCGGGTGCGGATCTGCGTGGGCGGCCGTGTCGCCGAAGCCCCCCTCCCCGCCCCGGCCCGCGCCGTGTCGCGCGCCCGGCTCGACACGCTCCTGCTCGACCGCGTGGAAAGGCTGGGCGTCGCGATCGAACGCGGCGTCACGATCCGCGCGCTGGAGGGGCGCAGCGTCCGCCTGGGCGATGGCGCCGCCTTGACCGGCGACACGCTGCTGCTCGCGACCGGCAAGCACGACCTGCGGGGCAGCCCGCGCGATCCCACTCCTCTCGCCGACCCGATCCTCGGCATTCGCGTCCGCCTGCCCGCCTCGCGCGCGATCGGCGATGCGGTCGAGCTTCACCTGTTCGATGGCGGCTACGTCGGACTCGCTGTGCAGGAGGACGGCAGCGCGAATTTCTGCATGGCCGTTGCCCGGTCGCGGCTGCAGGCCGCGGGCGACCCCCACGCGCTGCTGCGCGCGCTCGCCGCCGAAAGTCCCCTGCTTGCCGATCGGCTCGCCCGGCTCGACCCCGCCGCCCCGATCGATGCCGTCGCCAACGTCCCTTATGGCTGGCGTACCGCGACGACGGTCGACGACGTCTACCGCCTCGGCGATCAGGCCGCGGTCATACCGTCGCTGGCTGGCGAGGGCCTGGGAATTGCGCTGGCAAGTGGCGTCATGGCCGCAGATGCCGTCGCCGCCGGACGTTCTGCTGCGGACTATCAGGCTGGCTTCGCCCGTCGCGCGGCGCGTCCGCTCGCCGCCGCCGGGCTGATCCGTGCCGCCGCCGACCATACGCTGGGCGCGCGACTGCTGCTTGCCGCAACCCCAATCCCGGGCCTTGCCCGCCTGGCGGCGCGGCTTACCAGGATCGCCCACCCAAGCCATTGACGAAGCGAGACGCGCCGCACACATTCGCGGACATGGATCACGTCAACCTGTCCGAAGCCGAATGGCGCCGCAAGCTTACGCCCGAGCAATATCACGTCCTGCGCGAAGCCGGTACCGAACGCGCCTTTGCGGGCAAGTACGACGGTAACAAGGCCGATGGTATCTATCGCTGCGCCGGCTGTGCCAATCCGTTGTTCGACAGTGACGACAAATATGACTCCGGCTCCGGCTGGCCAAGCTTTACCCAGCCGATCTCGCCGGAGGCGGTGACCGAGCATGGCGACACCAGCCATGGCATGCGCCGGATCGAGGTGCGTTGCGCCGCGTGCGACGGGCATCAGGGCCATGTTTTTCCCGACGGTCCGCCGCCGACGGGTCTGCGCTACTGTATCAATTCGGTCAGCCTCGACTTCCGCCCGCGCGAGGGCTGATTTCGCCGTGCGGGGGCGCTTGTTCAGGGTTCGCTAAGCGCGTAATCGCTTGAGCCGATCCCAATGGCTAACCGTCCCCGCCCCCGCAACACCCCGAAAAAGCCCGCCCGCTGGCGCCGCGTCCTCAAATGGACGGTCGGCATCGGCCTGACGACCGCGGTGCTCGGGCTGCTGGCGCTGGTCATCGCGGTCTATACGGCGCGCGCGTCGTTACCCAGTTTCGACACGCTGAAGTCGTCGCCCAACGGGCAGATGATCCGCGTGCACGCCGCCGACGGCACCGTCATCGTCTCGCTGGGGCCGAGCTACGGCGAATGGATTCCCTATTCGCAGATTCCCGAACCGATGCGCGACGCGATGGTCGCGGTCGAGGATCGCCGTTTCTACAGCCACATCGGTGTCGATCCGGTCGGCATCGCCCGTGGCATCCAGGTCAGTTTCGAGCGCGACAAGCGCGTTGCCGGCGTATCGACCATCACCCAGCAGTTGGCGCGCAACGTCTTCCTGACCTCGAACCGTTCCTATGGCCGCAAGGTGCGCGAAGGGATTCTGGCGCTCGCTCTCGAACGCAAGTTCACCAAAGACCAGATCCTCGAACTCTATCTGAACAAGGCCTATTTCGGGGGCGGCGCCTATGGCATCGATGCGGCGAGCCGGAAATTCTTTGGCCATCCGGCGACCAGCCTGACGTTGCCCGAATCCGCGATCATCGCCGGGCTGGTGAAGGCACCGAGCAACTATTCGCCCACTGCCGACGCCTCCGCCGCGGTCGAGCGTGGACGGGTCGTGCTGCGCCTGATGCAGCAACAGGGCGTCGCCGGCGCCGCGCAGGTGAGCGCGGAGGATATCCAGGGCGTCAAGCTGGCACCCGAACCGATGCAGAATTCGGTGCGCTATTTCACCGACTGGGCTCTGCCGCAGCTCGAAATGCTGATCGACGAGACGGTCGAGCCGCTGGAAGTGTGGACGACGCTCGACCTGTCGATGCAGCGCGCCGCCGATGCGGCGGTCCGGGGCAATACGCCGGGCGGGGCACAGGGGGCGCTTGTCGCGCTCGACCGCGGCGGTGAAGTCCGTGCGATGGTCGGCGGCAAGGATTATGTCGCGTCGATCTACAACCGCGCGACCCAGGCCACCCGCCAGCCGGGCTCCGCCTTCAAGCTGTTCGTCTACCTCGCCGCGCTGGAGGCCGGACGCAAGCCCGACGATCAGATCGTCGACGAACCCGTGACGATCCAGGGCTGGAGCCCGCGCAATTCGTCGCGACGCTTTTCGGGTACGATCGATCTGCGGACCGCCTTTGCCTATTCGATCAACACGGTCGCGGCGAAGCTCGGTCTGGAGGTCGGCTTCGGCGCGATCGCCGACATGGCGCGCCGGTTCGGCATCACGACGCCGATCAACACCCAGCCGTCGATGGTGCTGGGGACGAGCGACGTCCGTCTGATCGACATGACCCGCGCCTTTGCCAGCATCTCGCAAAAGGGCGTGGCAGTGACGCCTTATGGCATTACCCGCGTCACCGCGAACAACCAGGTCATCTACCAGCATCAGGTCGACACCAGCCGCGTGCTCGTGTCGCCGCAGGTCGCCGCGCAGATGACGGACCTGCTGCAGACTGCGGTCAATACCGGGACCGCACGTGCGGCGCAGATCGGCCGTCCCGTCGCGGGCAAGACCGGAACGACGTCGTCGAACAAGGACGGCTGGTTCCTGGGCTTTTCCAGCGGGCTGACCACCGGCGTGTGGATGGGTCGCGACGATGCCAAAGCGATCCCCGGCCTGCAGGGCGGCACCGCGCCGGCGCGTGCCTTTGCCGCCTTCATGCGCCAGGCAGTGGCCAGCCGCCCGGTCGAGCAGTTCGACACGCAGGTTACCCTGCCCGACTGGCAGCTCGAACCCGATGATGAGGCCTATTACGGCAATGCCGACGCCGGCGCCTTCGTCGATGCCGATGGCAATCCGCTGCCGCCCGACGGCGCGGCCGAGCAACCGCGTCGCGACGATGACATCCCACCGCCGCCCGGGTCGGGCGATCCCGACGCAGAGCAGCAGCGGCTCGACCAGGAATGGCTGGACCGGGTCACGGGCCGCGCGCCGCCACGCGATGCGCGTGACGCCCGCTACCTGCCGCCGCAGCGACGACCCGATGCTCCACGTGAAGCGCCCGTCCGCCAGCTTCCGCCGGCAGTCCAGCGTGATCAGGATGCTCCGCGCCCGTACCAATGAAGCGTCGCGCCGTTGGTCTTGAGCCAGCGGCGCTCCGGCGTCGGATCTCGCCCATAAAGCTGCGCGACCAGGGCGTGGAAGGCCGGCGAGTGGTTCATGTGGACGCGATGCGCCACTTCATGCGCGACGGTCGCCCGACGGACCGCGGCCGGCGCCAGGATCAATCGCCAGCTGTACCGGATGGCGCCCGATGACGCGCAGCTGCCCCACCGCGATCGGGTGTCGCCGACGCCGACGGCTGTAACGGTGACGCCTGCCTTTGCCGCATAGTCGGCGGTTTCCTGCGACAGCATGCGCAGGGCCTCTCGTCGCAGCCAACGCTGGACTCGCGCCTCGAAGCCTTCGCGCGGCCCACCCACGATCAGCTGGCCGTCAACCCGTCGCGGCGACCGCGGCCCGGCTTCGTCCCATGCCAGCATGACGTCAACGTCGCCGATCGGCACGGCCGCGCCCGGCACGAAGGGGCGTCCCGCGGGTAGCTTCGCTCGCTGTTCGGCGATCCAGTCCCGATGCTGCTCGACCCAGGCGAGGCCCGCCGCCAGCTTCGCCCGCGTCGGCAGCACCAGCCGCACCCGGCCGTTCGCCGGATCGAATGCCAGTTTCATCCGCCGCGCGCGGGGGTGGCGGACGACCTCGACGTCGGCGCCCGCGCTCACAACTCCCGCTCGACCAGGTGATGTTCGAAGTCGCCGGCATCGTCCTCGCTGATCGTCCAGCCGCGAGTCGATTCGCCGGCGGCATGCACCGCTTCGCGGTCGCCGCAGACGAGGTAATGCCAATCGGGCAACGGCCGCCCCTCGCCGCGCAACCGATACGCGCAGGTCGATGGCAGCCAGTCGAGCTCGTCGACCAGCCGCGGGGTCAGCCGGACGCATTCGGCGACATAAGCATGGCGATGCTTGTAATCCGAACACATGCCCATCCGCCGGTCGAGCAGGCGGCACGCGACATTGGTCGGCATCAGCTCGCCGGTCTCCTCATCCTCCAGCTTGTGCAGGCAGCATTTTCCACACCCGTCGCACAGCGCCTCCCACTGCGCGCGATCGAGCTTGGCGAGCGGCGTCGATTCCCAGAAGTTATCGGTATCTGTCACTGAACCCAGCGTTGCAGTTCGTCGGCAACTTTCTCCGCGCCGCCCTCCACAGGCAACAGCGCGATCGGCTGGCCATCCTTCCCCATCAGATAGGCCTGGCGACTGTGATCCATCATATAGCCGCCGCCCGGTGCCACCTTCCCCTTCTGGAAGAAGATGCCATAGGCCTTGGCAACGCCGGCGATCTGTTGTGGCGTACCCGTCAGCCCGACCATGCGCGGATGAAAATTCGCGACGAAGGCCTTCACCACCGCCGGAGTGTCGCGCTCTGGATCGACCGTGATGAAGATCGGCACGACCGCACGCGCCTTGGCCGGATCGCGCCTTTCGAACGCCTTCAGCCCCGCACCGATCGTCTGCACGTCGACCGGGCAGACATCGGGGCAGAAGGTGTAGCCGAAATAGACGATGCGATATCTGCCGGCGAAGTCGCGGTCGGTCACCGTCTTGCCGTCGCCGTCGCTCAGCGTGAACGGGCCGCCGATCCGGGCTCCGGCCAACGGGGGTTCGGCGGGCGCGCCGGTCGGTTGCGGGTTGCACGCGGCCAGCGCGAAGGCGAAGGCGGCAATCGCAGGCTTGAAGCTGTTCATGGCATCGCCAGCCATGATCTGATAGGCCGCGCGCTGCAACCCCAAGCCATCGCCAGAGGCCATCTGCCCATGTTCCGTCCCCTCGCCCTCCTGCTTGCCGCGACCGTCATCACTCTGCCCGCCGCCGCACCGGCGCAGCGCATGTCCGACAGCTACGAGTTTTTGAAGGCGGTGAAGGAAGCCGACGGCACCAAGGTGACGCAGATGCTCGACAAGCCGGGCTCGACGCTGATCAACACGAAGGAGACGAGCAGCGGCGACACCGCGTTGCATATCGTCACCCGCCGCAACGATGCGACCTATATCCGGTTCCTGCTGAGCCGTGGCGCCGCGATCAACGCGCAGGACACCCGCGGGAACACGCCGCTGATGATCGCGATCAACGGGAATTGCGACGATTGCGTCGACAGTCTGCTGACGCGCAAAGCAAATGTGAACATGCCCAACACGTCGGGCGAAACGCCGCTGATCCGCGCGGTACAATTGCGCAACCTCGACCTGGCCGACAAACTGCTGAAGGCCGGTGCGAACCCCGACCAGGCCGACCGCGTCGCCGGCATGAGCGCGCGCGACTATGCCCGGCAGGACAACCGCTCGCCGGCGCTGACGAAGCTGCTGACCGATGCGTCCAAGGCCGGCGCGCGGGCGGTGTCGGGACCGAAGCTTTAAATCTTGCGTGCTCCCCTCCCCTTTAGGGGAGGGGCTAACTGCCTTAGCCGCGCGGGAAGGCACCAAAGGCTTCGGGATCCACCAACCCCATCACGCGCCGCGCCGCGCGCCTTGCGAGCGCTGTCGTACATTTGCGCCGCGCCGTCGCCGGCATCGCCACCACCGCCGCCTCGCGCACGATCGCCGCGTCGTAGCGATCGGCAACGATTACGCCCGATCGCTCGGGCAGGAACGCTTCTCCGTCCAGCGGCGACGCGTCGAACCCGGCGGGCACCGCCCAGAAAAACCGGTCGCAGTGCGGAAGATACTCGGTCCATTTGCCGTCGCCGAGCAGGTCGGCACGCGAAACCTTGATCTCCACGATCACCAGTTCGCCTTTCGGCCCGATCGCCATCAGGTCAGCCCGACGGCCGCCGTCGAGCGGCACTTCGGCGATCGCGACGATATCGTGGCGCAGCAGCATCCGACATACACCGCGCGCGACGTCCGTCGCGACCAGACGGTCTACGGGATCGGACACGACAAGAGGCGCGACGGAAGCCATCGCGCCTCTTGTAGAACATCTGGCGAACGCGGGAAACCCCGCGCGATCGTCTTATCGGTAGAAGACGTGGTTGCCGATCGCCGCGATCTTGGTCGCGCGCCAACCCGGCGAAACGCGACGGGCGTGGAAGAACAGCGCCTTATCCGCGGCACCGTCCCACAGGTCGTTGGCTGCGACCTTCGCCACCGCAACCGCGGTCTGCCAGCCGGCGCGGCCTTCGGCGGTCGGCACGTTGCCACCGCGCACGAACGAGAACTGGCCCGCCTGGGTCAGCACGCCGCAGATCGACTTGGGGAAACGGCCCGACTTGGTGCGGTTGATGATGGTCTGCGCGACCGCCAGCTGGCCGGCGAGCGGCTCACCCTTCGATTCGAAGTACACGCCGGCGGCGAGGCAGCGCATTTCTGCATCCTCGAGCGCGGCCGACTGGTCCGCGACGGCATCGGCGAGGCTGTCATAGCTCTCGTCCTCATCGTCCTGGACAACGGCAGGGGTGGGTTCGGGAAGCGACTGCACCGTCTGGATGACGGCAGGCTGGAATTTGGCTTGGGGAGCAGCTGCGGCGGTGTCCGGCGCGGTGGGCGTCATCGGGACCTGGGGCAGCGCCAGGGCATTCAGCGTCGAGACATGCGCGGAAGGGACTTCCTGCGCGAAACCCGGCGAGGTCGTGCCCAGCAGAAGACCGGCACATAGAGTTACGGCCGCAACGGATGCGGCGCGAGCGAACAGCGACATTCAACTTCGATATTATGCGGTTGGCACGCGAGACGGCGTGGGCGGGCGGTGTATTTCACCTATCCCGGTGCCGTCGCGGGTAGTCCCCCCGACTGCGTAACCGTGTGGGATCGCACCCCGCGCGGCACAACGCGAATTTAGGAAGCCGGCCTTTCGGTCACCGGGCGTTCAGAGTCAATTCGACGTGATCGTTTCAGCGGCGAACCGTTCGGCTGCTGCGATATCCAGTTCGATCACCCACAGATCGGGATCGTTTTTGCGGCGCCGTTGCCAATATGCCGCCACATCTTGGGGGTCGGCAGTTGTCGGACCACAACGGGTGAGTCCGATGCCGGTCACGTCGCGTTCCCAGCACGTCGGATCGGCGCCGCGGTCGAGCGCCACCACCAGGATCGCGCCCGACATCGCATCGCCCTTTGCCAGCACCATCGCCGATCCGCCGGCGTCGTGGACCCGGCGGATCAGCGCCTTCGCACGGAATTCGCTGGTCAGCCGCGGCGTCATCCCGCAGTGCTGCCATAGCCGTTGAGCCCGGCGAGCGGGATGCGCGATTTCATAAAGGTGCCGGTCCCGCGCGCCACCTCTTCTCCCGAGGCGTCGATCATCCGCGCCTCGGCGATCAGGACGCGGCGATGTCCACTGACCCACCGCCCCTCCGCCGTCACCGCGCCCGGCCCGAGCGGCCGCGTGAACAGCAGGTTGAACGCGGTCGTCAGCAGGAACCGGTCGGTCACCAGACTGTTCGCGGCATAAAAGGCCGCGTCGTCGAGCATCTTGAAATAGGCGGTGCCGTGCACCGCCCCGGCGGCATGAAAATGCCGTTCGTCGAGCGTGAAGGCGATCCGGCTGAGCCCCGCGGCCGGAATCGTCAGCCGCGATTCGAAGAGCGCGTTGATCGGTGCCGAAGCGTAGAGCGATTCGAGCGCGCGGAAATGCGCTTCGGCCCCCGAAAGGACGCTTTCAGGCGGCGTCACGCGTCTCGGCCGCGGTCAGCAGAGCGTAGAGCGCGTCGCGCGATCCCGCTCCGCGCAGCTTCTCGGCAAATGCCCGGTCACGCAGGCGGCGCGACACGCGGGCGAGCGCCTTGAGATGATCGGCCCCCGCTTCGGGCGGCGACAGCATCATGAAGACGAGGTCGACCGGCAGCGAATCGACCGCATCGAATTCGATCGGGCGCGGCAGCCGCACGAAGATGCCGCGCACCGCCTCCAGCCCGTCGATTCGGGCGTGGGGCACCGCGACGCCGCCGCCGAAGCCGGTCGTACCCAACTTCTCGCGCGCGGCGAGTGCGGTGGCGACGACGCCCTCGTCGAGCGACCAGACCCTGGCCGCAGCGGCGCCCAGCGCGGTGAACAGCGCGCGCTTGTTGCCCGCCGCGACATCGGCCAGCACCGCATCGGGCACCAGCAGGTCGCCGAGATCGGCCGTCGTCATCTTGCCCCCTTTATCGTGCGATCAGCCGGCCCGATTGGGCTCGACCCAGCCGATCGTTCCGTCGTGGCGGCGATAGACCATATTGAAGTTGCCCGTGCCGCTGTTCTTGAACAGCAACGCGTTGGTGTTGCGCAAATCGAGCATCATGACCGCATCCGACACGCTGGCGTCCGGAACGTCGACACGCGTTTCGGCGATGATCAGCGGCGCGTCGGCGACCTCGGCCTCTTCCTCCACGCCCGCGTTGAACACGGTGTAGCCCGCATTGTCATAGCCGTTCGCCTCGGCGAATTCGGCAGCCTGGCCGGCATTACGGTCCTTCAGGCGACGCATGTAGCGGCGCAGCTGCTTTTCGATCTTGTCGGCGGCCCCGTCGAAAGCCAGGCGCGCTTCGTCGCCGGCGTTCGAATGATGGCCCTTCAACACCAGGCCCTGCATCACATGCGCGACGATATCGCAGGTGAAGCCGTGATCGTGCGGTCCCTTGCCGAAGGTCACCTGGGCGGAAATGGCGCGCGAGAAATACTTGTCGGCGATGCCCTGGAGGCGGTCCTCGACGTGGCTCTTCAGCGCATCGCCGGTGTCGACCTGATGACCCGAAACCCGGATTTCCATGAGCGTCTCCTTTTCTCGTTCTGGGGTGGGGGACCTAGGAATGGCCCCCCGTTCCGTCAACCGAACGCGGCGCCCCCCCACAGCGGTTCCTTGACCCCCTTCATAAACTCAGCATGGGCAGCGAGCTCTTGCGGGGTCGCGGCATGCGGCCGCGGGGGGCGCATCTCGGCGCGGACGGTGGCCACGGCGGCGGGGGCATCGACGACGGTCTCGACCGCGAGGCCAAGGCCAATCTGCCGCCCGCCGGTCAGCTCGACATAGACCTGCGCGAGCAGTTGCGCGTCGAGCAGCGCGCCGTGGACGATACGGTGGGACCGGTCGATCCCGTAGCGGACGCACAGCGCATCCAGCGTATGTTTGGAGCCGGGATGCCTGGTCCGCGCGATCATCAGCGTGTCGACCATCCGCGTCCGGCAGATCTCGGCATGGCCGTGCGCCGTCAGTTCGCCGTTAAGGAAGGAAAAATCGAACCCGGCGTTGTGCGCGATTAACGGCGCGTCACCCAGGAAATCGAGCATGTCGGCGACGATATGCGCGAACAACGGCTTGTCGGACAGGAACTTGGCCGACAGGCCATGCACCCGCTCCGCCTCTTCAGGCATGTCACGCTGGGGATTGAGATAGGCGTGGAACGTTCGCCCGGTCTCAACCTTGTTCACCAGCTCCACGCAGCCGATTTCCACCAGCCGGTCGCCACCGGCGAAGCTGAGGCCGGTGGTTTCAGTGTCGAACACGATTTCGCGCATGACAGGACTTATCCTCCCGTCGCGCCTGTCAGGCAAGCGATGACACGCCCGACCGCGGAACGTGTCGCATCCAGCGAACCGTCCGTCGGAATGATGACGTCGGCGCGGGCGCGTTTATCGGCATCGGGCAGTTGCCTGGCGAGGATCGCATCGAACCGCGCCGGAGTCATGCCGGGGCGAGCGAGCACGCGGGCGCGTTGCACGTCCGGGGCGGCGGAAACGACGGCGATCTTGTCCACCGCCTGCCAGCCGCCCGCTTCGAACAGCAGCGGCACGTCGAGCACGACGAGCGGCGCATCGGCATGAGCGGCAAGGAATGCCTCGCGCTCTTCGGCAACCGCCGGGTGGACGATCGCCTCCAGCGCCGCAAATTCTTCAGGCTTGCCGATCACCGCTTCGCCCAGCGCCGTGCGGTTCACCCCGTCCGGCCCGGTGGTATCGGGAAACCGCGCCTCGATCGCCGCGACGATCCGCCCGCCGGGGCCTTGCAGCGCATGGACGGTGGCGTCGGCATCGAACACGGGCACACCGGCGTCAGCGAACATGGCCGCGACGGTGGACTTGCCCATGCCGATCGATCCGGTGAGGCCGAGAATCAGGGGACGGTTAACCTCACCCTTCCCGCTCGCTTCGCGAGCGGGCCCCTTCCCTCTCCTAGCGGGAGAGGGAGGGAGGCGCGTAGCGCCGGAAGGGTGAGGGCGATCCATCACGCCGTCAGCAGCGCCCGCAATTCGGCATCGCGCTCGCGCGGTGGCTCGGCTCCAAAGAACAGTGCGAACGCCAGCGCCGCCTGCCCGATCAGCATCTCCAACCCGTCGACCGTCGCCATCCCCCGCGCTCGCGCCTGCGCAAGCAACGGCGTTTCGAGCGGCGCATAGACGATGTCGTACGCCACCGCATCCGACCCCAGCGGCGAGAGGTCGAGATCGAGCGGCGGTTGCCCTGTCATCCCGAGCGCACTGGTGTTGACGACCAGCGTCGCGGTCGGCGGGAGCGGCGCGTCGAGAGGCAAGGCCTCGCCCTGCAGACCATAACGGTCGAGCAACGCGGCAGCCTTCTCGGTCGAGCGGTTGAGCATCGTCACCCGCCCGACCTGCCGCTCGGCCAACGCGAACAGCACCGCACGCGCTGCACCACCAGCGCCGATCACGACGGCATCACGGTCGACCAGATCCAGCCCGGCCAGCGGCGCGGCAAAGCCACCAGCGTCGGTGTTCGTGCCGACCAACGACCCATCCGACGCGCGCACCACAGTGTTCATCGCGCCGATCGACGTTCGCACGTCGCCCGGATCGTCGACCAGGTCCATCACTGCGATCTTGTGCGGGATGGTGACGTTGCATCCGCGCCAGTCAGGATCGTCCTTCGACCGCGCGATATAGTCCGCCAGCGCGTCGGGGGTCACATGGACGCGGCGATAATCCCCGCTTAGCCTCAACGCATCGAGCCAGAATCTGTGGATCAGCGGCGATTTCGACTGCGCGATCGGATCGCCGATCACCTCGGCGCGCGGTGGCGTCATGACATCAGCACGCCACGCACGCGCAGATAATCTAGTACCTGCAGCAGCGGCAGGCCGAGCACGGTGAACTGACTGCCGTCGATCCGCGAGAACAATTGCGCGCCCGGCCCCTCGATCCGGAAACAGCCGACGCATCCTGAAATCGCCGGCCATTCGACGTCGAGATACGCCTCGATGAACGCGTCGGACAGCGGCCGCACGAACAGTTGCGCGGTGTCGACCTCGCGCCAGACGGGGCGCCCCCCCTCGACCATCACTGCCGCGCTATGCAGACGGCTGCGCTTGCCCGACATCCGGCGCAGATGGTCGGCGGCGTCCTGACGGCTGGTCGGTTTGTCGAGCATGGTCCCGTCAGCCAGTTCGACGACCGAGTCCGACCCGAGCACCAATGCCGCCGGTTCGCGCGCCGACACCTTCACTGCCTTCAACTGCGCGAGCGCGTCCGCCACGTCGCGCGGGGCCGTGCCGGAGCCGAGCAGCGACGCCTTGGCGGCATCCTCGTCGACATTCGGTTGCTCGACCGCGAAAGTCACGCCGGCCGCTTCGAGCATCGTACGGCGCGACGCACTGCCGGACGCCAGGATCAGTTTCATCGCTCCACCTTCGGCAAATTGCGTTCACTGACCAGCGCAATGATCGCCGCCGCCGTCTCCTCGATCGAGCGGCGCGTCACGTCGATCACCGGCCAGCCGTTGTCGGCGAACAAGCGGCGGGCATAGGCGACCTCGCGCGCCACCGATTCCTGCTCGACATAGGCCGTCTCGGTCTTCTGGTTCAGCGACAACAGGCGGTTGCGGCGGATCTGGACCAGCCGGTCGGTGCTGGTCGTCAGCCCGACGACCAGCGGCTTCTTCAGCGAAAAGAGGATCGGGGGCGGGGGGCTTTCGACCACGATCGGGATGTTCGCCGCCTTGTATCCACGGTTGGCGAGGTAGATCGACGTCGGCGTCTTCGACGACCGGCTGACCCCGGCCAGCACGATATCGGCCTCTTCCCAATCGTCCGATGCGATGCCGTCGTCATGCGCGATCGTCCACTGGATCGCTTCGACGCGCGCGAAATAGGCGGCGTCGAGCATATGCTGACGCCCCGGCCGCGCCTTGGCTTCCTGCCCCAGCAGCCCCGAGAGCGCGTCATTCACGCCGTCCAGCGGCGCGACCGCCGGCAGCCCCATCACGCGGCACCGCTCCTCCAGCATCGTGCGGATCGCCGGATTGACGAGCGTGAACAGTACGAGACCCGGATGCTGGCCGATCTCGGCCAGCACGCGCTCCAGATGCGCCTCGTTGCGGATCATCGGCCAGAAGTGGCGCTGGGTATCGACATCGTCGAACTGCGCGAGCGCCGCCTTGGCGATGTTCTCCAGCGTCTCGCCGGTCGAATCCGACAGGAGGTGGAGGTGCAGACGCATCAGCGGGAGCGATCTGTGGACAACATGGGGACGGCGGATAGCGTAACTCGGCCCGGCAACCAAACCGGCAAAATCCGGCCGGTTCATCCACCGATATCCACAACGCACATCACAATTTGCCGATGTGCGCACAGGCTGTGGATAACGGGGATGACGGAATCGAATCGCGCGCGTTTCGGCGCTTTTCGAGCGTCAATCTGTTGGCAGAGTCTGGACGGGGAGAGAAACCCCGCTACCCACGCCCCAACAACCTTCAACAACCCTTATATCTCTCTTCTTCTTTTTAAGTTGGGACGCGACGTGACCGGATCTGCGCCTTCGAAACCGCTCCTCCAGACGCTCCGGGGGGATATGCCATCGGTGCCGCCGATGTGGCTGATGCGCCAGGCAGGACGCTATCTGCCGGAGTATCGTGCACTGAGAGCAGAAAAGGGCGGGTTCCTGGCCCTGGCGACCGATCCGGAGGCGGCGGCCGAGATCACGCTCCAGCCGATCCGCCGCTTCGGCTTCGACGGCGCGATCCTGTTCAGCGATATCCTGATGGTGCCGTGGGCGCTGGGCCAGGATCTGTGGTTCGAAGCGGGGGAGGGGCCGCGGCTCGCCCCGAAGCTGACGACCCATGCGGCGATCGATGCGCTGGGTGTGGCGGACACGGCCAAGCTCCAGCCGATCTACGACACCTGCACCCGCGTCGCTGCGGCGCTGCCACCCGAGGTGACCTTCCTCGGCTTCGCAGGATCGCCCTGGACGGTCGCGACGTACATGATTGCCGGCCAGGGGTCGAAGGATCAGGCCGAGGCGCGGACGCTCGCCTATGCCGATCGCGGCGCGATGGAGGCGCTGGTCGATGCGATCGTAAATCTGACCGTCGACTATCTCGCGAACCAGATCGCGTCCGGCGTCGAAGCGGTGCAGCTGTTCGACAGCTGGGCCGGCAGCCTTAGCCCGACGCAGTACGAGGATTGGGTGATTGCCCCGAACGCGCGCATCGTCGAGCGACTGCACGCGCGGTGCCCCGGCACGCCAGTGATCGGCTTCCCCAAGGGATCAGGCGCGAAGCTGGTCGATTATGTCGCGGGTGTCCGGCCCGATGCGGTGGGCCTGGACGAAACGGTCGACCCCGCCTGGGCGAACGCGGTGCTGCCGACCGGCCTGCCGGTGCAGGGCAACCTCGACCCGATCGCGCTGTTCGCCGGCGGCGCCGCGCTCGACGCCGGGATCGACCGCATTCTCGACGCCTTCACCGGCCGTCCGCACATCTTCAACCTCGGCCACGGCATCGGGCAATTCACCCCGATCGAGCATGTTCAGCAGCTGATCGATCACGTACGGTCGCCGCGATGACCAATCTCCTCGGCCAATCCTATCTGTGGGTGAAGGCGGCGCACATCGTCTTCGTGATCTTCTGGATGGCCGGGCTGTTCATGCTGCCGCGCTATCTGGTCTATCACCAGGAAGGACTGGGCGACGCGGCCGAGGAAGCCCGCTGGACGAAGCGCGAGGGCGTGTTGCGTCGCATGATCCTGACGCCGTCGCTCATTATCGTCTGGGTGCTCGGGCTGCTGCTCGCGGCCAACGCCGGGCTGTTCGATGGTGTGCCGGGGCTGGGCTGGCTCCACGCCAAGCTGCTCATCGTCGTGCTGCTCAGCGGCTATCACGGCTGGGCGATCGGCTATGCGCGTAAGCTCCAGGCGGGCCATGCGACGCTGACCGGACGCCAGTTGCGCCTGATCAACGAGGTTCCGGCGCTCGCCGCCATCCTGATCGTTGTACTGGTGGTAGTGAAACCGTTCTAAAGTTCTCCGGTCACCCCGTTCGTGCTGAGCCTGTCGAAGGACCGAACTGCGATGCGCCCGCGGGACCTTCGCAGCACGAAGGACGGTCCTTCGATATGCTCAGGACGAACGGAAGATAGAATGAAGATCCTGCGCCCGAGGCGGGTTGACTTGGGCCCGGCCGACTCCTAACTCGCCTCAAGAGCGCGAACCGCAGCCTCGCGGGCGCGTTTTCCTCCCTCTCTCGTACGCGCCGCCGTCGATTTTCGACCCCCAGCGCCCGAAATCCCCCGACAGCCTCCAAGTCCGGACGCCACAGATGCATTTCAAAGACCTGAAGAAGAAGAGCCCCGCCGAGTTGGTCAGCATGGCCGAGGAGCTGGGCGTCGAGAGCGCATCGACCCTGCGCAAGCAGGATCTGATGTTCGCCATCCTGAAGGTGCTGGCGGAGAACGGCGACCAGATCATGGGTCTGGGTACGATCGAGGTGCTGCCCGATGGCTTCGGCTTCCTACGCTCGCCGGAAGCGAATTATCTGGCCGGGCCGGACGATATCTACATCTCGCCCAACCAGGTCCGGAAGTACGGCCTGCGCACCGGCGACACGGTCGAGGGCGAGATCCGCGGGCCGAAGGACGGCGAACGCTATTTCGCGCTGACGAAGCTACTGAAGGTGAATTTCGACGATCCCGATGCGGTGCGTCACCGCGTCAATTTCGACAATCTGACCCCGCTGTACCCGGAACAGAAGCTGGTGCTCGATCAGCTCGATCCGACGCAGAAGGACAAGTCGGCGCGCGTCATCGACATCGTCTCGCCCCAGGGCAAGGGCCAGCGTACGCTGATCGTGGCACCCCCGCGCGTCGGTAAGACGGTGATGCTGCAGAACATCGCCAAGGCGATCACCGACAATCATCCGGAAGTCTTCCTGCTGGTCCTGCTGATCGACGAGCGTCCGGAAGAAGTCACCGACATGCAGCGCAGCGTGAAGGGCGAGGTCGTCAGCTCGACCTTCGACGAACCTGCCACACGCCACGTGCAAGTTGCTGAAATGGTTATCGAAAAGGCCAAGCGCCTGGTCGAGCACAAGAAGGATGTCGTCATCCTGCTCGATTCGATCACCCGTCTCGGCCGCGCCTACAACACCGTCGTGCCGAGCTCGGGCAAGGTGCTGACCGGCGGTGTCGACGCCAACGCACTGCAGCGTCCGAAGCGCTTCTTCGGTGCCGCGCGCAACATCGAGGAGGGCGGTTCGCTTTCGATCATCGCCACCGCACTGATCGACACCGGCAGCCGCATGGACGAAGTCATCTTCGAAGAGTTCAAGGGCACCGGTAACTCGGAAATCGTCCTGGACCGCAAGGTGGCGGACAAGCGCATCTTCCCGGCGCTCGACGTCGGCAAGTCGGGCACCCGCAAGGAGGAGCTGCTGGTCGAGAAGGACAAGCTCACCAAGATGTGGGTGCTGCGCCGTATCCTCATGCAGATGGGCACGGTCGACGCGATGGAGTTCCTGCTCGACAAGATGAAGAATTCGAAGACCAACGACGACTTCTTCGACTCAATGAATCAATAACCGGCTGCGGCCCGGCGCACGCTGTGCCGGGACTCGCACCGGTTCGGCCGGCGGGTGCAACCCGGCCGACGGCGTGGGCTTTGCCCACGCCTTTTTGTGCTCCGCACCAAAATTCATGCGCGGCATCGATCGTCATTAAACGTAGATTAGCTTTCTTCGGCTATCCGCACAGTCATGGAACAGCCGACCCGCCCTCTCAGAGCCGATCGAGCCAGCGTGATGCTCACCGGCGTTCTGCACCGTCAGAACAAGACGACGCCGACGACGCACCGCGTGGTCAATCTGTCGGCAACGGGTCTGCGCATGTCGGCGGTAGAAGGGCTGAAGATCGGCGAGATGGTCGCGGTGACGATCGGCCTGGTCGAAAGTGTCCTCGCGCGCGTCGTGCGTGTGGATGAGGCGTCCGTGGCGTTGGCGTTCGTCGAGCCGATCGACGTGGTCGAGGCGCGCAAGCGTCGTCGCGACACCGGGGCGATCGTGCCACGCACCGGTTGGCTGGCTGAAATGCAGGACGCCTACGGCAAGCAATGACGCGGCCCCTTTGATGGCTATCCCGCCGCCGCGTTCCCCGCTATCGCTGCGGTCATGACCGAGCTTTGGCAACATATCGTCGCAGATTTCAGCAATATCGGCTCGCCGGCCGCGCTCAGCGCATTTCTTCAGGTGCTGCTGATCGACGTCATGCTGGCGGGCGACAATGCGATCGTCGTCGGCGCCCTGGCGGCCGGCCTGCCGGCGGATCAGCGCAAGAAGGTCATCCTGATCGGCATTCTTGCCGCGCTGGTACTGCGGATCATCTTCGCACTGGCGGTGACCCAATTGATGCAGGTCGTCGGCCTGATCTTTGCCGGTGGCCTGCTGCTGCTATGGGTGTCGTGGAAGATGTGGCGCGAGCTCCGCCAGGATGCCGGCCACGACGAGGAGCTGGGCAATCTGAAGCCCGCCAAGAGCTTCGCCGGCGCCGCCTGGGCCGTCGCCGTCGCCGACGTGTCGATGAGCCTGGACAATGTCCTGGCGGTCGCCGGCGCCGCGCGCGAGCATCCCGGCATCCTCGTCATCGGCCTGCTGCTGTCGGTCGCGCTGATGGGCCTCGCCGCGAACGTCATCGCCAAGTACATCGAGCGGTATCGCTGGATCGCTTATGTCGGGCTGCTCGTCATTCTCTATGTCGCCGGCAAGATGATCTACGAAGGTTATATCGACCCGCAGGTTGGGCTGGGCACGCTGTTCTAAGGAACGGTCTTAAACCACGAACGATGAAGGGGCGGCCGGTCGGGACCGCCCCTTTTCGTTTCAGCCGAGATGATCGGCGAAGAAGGCGGCGGTCGCCGCATCCGCACGGTCGGCGGCCTCCGGCGAGCGGCGGTCGCCCATTTCGGTCGCAAAGCCGTGATCCTCGCCTGGATAGTCGAGCAGCGTCACTTTAGGGTGGTCGTCCAGCCCTTCGTGCATCTTGGCCTGCGTTTCCTTGTCGACGAAGCCGTCGTCGCCGGCGATGTGGAGCAACAGCGGATTCGCGATCGCATGCGCCTCGCGCAGGAGGTCGGGGATACCGACGGCATAATAGCCGACACTGGCATCCACGTCCGTGCGCGCCGCCGTCATATAGGCAAGCCGCCCGCCCAGACAGTAGCCGACGCAGCCGACCTTGCCACCCTCGACCTCCAACCGCGCCCAGCGGATCGTCGCTTCGATATCGCGGATGCCGGCATCCTGGCTGAACTTGCCCATCAGCCCCAGCGCACGCTGCATCTGTTCGGGCACATCGGGATCGAGCTGGATGGCTGGCTCTATGCGCCAGAACAGGTCCGGCGCGACGGCGAGATAGCCGTCCTCCGCAAGACGATCGCATTTCCGGCGGATCCCGGGGTTTACGCCGAAGATTTCCTGGATGACGACGATGGCTGCGCGCGGGGTTCCGGCGGGGCGGGCGACATAGGCGGCGAACTGGCCGTCATCGTCCAGCGTAGGGATCGTCGTGTCGGTCATCGGAAAGAGCTCCTGTCAGGGAAAGATTGCGGACTGCGGCGCATCGCGCGCATAGGTTGCGACGAGCGAACGCTAACACGGGGAACAGGGCGCATGAAGATCAACGTCGAGATCGATTGTACGCCGGAAGAGGCGCGCGCCGCGATGGGCTTGCCCGATCTGACGCCGCTGCACGATCGCTATGTCGCAATGATGCTCGAGACGATGCAGGGCGGGGTGCCACCGGAAATGATCGAGACGATGATGAAGAGCTGGGCGCCGATGGGCGAGGCAGGCATCAATTTCTGGCGACGGATGTTCGAGGCGGGCACCAAGTCGGGCGGATGAGCGATACGATCTTCGCGCTGTCGAGCGGTGCGCCGCCCGCAGCGCTGGCCGTCATGCGGATCAGCGGCCCGAATGCCTTTGCCGCCATCCGCGCGCTGACTGGTGGGGCGACCCCGCCGCCACGCCGCGCGAGCCTGCGCCGGCTTCGGGATCCCGTCAGCGGTGAGCAGATCGATCACGCCCTGACGATTCTGTTTCCCGGCCCCGCGACGGCGACCGGCGAAAATCTCGCCGAACTTCATCTCCACGGCAGCCGCGCGGTGGTTCGTCGCATCGAAGCGGTACTGGCCGAGCAGCCGGGACTGCGGCCGGCGCAGCCGGGCGAGTTTACGCGACGTGCGCTCGAATCCGGACGGATCGACCTGACCGAGGCGGAAGGGCTGGCCGATCTGCTCGCCGCCGAAACCGAGGGCCAGCGCCGCGCCGCGCTTCGCGCCGCCGAGGGACATTTGCGCCAACGGATCGAGGGGTGGAACGATCGGCTGGTCGGTCTGTCGGCGATGATCGAGGCGGCGATCGATCATAGCGACGAACCCGACGCGGTGGACGAAGACGGCATCGTCGCCGCTGTACGCGCCGGGGCAGGGCGGCTGGCCGCGGAGATCGCCACGCTGCTCGCCCAGCCCCCGGCCGAACGCCTGCGCGACGGTATCCGCGTAGTGCTGGCCGGACCGCCCAACAGCGGAAAGTCGACGTTGCTCAATCGCATGGTCGGGCGCGACGCCGCGATCGTCTCGCCGATCGCTGGCACGACACGCGATCGGATCGAGGCGCCGGTTGTTCGCGAAGGGATCGCCTGGTTGCTGACCGACACGGCCGGTCTGGCCGAGCAGACGAACGACCCGATCGAGGCGATCGGCATCGCCCGCAGCCGCGATAGTGTGGCGAGTGCCGATATCGTGCTGTGGCTTGGCGACGATCGGCCCGCCGATCTCGGATCGAATGTCATTTTGGTCCACCCGCGGGTCGATGAACCGGGACGCGAGGCCGTGCCGCAGGGGCGGGTCGCCGTCTCCGCGCACCGTGAGGGCGGCGACGCGCTATTGTGGCAGACACTGGTCGACCACGCTCGCACCCTGTTGCCTTCAGACGATGTCCCTGCGCTCAACCAGCGTCAGCGTCGTATTTGCGGCACTGCACACCAAAACTTGTGCATTGCAGCAGGCGCACACGACTCGCTCGTGATTGCGGAAGAACTTCGCCTTGCCCGTTCCGCCTTTGACGCAGTGACGGGGCGCTCGCATGTGGAAGACGTGCTCGACGCACTCTTTGGACGGTTCTGCATCGGAAAGTGATGTTTCACGTGGAACGCGACTTTGACCTGACGACGTTGGCGGCATACATCGCCCTCCTGTGAACAGCTTCGATGTCATTGTAATCGGCGGCGGGCATGCCGGGACCGAGGCGGCGGCGGCCGCCGCGCGGCGAGGGGCATCGGTCGCCCTCGTCACTTTCGATCGTACCCGGATCGGGGCGATGTCGTGCAACCCAGCGATCGGCGGCATTGGTAAGGGCCACCTGGTGCGCGAAGTGGACGCTCTCGATGGCCTGATTGCGCGCGCTGCCGATGCGGCTGCGATACACTACCGGATGCTCAATCGAAGCAAAGGGGTTGCGGTCCAAGGTCCTCGGATCCAGGCTGATCGCAAACTGTACGCCGCTGCAATCCAGCGTGCGATCGCAGCGGAACCGCTCATCACGATCGTGGAGGGCGAAGCGGACGCCCTGACCCATAGTGCGGGGGGCGAGGTTTCCGGCGTGCAACTGCAGGACGGGACGATCCTCGCCGCGCAGGCGGTCGTGCTGGCCACCGGGACGTTTCTGGGCGGGCGCATCTTCCGTGGCGAATGGCGCGCCGAAGGGGGGCGGGTGCATGAGCGCGCCGCAACGCGGCTCGGCCAGCAGTTGCGTAGCCTTGGGCTGCCGCTTGGCCGGCTGAAGACAGGCACACCGCCGCGGCTCGACGGGCGAACGATCGACTGGGCGAGGCTGGAGGCACAGCCGAGCGACGATCTCGCTTGGACGATGTCGCCGATGACCCGCGGCGCGCGGCTTCCGCAGATCGCCTGCGGCGTCACACGCACGACGCAGCTCACCCACGACATTATCCGCGGCGGGCTTGATCGATCGCCGCTGTTCAGCGGGGCGATCGAAGGGGGCGGCCCGCGCTACTGCCCGTCGATCGAGGACAAGGTCCACCGCTTCGGCGATCGAGAGGGGCATCAGGTCTTTCTCGAGCCCGAGGGGTTGGACGATGCGCTCGTCTACCCCAACGGCATTTCGACCTCGCTGCCCGACGACGTCCAGGCGGCCATGATCGCGTCGATCCCCGGACTCGAAGTCTGCCGCATCGTCGAGCCGGGCTATGCGGTCGAATATGACTATCTCGATCCGCGTTCGCTTGGCTCCGATTTGCAATCACGGGCGATGAGGGGACTGTTCTGCGCAGGACAGATCAATGGCACGACCGGCTATGAGGAAGCGGCGGGGCAGGGACTGGTCGCCGGGCTGAACGCCGCTGCGGTCGCCTGCAATCTGCAACCGGTATTGCTCGACCGCGCCGACAGCTATCTGGGCGTGATGATCGACGACCTGACATTGCAGGGGGTGACCGAACCTTATCGGATGCTCACCGCGCGGGCTGAGCATCGCCTGTGGCTGCGCGCCGACAATGCCGAAACCCGCTTGTCGGCCATCGGTGCGGCGGCAGGCTGTTTGTCGATCGATCGGCTTGCGCATGTTCGGGATCGGGGAGTTGCGCGTGCTGAGGTCGACGTGGCCTTGGCAGCGGTGGCATCGTCGGACGACATGCGCCGCCGTGGCGCGATGGTCGGGGCGGACGGAGCGAAGCGCTCATTGCGCGAATGGCTCCGCTTTCCTGGTGTTCGGCGAGAGCATGTTCTGTCACCGGACAGCACCTGCGACGAAGCCGCGATCGAGGAAGCCATCGAGGATGCGCGTTACGCGCCCTATCTCGAACGGCAGGCGCAGGACGTGGCTGAGCGGCGTCGAGCGGCGGGCACACCGTTGCCACCGGTGCTTGACTATGCGTCTGTCCCTGGGCTCTCCAACGAGATGATCGAGCGGCTTTCCGCGGCCCGACCTGCGACCCTAGATGACGCGTCGCGCATTCGGGGTATCTCGCCCGCGGCACTGTCGGCCATCTTGCTTCACGTGAAACGCCAGGCAGCATGACCGAACAAGAAGCAAAACGCTGGCTGTCGAAGCGGTTCGGCACCGATGCGATCGATCGTGTCGGGGCCTTTGTCGAACTGCTGTTAAAGGAGGCCGAGCGCCAAAATCTCATATCTGCAGCGACAATCCCGGCCGTTTGGTCACGGCATATCGTCGATTCCGCGCAGCTTCTTGATCACGCCCCGGCGGATTGGGAACACTGGACCGACATCGGATCCGGCGCCGGCTTACCTGGTCTGGTCGTAGCGGCGCTTACGATGCGCCGTGTTACCTTGATCGAGCCGCGGAAGTTACGGGTCGATTTTCTTCGTAACTGCGCGGACGCGCTGAAGTTGCCGGACGTGTTTGTGGTCCATGGAAAGGCAGAACGGGTTTCCGATATCGGAACCGTGGACGTCGTCTCCGCTCGCGCAGTTGCCAAGCTTGAGGTCCTGCTTGCCGCGGCCAAGGGGTTCACCGCAAAGACGACGACATTCATCCTACCCAAGGGCGAAAGCGCACATTCGGAAGTGGCGAGTGCACGACGGACGTGGCATGGTCAGTTTCACGTGAAACACAGTGTCGTCGATCCGACCTCCGGCATCGTCGTCGCCAGCGGAGTTGCCGCGCGATGAAAGTCATCGCCATCGCCAATCAGAAGGGTGGGGTCGGAAAAACCACTACGGCGATCAACGTCGGCACTGCGCTCGCGGCTACGGGATCGCGCGTGCTTCTGATCGACCTCGATCCGCAGGGGAACGCCTCGACCGGGCTCGGAATCAAACGCAACGATCGCCACACATCGAGCTACGATCTGCTCGTCGGCGATGGTACGCTCGCCGATGCCGCGATCGCCACGCAAGTCCCGCGGCTCGACGTCGTTCCGGCAACGGTTGACCTGTCGGGCGCGGAAATCGAGCTGATCGATTTCGACGCGCGCACCCACCGGCTCGATCGCACCGTCCAGCGCAGCGACGCGCGATGGGATGTCGTGCTGATCGACTGCCCGCCGTCGCTCGGGCTGCTGACGATCAACGCGATGGTCGCGGCGCACGCGCTGCTCGTGCCGCTTCAATGCGAATTCTTCGCGCTTGAAGGACTGAGCCAACTACTGAGCACCGTCGAGCGGATTCGCTCGCGGTTCAATCCGGGGCTGTCGATCCTGGGCGTCGTCCTGACGATGTTCGATCGTCGCAACCGCCTGACCGATCAGGTGTCGGACGATGTGCGCGCCGTGCTCGGCAAGGTTGTGTTCGACACCGTCATTCCGCGCAATGTGCGCCTTTCCGAAGCACCGAGCCATGGCCTGCCCGCGCTGATCTACGACCATCGCTGTGTCGGCTCGCAAGCCTATATTGCGCTCGCTCGTGAACTCATCCTCCGTCTCCCCAACGTCGCCAAGGCCGCCGCATGATCGACGACACACCCGCATCCGCCCGCAAGCCCCGTTCGGGTCTCGGTCGCGGGTTGAGCGCGCTGCTCGGCGACGCTGTCGTCGAAGCGCCGGTGAACGGAGAGGGCGGGGCGGTCCCGTCCGGCGTCCGGACACTGCCGGTCAGCGCGATGAAACCGCACCCGGGGCAGCCGCGTCGGCACTTCGATGAGGACAAGCTTGACGAGCTTTCGCGCTCGATCGCGCAGCGTGGGCTGATCCAGCCGATTGTCGTGCGCCCGCATGGCCACGACTATCAGATCGTCGCGGGCGAACGCCGCTGGCGTGCAGCACAGCGCGCGCGGCTTCACGAAGTGCCGGTCATCGTCCGCGAGTTGAGCGATGCCGACACGATGGAAATCGCGCTGGTCGAAAATATCCAGCGCGCCGACCTCAACGCGATCGAAGAGGCGGAAGCCTACCGCCGGCTGATCGACCAGTTCGGACACACCCAGGAAGCGCTGGGCAAGCTGGTCGACAAGTCGCGCAGCCATGTCTCGAACCTGCTTCGCCTGCTCGACCTGCCCGAGGGTGTGCGGACGATGGTGGTGCAGGGCGAGCTGGAAATGGGCCACGCCCGGGCGCTCATTGGCGCACCCGATCCGCTGGCATTGGCGCGCCGCGTCGTCGACGAAGGCCTGTCGGTACGCGAGACCGAAAAGCTGGCGCGCGCGGCAAAGCCCGAAGCGCGCAAGGGCAAGGCCAGCGCTCCGGCATCGAACGGCGCCCCCGATGCCGACATTGCGGCGCTCGAACGTCAGCTGGGCGATCTGCTGGGCCTGACCATTCGTATCGCGCATACGGAAAAGGGCGGCACGCTGACGCTGACCTATTCGACGCTCGACCAGCTCGACATGGTGTGCCAGCGCTTGAGCGGCGAGCGAATTTAAACCTGAGAGGCGGTTACCGCCGCTTCGCCGCCCGCGCGATCGACAGCACGTCGTGCTGTGCGGTGACTGCCGCGGGGTTGCCGCCTGTCAGCAGCCCACGCTCGGCCCGCCGCACGCGGGAGACCGCTGCGGCGATCTGCGGCGTCGTCCAGCGGCGCAGCGCGGTGATCGTCGCAGGGCGTTCCTTCCAGAAGACGCGGTGCCGTTCGACGACCATGTCCGGCGATTCGCCGCGATCGACCTCACCGCGCATATCTGCCAAGGAAATCAATCGCTTGGCAAGGCCGCGGAGCATCGGAATGGTCATTCCCGCGGCATCGACGCCAAGCAGTTCACGCCCCAGCGTCGCCGCATCGCCATCGATCGCCGCGGTGATCGCAGTGGCCATCTCGCTCTCGGCGATATTGGCGCCGATCTGCGCTAGGTCGTCCTCGCCGGCGTCGCGCGGCCGGTCGGGCGCGGCGTCGAGAAACAGTGCGAGCTTTTCGATCTCGCGGGTCAGCACCGCACGGTCGCCGCCGCTTGCTTCGAATAGCGCGGCAGGCGTGTCGCCGGTCAGGCGAACGCCATGTTCGCGCGCGATGCTGGTCGCCAGGCGCGCGGCATTGGGGCCTTCGGGTTGGTAACAGGCGAGCGCCATCGCGGCGGGATTCGACACCGCCGATTTGACCAGCTTGCCCGTCGCCTTGGCGGACGGCGCGATCGCGACGACCGGATTGCCCGCTGAGGCCGCCGACAGCAGGAGTTCGACCGCCTCGACCGACTCCTCGCCCATCGCCGTCACGCGGATGTAGCGGGCACCGCCGAACAGCGAGATCGAGGCGGCCTCGTCGGCGAGGCGCCCGGGATTGGCTTTCAAGGCAGCGCCGTCGAGGTCGATCCGCTCGGCATCCGCGCCCATCGCGCGACCGAGGCGCGCGGCATATTCCATTGCGCCGGCTTCGTCGGGCCCGTGAAGCAGGAACAAGCGGGGCCCGTTGCCGCCTCGCTTTGCTGCCTCATCGATCGCCGAGGCCATCCCGGCGGCGTTCGCCTTCACTGCGCCTTGGACCGCTGGGCGTAGAGCGCGATGCGCGCGACGATCTTGTCGGCGAGAATGCCTGACAGCCGCTCCAGCGCGCTCTGCTCGGCCGCGATGGTGGCATATTCGGAGCCCACGACGTCGACGCCGGCGTCCGATCCCGCGGTATCGTCGACGACGGTCAGTCCGCTCGCCAGATCGACCAGCTGGTACCGTGCGCGCAGCGTCCGCCGCTCGCGCGTGATCGAATCGTCGCGGCGGACACCCAGACCGATGATCGAATCGTCGAGCTTGATGTCGAGCCGGTAGCGCGGGGCCGAGCCCTCGACCGCTGCCAGACGATCCTTCAATGCGCTGCCGACCAGCCAGCCCGCCTGGCCGGCGATCGGCGTGATCTGGATCTGCGACAGCACGCTACGTGCCGGGCTCGCCGCGCCACCGTAAAGCGGGCGCAGGCCGCACCCGGCCAGCGTCAGCAGCAGGGCGACCGAGGCGGCAACCCGCGTCATGCGACGATATTCACCAGGCGGTCGGGCACGACGATGACCTTCTTCGGAGTGGCGCCCTCCAGAATACGCTGAACGCCGGCCGACGCCAGTGCTGCGGCCTCGAGAGCGTCCTTGGCCGATCCCTTGGGCACGGTCAGCGTGTCGCGCAGCTTGCCGTTGACCTGCACCGCGATGGTCACCGAGTCATCGACCAGCAGGGCCGGATCGACCTCGGGCCATGCCGCATCGGCGACCAGGCCGTCCTGGCCGAGCAGACCCCAAGCTTCCTCGGCCATGTGCGGGATCATCGGCGCGACGAGGCGGACGAGCGTGGCCACGGCCTGTGCCTTCGACGCCGACGGCTTGGCCTTTTCGATCGCGCTGGTCAGTTCGTAGAGCTTGGCGACGGCCTTGTTGAACGCCAGCGCCTCGACATCCTCGGCCACGCCGGCGATCGTGCGGTGCAGCTTGCGGTCGAGCTCCGCATCGGCGCCGTCGGCCGCGTCGACACCCTCGACCAGACGCCATACGCGCTGGACGAAGCGCCATGCGCCCTCGATTCCCGCTTCGCTCCACGGCAGGTCGCGTTCCGGCGGCGAGTCCGACAGCATGAACCACCGCACCGCGTCCGCGCCGTAGCGGTCGACGATCGGCGACGGATCGACCGTGTTCTTCTTCGACTTGGACATCTTCTCGACGCGGCCGACCGTCACCGGCTCACCCGTCGCGATGACCTTGCCGTCGGCGACCTGCTCGGGCGCCAGCCAGCTGCCGGCGGGATCCTTGTAGGTTTCGTGCGTCACCATGCCTTGGGTGAACAGGCCGGCGAAGGGCTCCGCGACATCGATCTTACCGACCCGGCGCAGCGCGCGCGTCCAGAAGCGTGCGTAGAGCAGGTGGAGGATCGCATGCTCGACCCCGCCGATATACTGCCCGACCGGCAGCCAGCTCTCGGCAACGGCCTTGTCGAACGGCTTGTCGCCCGGCTGGCTGGCGAAGCGGATGAAATACCAGCTCGAATTGACGAAAGTGTCGAGCGTGTCGGTCTCGCGCCGCGCGTCGGCACCGCACGACGGACACGCGACATGCTTCCACGTCGGATGACGGTCGAGCGGGTTGCCGGGCACATCGAAGCTGACGTCGTCCGGCAGCACCACCGGCAGCTGGTCCTTCGGTACCGGCACCACGCCGCACGCGTCGCAGTGGATGATCGGGATCGGCGTGCCCCAATAGCGCTGGCGGCTGACGCCCCAGTCCCGCAGGCGCCAGACGGTCGTGCCGTCGCCCCAGCCACCGGCCTCGGCGCGTGAAATCACCGCGCGCTTGGCGTCGGCGACGTCCATCCCATCCAGGAAGTGCGAATTCACGAGGCGACCGGGCCCGGTATAGGCCTCGCTATCGGTGAACTCGGGCGCGGTCGTATCGCCGTCCGCCACGACGCGGCGGATCGGCAACGCGTATTTCGTCGCGAATTCGAAGTCACGCTGGTCGTGCGCCGGCACGCCGAATACCGCGCCGGTGCCGTAGTCCATCAGCACGAAGTTCGCGATGTAGACGGGCAGCTGGATCGACGGATCGAGCGGATGCGTCGCGCGCAGCCCCGTGTCGTATCCCAGCTTCTCTTGCGTCTCGATCTCGGCAGCCGACGTACCGCCTGCCTTGCACGCCGCAATGAAGTCCGCGACCGCCGGGTCGCCCGCCATCGCCTGCGCAATCGGGTGATCGGCCGCGACCGCGACGAAGCTTGCGCCGAAGATCGTGTCGGGCCGCGTCGTGAACACCTCGACCTCGCCGCCATCGCTGAGCGCGAAGCGGAAGCGCAAGCCTTCGGATTTGCCGATCCAATTCTCCTGCATCAGCCGCACCTTGTCAGGCCAATGCTCGAGGCCGCCGAGGCCTTCGAGCAGCTCGTCGGCAAAGTCGGTGATCTTCAGGAACCACTGGTTCAGCTTGCGCTTCTCGACCAGCGCGCCCGACCGCCAGCCGCGGCCGTCGATGACCTGTTCGTTGGCCAGCACGGTCATGTCGACCGGGTCCCAGTTGACCGCCGATTCCTTGCGATAGACCAGCCCTGCGGCCAGCAGGTCGAGGAACAGTGCCTGCTCATGCCCGTAGTACGTCGGATCGCAGGTCGCGAACTCGCGCGTCCAGTCGAGCGCGAAGCCCAACCGCTTCAGCTGCGCCTTCATCGCCGCGATATTGTCGTAGGTCCAGGCGCCGGGGTGAACGCCCTTTTCCATCGCGGCGTTTTCGGCCGGCATGCCGAAGGCGTCCCAGCCCATCGGGTGGAGCACTTCGTGGCCCGTCATGCGGCGGAAACGCGCCAGCACGTCGCCCATCGTGTAGTTGCGGACGTGACCCATGTGGATCTTCCCCGACGGATAGGGGAACATCTCCAGGACGTAGCTCTTGGGCTTGGGCGACGAATCGTCCGCGGCGAAGGTGCCGCGCTCGTCCCACGCCGCCTGCCACTTGGCATCGGCGACGGACGCGTTGAACCGCGACACTGACACTGTCGGAGAACCTCTTCGTTAGTTGGCGATCGCGCCGCGGCGCAGGTCGCGCGCGCGCGTCAGGATGATATCTTCCAGCTTCTGCACGGTCGCCGCCTGCACGGGTGCCGCGACCCACTGGCCGCCCTGGTTGATCTGGCGGAGTGCCGCGACGCGGACGGCGTCGGCACGCAGGTCCTGGTCCAGGATCGATACGGTGACCTTCATGCGTTCGGTCGGGGTGTTTGGATTCGTGTACCAGTCGGTCACGATGACGCCGCCGTTCGAATCGGTCTGCAGCAGCGGCATGAAGCTCAGCGTGTCGAGCGTCGCGCGCCACAGATAGCTGTTCACGCCGATCGTCGTCACCCGCGACGCGGCGAGATCGGCATTGGGACGGTCGCCCCGGCCGCAACCGGCAAGCGCGATCAGGGTCAGGCTCACGAGGGCGATACGCGAACGCGAAATCATGGGGCAGTCCTCAATGGGTACGACAAGGGCGTCAGGCGACACGCCTCTATAGACTGACCGTGCGGGGCCGCAAGCTCACGCCAACCTGTGGATATGCTGCAACACTCAGACATAAAAGAATCCTGACGGTGGAACATCGCTGCCATTGCGTGGTAGCGCTCTCGTCAGGAGTGGGACTCAGATGATGGCTTGGCGCATCATTGCAGGAACGGGGCTTGTCGCGGCGATTGCCGCGGCCTGTGCCGTTGCGCCTGCGATCGGTGCCGAAGACGGCCGTCCTGCGCCGCGCCGGTTGGCGCCGTCGGTCGAGGGGATGGGATCGTTCACCCCGGCGTCGGGCGATCCGCGACTCGCTGCAGCGCTGGCGCGCGCCGGCATCTCCAGCAACGGTTTCCGTTTCACGCCGTCGAGCGCCGGTCGTGCCGGCTCGCGCGCCGTGACCGTCGCGGTCCAGGCGCGCTCGAGCCGGACGGTTGCTGCGGTCGGGGCGGACCGGGTCGCTGCGAACCCGTCGTCGGCCACGGCCGCGCCGATCGCCTATAATCTGGGCGTGGCGGTCGGCTGGAAGCGCTTCGCGATCTCGGGCGATCTCGCCAAGATCGACCTCGCCGGACAGCCGGGCAGTCGCCAGATCGCCGACGTCGGCATCAGCTATACCGGCAAGTCCTTCTCGGGTCGGGTAAAGGCAGAGGCGGCCAAGCCCACCGCCGACCAACCGCGCCTGATCGCCGAAGCGCCGAGCTACGCGCTCGACGTCGGCGGCGCCTATTCGATCGCCCGCAATCTCGATCTGACCGCAGGCGTGCGGTACAAGACCGAACGCGATCGCCTGCCGCAGCTGACCAACCAGCGCCGCGACAGCCAGTCGGTCTATGTCGGGACGGCGTTTAGGTTCTAAGATTTGGGCAGGAATTTAGCGGCACGCTAAATTCCGCCTCGGCCCAAATCGCGGCCGGCATCGCGCCAGCGATGGCCGACGGCGGGAATTCACTTCGCGCCGCGTGTCCCGAAGCTCTCCAAGCGATCGGCAGCTACTCCCGCGCTGACGAGACCTAGCGCTGCGGACGATTCAATCCTCGATCCCAGCTCTCGCCCAAGCGAACCCCGCCGAAAGTCTGGACGCGCCAAGATTTCACCGTGCCCCGGCGGAGCCGGGCCCAGCTCGTTACGTCTTTCCTTGCGCATTGAGGCTAAGCCAACTGGGCCCCGATCTTCGCCGGGGCACCGCGAAAACCCTTTGATGTCGCTCGCGCAAGTGCATGGCCGGCCTTCAACCAAGCATCGATCCCAGCCCACCCATAGACCCCCATCGCCCGCACCCGCCGCGCCCGCCGGGCATCCATCCCGCCGAGCGCGATTACCGGAACGCGCGCCCCGCGTACGAGCAGCCCGAGCCGGACCACGCCCAATCCCGGCGCGCCGACATGCGACCGTGTGGCAAAGACCGGTGACACGAACACCGCATCCGCCCCGCTCCGCACCGCTGCGACGATCTGCGCCCGGTCATGCGCCGCGCGCGTCGACAGCCCGCGCACAGTTCGCCCATTATGCACGCCCCCGCTGCCGACCAGTCCCCCGGCGCCCAGCACCACCAGGCCGCGCGCCCGCGCGATCCGCTCGACCCGCGTCAGCACCGCCCGCCGCTCAATCAAGGGCAAGCCGTAATGGCGCACCACCACGCCGGCGCCGCGCGGCAGGCGCTGCAGCGCTTCCCACAAGGCGTCGCCCATTCGCGTATCGGTCATCAGCCACACATGGGGCAGGGGGTGGCGGCGGCGCATCGCGGCTTCTATAGCGCCGCCCATGCCGAACGACGATCCCGCGCGCCGCCTGGCTGCGATCCACGCGACCATTGCCCAGGGCTGCAAGTTGGCCGGGCGTGATCCTGCCGACGTTACGTTGATCGCGGTGTCGAAGATGCACGACGCCCACGCCATCCGCCCGCTGATCGCCGCCGGGCAGCGCGTTTTCGGCGAGAATCGCGTGCAGGAAGCGGCCGAGAAATGGCCCGCGCTGCGCGAGGAAACGCCGGACATCGCGCTCCACCTCGTCGGACAGCTCCAGTCGAACAAGGCAGCCGACGCGGTCGCGCTGTTCGATGCGATCCATTCGGTGGACCGCCCGTCGCTGATCGCCGCTCTCGCCCGTGCGATGGACGCGCAGGACCGCCGTCTCCCGTGCTTCGTCCAGGTCAACCTCGGCGACGAACCGCAGAAGGGCGGCTGTGCGGTCGCCGATGTGTCTGCGCTGCTCGCCGAGGCGCGCGCCGCTGACCTGCCGGTCGCCGGCCTGATGTGCGTGCCCCCGGCCGACCTGGAACCTGCCCCCTATTTCGCGCTGCTCGCCAAGATCGCGCGTGACGAAGGGCTGCACGGCCTCAGCATGGGCATGAGCAGCGATCTGGAAACCGCGGTCCGCATCGGCGCAACCCATGTCCGCGTCGGAACCGCGCTGTTCGGGGCGCGGGCGTGACGCCGATCCCGGTTCGCTTCGGTGCGCTGCTGTTCGACTTCGACGGCGTGCTGGTCGAAACCGAATATGCCGGCAACAGGCACATCGCCGAATATCTGACCGGCATCGGCCACCCGACCACCGCGCAGGATTCGATGGACCAGTTCATGGGCCTGTCGGGCGCGGACTTCATCGCCGCGATCGAACGCTGGATCGACCGCCCGCTGCCGGACGATTTCGCGATCGCGCGCGAGGCGGAGAACGACCGGGTGATTCGGGAGGGTGTCGGCGCCGTCGCCGGTGCCGTCGCCTTCGTCCGCGCGCTGTCGGCGGACCTGCCTCGCGCGATCGTCTCGTCGAGTTCGACTGCCTGGATCCGCGCGCACCTCGACCACATCGGCTTGAGCGACGCGTTCGGCGACCACATCTATTCGGGCAAGGAACATGTCGTGCGCGGCAAGCCTGCGCCCGACCTCTATCTTCACGCCGCCGACCGGTTGGGCGTCGCCATCGCCGATTGCGCGATCCTGGAGGATTCGCCCGTCGGCGCGACCGGCGCAGTGGCGTCGGGCGCCTATGTCGTCGGGCTTTGCGCCGGCACGCATTGCGGCATCGGCCATGCCGACCGGCTCACTGCGCTCGGCGTCAGCGCCGTTGCGGGTGACTTCGAAGAGGTCGCCCGGTTACTCGCCTAGCCGCGCGATCAACGCCTGCGCGGCGGCCGGATTGCGTTCCTTCGCGCCGGAAATGAAGAATACGAACGTCTCGCGCGCCGCCTTCGCGGCGTCCTGCGTCACATAGGGCAAGTCATTCGGCTCGCGGCCCGTCGCCCACGCCCGCGCGGTCGCCGCGATCCGGTCGAGATTGGCATCCGCATAGCCGGCCGCCTCGTCCGCGACCGCCGTCTCGTAGCGGGCATAGACGAAGTCCGCCGTGACATCGGCGATTCCCGGATAGTCGTCCGATTGCGCATAGACGATCGCGACATTGGCCGCGCGGCACATCGCGACGAACTCGGGGACGGTGAAGCTCTCGTGCCGCACCTGCACCGCATGGCGCAGCGCGATGCCGTCCTGCTTGGCCGGAAGCAGTTTCAGGAATGCGGCGAAGTCGTCGGCGTCGAACGTTTTCGTCGCCATGAATTGCCACAGGATCGGGCCGAGCTTGTCGCCGAGTTCGGTAATCCCCTGACCAACGAACTTCTCGATCGACGGCCCGGCGTCGGCCAGCATCTTGCGATTGGTGCAATAGCGCGATGCCTTGAGCGTGAACACGAACCCGTCCGGCGTCTCATCGCGCCACTTCGCGAAGGTGTCGGGCTTGAAGCCCGAATAATAGGTGCCGTTGACCTCGATCGCCGTCAGCTTCGACGCGGCATATTTCAGCTCGCGCTTCTGCGGCCACTTCTCGGGATAGAACACGCCGCTACGCCAGGGCTCGAAGGTCCAGCCGCCGATGCCGGCGCGAATCGGGGGGTGGGTCATGGGGGGAACCTACACCCGTTCGTGTCGAGATAGGCAAATCTGGATGGGGTAGCTATTGCGCCGCGGCAAAGCCGCATTGATCAACGCTTTGCGTTGTCGACTGAGCATTCGCAATTTTGCTGATCAGCGCAGCTAATCAGCTGCGAATGCTGGAGCGGGCGAAGGGATTCGAACCCTCGACCCCAACCTTGGCAAGGTTGTGCTCTACCCCTGAGCTACGCCCGCTCTGGCGTTGCCGGGAAAGGTCTTCCCGGCGGGTGGAGGCGTGCCATTAGCGACCGAATCACACGGCCGCAAGCCCTGAAAACACTTGGCGTGCGGATTATGAGCGCCCACATGGACGCGAACAGATTTTTCGTGAGGAGCCGCGCTTGGCCACGCTAGGACTTTCGCCCGCCGACAAGGAAGCCGTGGAGGCCTTCCGCCGCGACGTCGTCGAACCGTCGATGACCAATCTGGTCATCATCGAGTTCTGGGCGGAGTGGTGCGGGCCGTGCAAGCAGCTGGCGCCCGTGCTGGAGAAGGTCGCGGCGGATTATGCGGCCAAGGGCGTCGTGCTGAAGAAGATCGACGTCGACGCGAACAAGTTCATCGCCGCGCAATTCCAGGTTCGCTCGATCCCGACGGTCTATGCGATGTTCCAGGGCCAGCTCGCTGCCGACCTGACCAGCGCGCGCACCGAATCGCAGCTGAAGGCGATGCTCGACCAGTTGCTGCGCCAGCTGCCGATCCAGAGCGACGAGGCTGCGCAGGAGGCGGAGCTCGAGCCGCTGATCGCGATGGCGGAGGGTGTGCTGGCCGAGGGCGACTGGACCCGCGCGCTGTCGATCTACGAGCAGCTCGCCGACATGGCCCCCGACCATACCGTCGTCGCCGCGGGCCGCGCCCGCGCGCTGGTTGCGGCGGGTCGGGTAGACGAGGCGGCGGACGTACTCGATGCGCTGCCCGCCGACGCCGCGAAAGCGCCCGAAGTCGCCCGCGCCCGCTCAGCGATCGATCTGGCCCGCACCGCGACCCCGGTCGCCGACCTGTCGGGACTGGAAGCGCGCGTCGCTGCCGATCCGACCGATCACGAAGCGGCGATGGAACTCGCCGGCGGCCAGATGGCGGCGGGCGACCGCGATGCCGCGGCGGCGACGCTGCTGCGGTCGATCGCGACCGACAAGGACTGGAACGAGGGCGCGGCGCGTGCGCAGTTGCTCAAACTGTTCGAAGCGGTCGGTCTGGAGGACCCCTGGGTCTCCGCACATCGCCGCAAGCTGTCCGCGATCCTGTTCGGGTGAGCGACGCCCCCGCCTCGACGCGCCTGTCGATCTTCCCGCTGCCGGGAGCGATCCTGTTTCCACGGATGCACCTGCCGCTGCACATCTTCGAACCGCGGTACCGCGCGATGGTCGGCGACGCGCTGGCGCGTGATCGTCGAATCGGGATGATCCAGCCGCGCGGGCCCGCCAAGGATCCGAGCGGCGCGCCGCCGCTGTTCGACATCGGTTGCGTCGGCAAGATCGCCGATGTCGAGGCACTGGACGACGGCCGCTACAATATCGTGCTCGAAGGACTGGCGCGCTTCCGGATCGTCCGCGAGCTCGACGTCACGACCAGCTTTCGTCAGGTCGAGGCGATGCTGGAGCCGACGCCGGCCGGCGAAATCCTCAACCTCGGCGAACGCGCGGCGCTGGAGGCCGAATCGCGCAAGTTCGCCGACGTCCACGGCTATGCCGTCGACTGGGAAGGCGTCGCGCGGCTGGACGACGAATCGCTCGTCAACGGCATCGCCCAGATCGCGCCGTTCGATCCTGCGTCGAAACAGGCGCTGCTCGAAGCGGCGACGCTGTCGCAGCGGGCGGAGCTGATCGTGCAGCTGATGACGTTCTTCGGTCATCACGACGAGGATTCTGGAACGCTGCAATAGGCGGCGGGCTCGGCGGACGGTCCGCCGACGCCCCAGCGGATCAATGTCCGTGGGTCTTGATCCCGCGCCGCCGCAACTTCTCGCGCTTGCGTCGCCGCATCACGACGATGGCCGCCGGGATCGCGACGATCAGCACGGCGATGATGATGCTGTAGGCAACATGCTCGCGTTCGAAATCCAGAATCATCGGTCGGTACTCGTACGGCGCAGTCTGTGTTCGATCGTCAAACCATCAACCCTGAAAGCAGTTTCGGCACCTGGCCGCTTTCGCCGCGCGCTTCGGCCATGAACCTGTCCTTCAGCGCCGGGATCCGCTGGACTGTCGACAGTCCGAACCGCCGTACCGCGCTGGCGGTCTTGCCGGGGACTCCGAACAGACGCGTGAGGCCATCGGTCGCGACCGAGACCATGAAGGTGTCCAGGCTGCGCCAGCGTTCGTAGCGCGCGAGCAGTTGCGCATCGCCCAGGTCGAGGCCCATCCGCTTGCCCTCGACCAGCACTTCGACCAGCGTCGCCACGTCGCGGAAACCGACGTTGACGCCCTGGCCCGCGATCGGGTGGATGCCGTGCGCGGCGTCGCCGACCAGCGCCAGCCGTTCGGCCGTGATCGTCGCGGCATGGTGAAAGCCGAGCGGATAGCTTTGCCGCCGCGTGAGCTTGCTGAGTGGCCCCAGGAACCCGCCCATGCGTTTTTCCGCCTCGTGCAGCCAGGCGCGATCGCTCAGTTTCAGCATGCCCGGCGCGTCGCTCGCCCGCACCGACCAGACGATCGCCGAGCGATGCCCCTCTTCGTCGTCGACCAATGGCAGCAGCGCGAACGGGCCGCTGGGGTAGAAGATCTCGTACGCGATGTTCTCGTGGCTCTCGGCGTGGTGGAACGACGAGACCATAGCGGCATGGTCGTAGGTCCAGCGCGCGACACGCAGGCCGGCCGCCTCGCGCGTCGGCGAATTGCGTCCCTCGGCTGCGATCAAAAGGGGGGCGTGGACGGTCGATCCATCACTCAGCGTCGCGGTGACGCCGAACGGACCGCGATCGATCGACACCGCGCGCGTCGTCATCCGCAGGTCGACGTGCTCGGCCCCTTCCGCCGCCTCCAACAGCGCGCGGCGCAAATGGCGGTTCTCGAACATCGTGCCGAGCGCGTCGCCGGGTTCGTCGGGAGCGAAGTCGAGCGCGCCCGGATCCAGCCCGTCGCTCACCCGGATGCCTTCGATCGGGCAGCCGACCCCGGCCAGCCGGTCGATCACACCGATCGCCGACAGCATCCGGTACGGTGCGCTGGCGATCGCCGAGGCGCGGCCGTCGAAGCCGGCGGCCAGGATCGTGTCCTTGTCGGCGATGTCGACGATGATACTGGTCAGGCCATGAGCCGACAGCGCGACACCCAGCGCACTGCCGACCAGCCCGCCGCCGAGGATGAGAACGTCTGCGCGGTTCATGGCGACAGCCCTAACGGGCCGGGGGCGCGGTGCCAACCGCGGGCGGGCAGACATATGCCGCCTTGTACGGTTGGTCCCAACAGCGCTGGAAATTTTCCAGTACGTTGAGGTTCATCGGCCAGCGGATCGCGATCGGCTTGCCGTCGGGGCCGCGCGGGTCGAGTCCGGCCGGGCGCGGCACCGCGGCCAGACCCGTAAGCGCCGCTTCGAGGGCCTCCCGATCCCGACGAAGGAAGGCGATGGTCCCGTCGACATACCAATTCCATCCGAAATCCTTGTCGATCTCGGGATTCTTATAGGCTTCTTCGAACAATGCGATCGCCGCTGCGGTCTCATTCAGGTTCGCGCGCAACTGTCCCTCGTGCCATTTTAGCAGTCCGATCTGCTCGGGCGTCAGCGTGTTTGCCAGCCGGTAGTCGCGGATCAGGTCGGCGGCTTCCGACTCGCACCCGCGCATCGAGAGCGCGCGCCAGCCGCCGGCCATGTCCTGATCGAAGGCGCGCATGTCGAGCTTCAGGAGGGCCGCACGGTCATAGGTACATGTCGGTGTGGCGGTCTGTGCGAGCAGAAGCGCGATCGCGGTCAACATGCCGTTACCCTGCGGCAGGGGCGTCGCGAGCGCAAGGCGCCGCCGCCTTGACGTCGAGTCCGCGGGCGCGGACAATAGGCGCCTGCATTTTCTGGGGGTTGTGACTCATGGCGAGCCGGGCTGCGCCGTATCTTTGGCGGGACACGGTGAAGGCCGGCGCGCGGCGATCGGGGGCGATGCTGACGGCGGTGCTGCTGATCGTCGGCACGATCGCGCTCGCCTGTGCGTTGGCGAGCTATCATTCGGGTGACCCGTCGTTGAACACCGCGGCCGGCGGCCCGGTGCGCAACCTGCTGGGCGTGCCCGGCGCCTATGCCGCGGACGCACTGTTCGTCCTGTTCGGCCCGGCGGTCGCGCTGGTGTTGCCGCTTGGACTTGTCTTCGCCTCGCGTCTGTGGCGCGACGTTCCGCTCGGACGCTGGGGGCGGATGCTGCGCACGACGCTGATCGGTGTCGCGCTGATGGCGAGCGCCTTTGCTTTTTTGTCATCCGAGGCGGTGATGGCGCTGCCCGGCGGATGGGGCGGCGTCGTCGGGCTGGCGGTGGCCGATGCGGTGCGGTGGGGCGTCGCGCTGATCGGCAACGAAGCGGCCGAGCTCTGGGCGATGCGAATCATCGGGGTCGCGGTGGGGCTGATCGGCGTCTTCGTCTGGACGCGCGGGGTCAATCTCGACCTGCCCGAAGCCCGCCTGCCGCGCCTGCGCCGCGCGTCGTCGCCGCGGACGCGTAGCCGACCCGGCGAGATCGACGCCTACGACGTATTCGATGATGAGGACGTCGAAGATGCTGCGGACGATGCGCCCGTCGCCACCGGTCCCGCCCCGCGCAAGGTTGCGGTGCCGATCGACCGTCCGGGCCCGCTGATCGCCGACCGCCAGGTGGCGCCCGCCCCGGCGGCAAAGAAGGAAGCCCGCCAGCAGAGCCTGGACCTGCGCGACAATTACAAGCTGCCGCCGCTCGACCTGCTCAAACCCCCGCCGCCCAATGCCAACCCGACGATCGACAAGGCCGCGCTGGAGCGCAACGCGCGCCTGCTCGAAAGCGTGCTCGACGACTTCAAGGTGAAGGGCGCGATCGTCGAGGTTCGCCCGGGCCCGGTCGTGACGATGTACGAGCTCGAGCCCGAACCCGGCATCAAGGCGACCCGCGTCATCGCGCTGGCCGACGACATCGCGCGCAACATGTCGGCGATTTCGGCGCGTGTCGCGACGATTCCGGGCCGCACCGTCATCGGCATCGAACTGCCCAACGCCCGGCGCGAGGCGGTGGCACTGCAGGAACTGATCGGCAGCGACGCGTTCGACGCCGCACAGGGCCTGCCGCTGGTGCTCGGCAAGAATATCGCCGGCGATCCCGTCGTCGCCGATCTCGCGCCGATGCCCCACCTGCTCGTCGCGGGCACGACCGGTTCGGGCAAGTCGGTCGGCCTCAACAGCATGATCCTGTCGCTGCTCTACCGGCTGACCCCGGACCAGTGCCGGATGATCATGATCGACCCCAAGATGCTCGAACTCAGCATCTACAAGGGCATCCCGCACCTGCTGGCCGACGTCGTCACCGATCCGCCCAAGGCCGTCCGTGCGCTGAAATGGGCAGTCGAGCAGATGGAGGACCGCTATCGCATGATGGCGAGCGTCAACGTCCGCTCCCTCGCCAGCTTCAACGAAAAGGTGCGCGCGGCGAAGGCCAAGGGGCAGACGTTGGGCCGCAAGGTTCACGTCGGCTACGACGACAACGGCAAGCCGATGTACGAGGAGGAGACGCTCGACCTCAATCCGCTGCCGCAGATCGTCATCATCGTCGACGAGCTTGCCGACCTGATGATGACCGCGGGCAAGGAAGTCGAATTCCTGATCCAGCGCCTGGCGCAAAAGGCGCGTGCGGCGGGCATCCACCTGATCATGGCGACGCAGCGCCCGTCGGTCGACGTCATCACCGGCGTCATCAAGGCGAACCTGCCGACGCGAATCAGCTTCCACGTCACGTCGAAGATCGATTCGCGCACCATCCTGGGCGAACAGGGCGCCGAACAGCTACTGGGGAAGGGCGACATGCTCTACATGCCCGGCGGCCGCGGCACCGCGCGTGTCCACGGGCCGTTCGTGAGCGACGACGAGGTCCAGGCCGTCGCCGACTTCTGGCGTGCGCAGGGCGAGCCTGAATATATCGACGCGGTCACCAACGACCCCGAAGAGGGCGGCTTCGCGCTGGACGGCGCGCCGATCGGCGACGACACGCCCGAGAATGCGCTCTACCGCCAGGCCGTCCAGCATGTCGCACAGAGCCAGAAGGCCTCGACCAGCTGGCTCCAGCGCCAGCTGCGCGTCGGCTATAATTCCGCCGCGCGCCTGATCGAACGGATGGAAAAGGACGGCCTGGTCGGCAAACCCGATCACGTCGGCCGCCGCGAAGTGCTGATGGACGAGGACGGTCGGCCGTTGGCGTGACCTTTCTCCGTTCGTGCTGAGCGTGGCGGGCACGCTCAGCACGAACGGAAAAGGTATCGTTGCGCAGCGGGAACGGCGGGGTTCACGCCGCGTTCAACGCCCCGCTCTCATGAGGACTTTCATGTTCAAGCCACTTTTTTTGACCGCCATGGTGGTCGCCATGGCGGCGCCCGCCGTCGCGCAGACCGCGCCGGAGATCGTGCAGGTGCAGCGGCATCTGCAGGCCGTTTCGACGATGACCGCCAATTTCAGTCAGACCGACCGCGCCGGAAAGGTGCTGACGGGCACGGTGACGCTCAAGAAGCCGGGCAAGGTGCGGTTCCAGTATGAGAAGAACGTGCCGATCCTGATCGTCGGCGACGGCAAGGACCTGTGGTTCCTCGACTATTCGGTCGGGCAGAAGTCGCGATGGCCGGTCGGCAATTCGCCTTTGGGCGTGCTGCTCGATCCGAACAAGGACATCTCGCGCTATGCGACGGTCCAGCCGACCAGCAATCCCGGCGTGGTCAGTCTGGAAGTACGCGATCCCAAGCGACCCGAATTCGGGCGAATCACTCTGATCTTTGCCAAGCAGGCGTCCGCGCCGGGCGGGCTGATGCTTCAGGGCTGGGTCGCGCTGGATAGCCAGGGCAATCGGACATCGATCCGCTTGTCGAATCAGCAGTTCGGGGTGCCTGTCAGCGACCAAGCGTTCAAATGGCGCGATCCGAAGAGGGGGTCGGTACGGAACTGAGCCAAAATGAACGAATGTGTTCATCTGAGGGACAGGATTAGCCGGCTATTCATTTGCGTGCGGAGGCGGGGGCTTTCCCGTTCGGGATTCCCCCTGTTGCCCGGACCTATCCGGCCCCCCCTCCAGCCTGCGTGACGAACGACAGGTCGGCCCTCGCTCCATGCCCCCGGAGCGGGGGCCATTTCGTTTGCGGGCCGCGGCGTGCCGCCGCGACCACGCAAACGAAACGGCCGGCGGGGCCGTCCCGGCCCCGTCCGACGACGCGGCTTCACCGCGGCGCGAGCCGCCGCCAGAGGGACGACCCTTCCCCGACCCGCGACCATCCCCTACATCCCGCGCGTCATGACCCTCAGCATCGCGTCCTGGAACATCAATTCCGTCCGCTTCCGCATCGGCATCGTCGAGCAGTTCCTCATCGAGGAATCGCCGGACATCCTGTGCCTGCAGGAAACCAAGGTCATCGACGCGGACTTCCCCGCCGCCGCGTTCCGGGCGCTGGGCTATGACCATGTCATCATCCACGGCCAGCGGATGCATCACGGCGTCGCGATCGTCAGCCGGGTGCCGCTTATCGAAGACGACCGGCTCGACTGGCAGGCGAATGGCGAGGCGCGGCATGTCGGGGTACGCTTGCCGAACGGCCTGCGGCTGGAGAATGTCTACGTCCCTGCCGGCGGCGACGTACCCGACCGCGACGTGAACCCGAAGTTCGGCCAGAAGCTCGATTTCGTCGAGCGGATGACGCGCTGGTCGGAGACGCTCGACGTGCCGACGGTGCTGACCGGCGACTTCAACATCGCGCCTCTCCCGGAGGATGTGTGGAGCCACAAGGCGCTGCTCGACACGGTCAGCCATACGGCCGTAGAGGTCGAAGCGCTCGACCGGCTGCAAAAGGCGCACGGCTGGGTCGATCTCGGCCGCAAGTTCCACCCCGCCCCCGCGCGCCTCCACACGTGGTGGAGCTACCGCGCCAAGGACTGGGCGGCGTCGGACCGCGGGCGGCGGCTCGACCATATGTGGGCGAGCCCCGCGGTTGCCGACAAGGCGGTGGCGCACCGCGTATGCGAGCCGTGCCGCAGTTGGCTCAAACCGTCCGATCACGTCCCCATCATCACCGAGTTCGACCTTTGAGCGACGCGAAGGCGACCGCCCGCGCGATCGACGCGCTGCGGCGCGGCTGGCCGGTATCGGTCGGCGCGCTGACATTGCTCGCGATCGAGACGGCCGACACGGCGCGGCTGGAGGCGTTCGATCCCGAGACCAGGGCCGGGGTGCTGCTGTCGGCCGGGCGTGCAGCAACGCTGAAGCTTGCCAACCAGCGTGACGCCGCCGTGCCCGATGCGCCGGTGCTGATCGACCGCGCGCCATGGCTCGACTTCGTGACGGCGACCGCACTCGCCGACCCGCAGCGCGACCTGGCGACACCGCTGAAGGGCCCTTTCCGCGCGATCGCCGTGCCGCACGCCGAGGATGCCGCCGCCGCCCTGCTGCTGGCGCGGGTTGCCGGAGTGCTGCCGGCTTTTTTCGTCCGCGAAGATGAGACCGGCGACGTCGCGATCACGCGCGATGACATCGCCGCGCATGAGGATGCGACCCGTCTCGTCATCGCCACCCGCGCGCGCTTGCCCGTCGCGGCGATCGAAGATGCCGAGATCGTCGCGTTCCGTACGCCCGAGGCCGCCGGCGAGCATGTCGCGCTGATCCTCGGCCGCCCCGACGGCACGCCGCCGCTGGTGCGGCTGCACAGCGAATGCCTGACGGGCGACGTGCTCGGCAGTCTCAAATGCGATTGCGGCCCGCAACTCAATGAGGCGCTGGCCAGGATCGCCGGCGGCGGCTGGGGTATCCTGCTCTACCTGCGGCAGGAGGGGCGCGGGATCGGCCTGGTCAACAAGTTGCGCGCCTATGCGCTTCAGGACCAGGGGTTCGACACGGTCGATGCCAACACGCGGCTCGGCTTTGCGATCGACGCACGCGATTTCCGCGTGGCGGCGCGGATGCTCGACCTGCTCGGGCAGCGCGACGTGCGGTTGCTAACGAACAATCCGGCAAAGGTCGCGGGGTTGGAAGCGGCCGGAATTTCGGTCGCCGAGCGCGTGCCGCTGATGCTGCCGGCGAACCCGCATAACGCCAAATATCTGGAGACGAAGCGGGACCGGACCGGACATCAGCTCTGACGCTCACCCGTCCCGTCATCCCTGCGAAGGCGGGGACAAATTCTGGCGGACCAAAGCGAGTCTCAGCACGTTCGGCGACTATTGATCCCCGCCTCCGCGGGGATGACGGCGGTGAGCTCGGGGGTGTCACTCCGCCGCCAGCAACCCCTCCGCGCCGCCCAGATCGACCGACACCAGCCGACTGACTCCCTTCTCGACCATCGTTACCCCGAACAATCGGTGCATGCGGCTCATCGTCGCGGCATTGTGCGTCACGATCAGGTAGCGGGTGTCGGTTTCCGCCACCATCCGGTCGAGCAGGTCGCAGAACCGGTCGATGTTCGCGTCGTCCAGCGGCGCGTCAACTTCGTCCAGCACACAGATCGGTGCGGGGTTGGTCAGGAACAGCGCGAAGATCAGCGCGACCGCGGTCAGCGCCTGCTCGCCGCCCGACAGCAGGGTCAGCGATTGCAGCCGCTTGCCCGGTGGTTGCGCCATGATCTCCAGCCCGGCCTCCAGCGGGTCGTCCGAGTCGACGAGCGCCAGATGCGCTTGGCCGCCATTGAACAACGTCGTGAACAGCCGCCGGAAATGCCCGTCGACCGCCTCGAACGCGGCGCGCAGCCGTTCGCGCCCCTCGCGATTGAGCGTGCCGATCGATCCGCGCAGGCGATTGACCGCAAGCGCCAATTCTTCTCGCTCCTGGGCATTGGTCAGCGCGCCTGCCTCCAGTTCGGCGAGTTCGGTCTCGGCGACCAGATTGACCGGTCCGATCCGCTCGCGATCCTGAGTCAGCCGTTCGTGGCGTGCCGATTCGTCGGCGGGCGAACCGACCTCGGCGGATTCGAAACCGGCGCGCTCGGGCAGCAGCGGCGCGGGACATTCGAAGCGCTCGCCCGACAACCGGCCCATCTCGACCCGGCGCAATTCCTGGTTTTCGGCCCGGGCCATCGCACCGGCGCGGGCCTCGCGCGCGACCGATAGCGCTTCGGCCGCCGTCCGTGCCGCGCTCTCGGCCGTGCGCAAAGCGGTCTCCGCCGCACGCTCGGCCGCGGCGAGCGCATCGGCCTCGGCGCGTGCGGTGGCCGCGGCCTGCTCGGTCGTGGCGATACGGTCGGCCAGCTGTCCCGGCCGCGCCGCGAGCCCGGCGCGCTCCTCCGCCAGCGTCGATTCGCGTTTGGCCATATCGGCGATGCGGCGGGCGGCCTCACCGGCGCGCGCCTTCCACCCCTTCGCCTCCGCCGCCGCCGCCGCGGCGCGTTCCCGCGCGGTAGCGGCGTCGCGATCGACCCCCGCGCGCTCGGCCCGCACCGTCGCCACGGCCCCGCGCGCTGCCTCCGCCGCGGTCGACAGGGCCGCAACGCGAAGACGCGTCTCCGCGCCATCGGGCAGCGCCGCGAGCGCCGCCTCCGCCCGCGCCAGCTCCGCCTCGGCATCCTGCGCGTCCTCGGCCAATCGCGCGGCGCGGGAATCGAGATCGCCGCGCTGCGCCGCCAGTCGTTCGAGTGTCGCCGCCGCCCGATCCTCCGCCCGCGTCGCCTCGCGAGCGGACAGTTCGGTGGCATCGGTCGTTCGCCGCGCGATCGTCGCATCGGCCCGCGCCTGTGCGACGGCGGCATCGATCGCGACAAGCGTTGCATCGGCCTCGGCCACCGCATGCGCCGCTGCCGGCCGCGCCTGCTCCAGCGCGCGCAGGCGATTCACCCGCTCCAGCCGCTCCGCCGCCGCGGCGCCGCCGCTCCGCGCGACATAGCCATCCCACCGCCGCAGCACACCCGCGCGCGTTACCAGCCGCTGCCCGACCGCAAGCGGCTGGCCGGCGTCGTCGGCGGTCACGAACACCTGCGCCAGCCGCCGCGCAATTGCCTCCGGTGCGCTGACGTGATCCGTTAGCGCGACCGTATCGGCGGGCGCGACCGGATCGCCCGGCTGGGGCGCCGCGCCAGCCCAGTGTCGTTCGGCAGCCGGGTCGAGCCCCACGTCGAGATCGTCGCCCAGCGCCGCGGCCAAGGCGCGCTCATAGCCCGGTGCCGGCTGTACGCGGTCGAGCAATCGGTCGCGCGGGCTCGGCTGGACCGTCTTGGCCAGCGCACGCATTTCGCCGTCGATCGCGGTCAGCTCGGCATGTGCGGCCGATCGGGCGGACTGTGCCGCATCGCGCCCGTCCTGCGCGGTGCGTTCGGCGGCCAGCGCCGTTTCCAGCACGGTGCGCGCGGCGTCACCCGCCGCGACCGCCTCGGCCCGGGCGGCCGCCGCCCGGTCCCGCTCCGCCGCGATCGGTGCGGCATCGGCAAGGCTCGCGCGGTCGCGGTCGAGCAGTGCCACGTCACGCCGCACCCGATCGGTCCGCCCGCGCGCGGCATCGCGCGCGGCAGCGGCGACGCGCGCCTCGGCCGCTTCGGTCGCCTGTGCCGCCAACGCCTGCGCCAGCGCGACCTCGGCATCGCGTGCCGTGCGCTCGGCGTCCGCCAGCTGCGCATCGATCTGTGGCAGTCGCGCTGCCGCGTCGGCGATCCGCGCGTCGAGCATCTTGCCCTCCGCCATCAACCGCTCGATCGCCTCGGCGGCGTCGTGCGCCAGGGCGCCTTCGCGCGTCCGGTCATCGACGAGCCGCGCCATCTGCTCGTCAAGCTCGCCCAGGCGCCGCTCGGCGGCCGCCTTTTGCGCGCGCAGCGCCGACAGGGCGTGGCCGACCTCGCTTGCCCGATCACGCGCGGCAAGCGCGGCGGTGCGGGCATCGGCCAGGGCACGCGTCGCTGCCTCCTGCGCCGCGCTCGTCTCCGCCACCGTCGCCGATCGCTCGGTGACCAGTGCCTCGGCCGCCTTGCTTTCCGCTTTCGCGACATCGGCCGCCGCTGCCGCGTCACGCCAGCGGGCGAAGATCATTCGCCCCTCCGCCACGCGGATCTGCGACGACAACAGCCGATAGCGTTCGGCCTGCCGCGCCTGGCGCTTCAGCTGCGCGGCGCGGGCCTCCTGGTCGGAAATGACCTCGTCGAGCCGTGCGAGGTTGGTTTCCGTCGCCCGCAGCTTTGCTTCCGCATCCTTGCGGCGGACGTGCAGCCCGGCGATTCCCGCAGCCTCCTCCAGCATCGCGCGGCGTTCGGCGGGCTTGGCGGCGATGATCGCGCCGATCCGCCCCTGGCTGACCAGTGCCGGCGAATGTGCGCCGGTCGCGGCGTCGGCAAAGGCGAGCGCGACGTCCTTCGCGCGCACGTCGCGGCCGTTGATCCGGTAGGCGCTGCCTGCCCCGCGTTCGATCCGACGGACGACCTCGAATTCTTCCGCCTGACCCGTGCCGACGTCGATCACCTGGTCGGCCAGCACGGACACTTCGGCGAAGTCGCGCGCGGGCCGGGCCTGGGTGCCGGCGAAGATCACGTCCTCCATGCCGGCGCCGCGCATCGACTTGGCGCTGGTCTCGCCCATCACCCATCGCAACGCTTCGAGCAGGTTGGACTTGCCGCAGCCGTTCGGGCCGACGACGCCGGTCAGACCGGGTTCGATGCGCAGGTCGGCGGGGTCGACGAAGCTCTTGAAGCCGGTCAGCCGCAGGCGCTTGATGCGCATGGGATATGCCTAAGCGTGCGCCCGCGCAGCCGGGAGCCTAGGGCCGCAAGCCGTGTCGCTCTTGGCCCTGGGCTCCCACCTGCGCGGGAGCATGGCGACTATGTCGGCCCCCCGGGCGATAGTTACGCCCCCGCAGCCTTCAACGCCGCTTCGACCTGTTCCCAGCTGACCGTATTCTCGAGCATCTTGCCGTTCAGCAGGAAGGTCGGCGTGCCGGGGATCGGGTAATCCTGGTTGGCCTTCTCGTTCATCTTCTGCAGCCGGGTGGCTTCCGCGGTGTCGGCCAGGCACTGGCGCGCCTTCGCTTCCGGGATGCCGCGCTGCTTGACGAAATCGAGGTAGCCCGCACCTTCCGCGAACTTCGTCGCCTGCTGGCCGAGCGGCAGCTTGCCGAGTTCCTCGTAATAGCTCTGCGGCAGCTTCTGCAGCACGTCGAGCGTGCGCGGCTGGTCGGCATACATCTGGTTCAGGAGGGTGAAGAACGGCCCCGGTCCGCCGCAACCACCGACCAGCGCACCGGCGATGTCGGCGCCGTTGCGCAGATAGTCGCGGAATTCGTAACTCACCTTGCCGCTCGCGACATAATTCTGCGTCAGCGGGGTGAACGCCTTTTCGTCGAACTCCTGGCAGACGTGGCAGGTACGGCTGCCATATTCGACCAGCTTCACCGGTGCGTCGGGGTTACCCATCAGCCAGCCGCCCTCGGGCGTGCGGGTGACGGTGTCGACCCAGCTGGTCCCTGCCGGTGCCGCCTTGCCCGCGACGGGTGCCGCGGCGGTGACGTTGTCGACGGTCGTCGTGTTGCTGCTGTTGCCGCCGCCGCAGGCGGTGAGCGCAGTGGCGAGGGCCAGGACGGTCAGGAAACGCATCGTCGGGATTACTCCTAGGAAATCTGGATTACTTGGCGCCGGCCGCGCGCAGCTTGGGTTCGAGCGTCGCCCAGCTGATGCCGTCGTTCAGCGCGCCATTGACCTCGGCGCTGGGCGTCGACTTGATCTTGGCGAAGGCGGCTTCGGTCATCGCCACCAGTTGCTTCGTCTGCGCGGGGTCGGCCAGGCAGCGGTTGAGCGCAGCCGGCGCGACGCCGGCGCGGGTCGCGATGGCGGACAGCCCCGAATTGTCCGCGATCGCGCGAACCTGGGCCTGCTGCCCCATGCCCTTCAGCGCGGCAAGATTGGCCTGGACATAGGTGTCGCCCTTCGTCATCCAGTCTTCCTGCGCGGCGAAGATCGCGCGCGATACCGCGCCGAACCGGGCCGGGCCGCTGCACTTGGCGACCGACCAGGCGGCCAGGTCGAACGGATCGCGCACCGCGGCACGCGTTTCGACGCGCACCGTGCCGCCGCGGACCATCGCATCGTGCAGCACCGGCTTCGATTCGGCGACCAGATGGCCGCAATGCGGGCAGGTGAAGCTCAGATATTCGACCAGCTTCACCTTCGCCGCCGGATTGCCGATGGCGATGCTGCCCGTCGGCGTGGCGGTGGCGGTCGTGCGCCAGTCCTTGGCCGCCTGCGGCGCGGCGGCCGCCAGCACCACGGCGGCAGCGAGAGCGAAGGGCAAGCGCATCAGCTGATCTTTCCAAGGAAGGGGACGGGGATGGGCGGGGCGCTTTCGACCCCGGCGGCAAGCGCGGCGAGCACTTCCTTCAGTTCCGGGTCGGCGATGGTGCGCAGCGATTCGCCCAGTTCGTGGCTGACCGGGCGGACCGCGGGCGGGGCGCGGCGGACCTCGCGCTTCACCTCGCCCTGGCGGATCGTCAGCCGCGCGACCGCGCCATAGCCGAAGAAACGGTTCACCCGATCGATGATCTCGGGCGCGATGTGCTGCATCATCGTCGCGTGCGCGCCCTGCACGACCAAGGTCAGCACGCCGTTCGCACGCTCGCCGTGCGGGAAACGGATCGATTCGGGCGAGGACACGCGGGCATACCGATCGCCGACGATCTCGCCCCAGCGCGTCACCACCGACGATTGGACGAAGCCGAATCGGCGAAAAGCGGCGCGGCCGACGTCGGGCAGCAGTTCGCTGACCTGACGTGCGCGGTTGGCGCGAACCGGTTCGGCTTTGACAGGTTTCGGTTGGGGAGGCTTCGGCATGCTCAGGGATCCATGCCATAGAGGGCGCGTGTCCGCAAAGGTCTCCTCGCCCATCGCCGCGCGCCTGCTTGCCTGGTACGATGCGAACGCTCGTGCGCTCCCCTGGCGCAGCCCACCGGGTAGCGAGCCGCCCGACCCGTACCGCGTCTGGCTGTCGGAGGTCATGCTCCAGCAGACGACGGTCGCCGCCGTGCGGCCGCGATTCGAAGCCTGGGTCGCGCGATGGCCGACACTGGCGACGTTCGCCGCGGCATCGGACGAAGACGTCATGGCGGCGTGGGCGGGGCTGGGCTACTATGCCCGTGCCCGCAACCTGCTGAAATGCGCCCGCGCGGTCGTCGCCGATCACGGCGGACGTTTTCCCGACAGCGAGGCCGAACTGCGCACCCTGCCGGGCCTGGGCGACTATACCGCCGCCGCGATCGCCGCGATCGCCTTCGGCCGACGCGCGGTGGTGATCGACGCCAATGTGAAGCGGGTCGTAGCGCGGCTGTTCGCGGACGATGGGGCGAACATTCGCGCGCTGACCGATTCCGTCACGCCCGACGACCGCGCCGGCGATTTCGCGCAGGCGATGATGGATCTCGGCTCGGCCATCTGTACCGCGCGGGCGCCGAAGTGCCTGTTGTGTCCGCTGCGCGACGACTGCGCGGGCGTCGCGACCGGCGACCCGGAAGCCTTCCCGGCGAAAAAGGCGAAGGCGGCGAAGCCGACCCGCTACGGCACCATCTTCTGGCTGGCGCGCGGCGACGACGTGCTCCTCGTCCGCCGACCCGATACAGGCCTGCTCGGCGGCATGCGCGCCCTGCCGACCGGGCCGTGGGTTGCGGACGACCCCGGACTCGACGGCGCCCCCGCCCAGGCCGACTGGCAGTGGCGGGACGATCGGATCGTCCACGTCTTCACCCACTTCCGCCTGATCTGCCGGCTTGCCGTGGCGCGCGTGGAGGCGCAGGAAGCGGGCGCTGGCGGCGAATGGTGGCCGGTCGCGGGCCTGGCGGATGCAGGCCTGCCGACCCTGTTCGCAAAGGCAGCGGATATGTTTCGGAGGGATTGATGCGGTCGAAGCTCGTGATTGCGTTGGCGCTGGCGGTGGGCAGCACGGTAGCGGCGCATGGGTGGGAAGCGCAGCGCAACCCGCAGCCGCGCCCGGCCCCCCCGGTTCTGGTCGACACCCGCACCCATCCCGCGCTGCAGACGCTGTTCGACGGCTATGTCGCCGACGGGAAGATGCCGGGCATCGTCGCCGCCGTCGGTCGCGGTAACGAAGCGCCGCTCTTCGTATCGGCCGGGCGGATCTCGCTCGACCCCGGCGCGGCAAAGGCCGGTCCCGACACCCTTTGGCGCATCTATTCGATGACCAAGCCGATCTCCGCGATGGCGGCGATGCTGCTGATCGAGGATGGCAAGCTGACGCTCGACCAGCCGCTCAGCGACATCTACCCCGAATTCAAGCAGATGCGCGTGCTGACCAGCCCTGACACCGCGCTCGCTTCGGTGCCCGCGACGCGGCCGATCACCATTCGCATGCTGCTGACCCACACCGCCGGATTGAGCTACAACATCTCGGCCAAGGGCCCGCTGCTCAAAGAGTATGAGCGCCTCGGGCTCCTGCCGGGCGCGATCAACGCCGCGGTCGAGGCGCAGGCGAAGCTCGCCCGGCCGAAGTCGCTCCAGGAGTTTGCCAAGCGCGTCGCCCAGGCGCCGCTGATCGCTCAGCCGGGCACGAAATGGGAATATTCGATCGCGCTCGACCTGACTGCCGCGGTGGTCGAAAAGGTGTCGGGCATGGCCTTCGAACGCTTCGTCCAGACGCGGCTGTTCGACCCGCTCAAGATGCGCTCCAGCTATTGGACCGTGCCCCAGTCGGAGATCGGCCGCTTCGCCGACAATTATCTGATCGCCGGCACGACGCTGACTCCGCTCGATCCGGCCAAGGCGTCGGCCTTCACCCAGCCGCCGAGCTTTCCCTATGGCGGCGCCGGGCTGGTATCGTCGGCACGCGACTATGACCGTTTCCTCCATATGCTGGCCAATGAGGGTATGCTCGACGGCGTGCGCGTCATGAAGCCGCAGACGGTGCGTCTCGCGCTCTCGAACCTGCTGCCGCCCGGCGTGACCTTCCAGGGTGTCGGCGGTGCGACGGGCGGCACGCAGGGGCCGACGATGGGCTATGGCGCGGGTGGATCGGTGTATCTCGCCGACGTGCCGGGCGGGGCGAGCAAGGGCACCTATGGCTGGGGTGGGGCGGCCGGCACCGTCGCCTGGGTCGATCCGGTCAAGAAGATCCGCGGTACGGTGATGGTCAATTACTTTCCCGCCGATCGCTGGCCGGTGCGCAGCGACGTGGTTAAGGCGCTCTACGCCGACGCGCGCGCCCGGTGATCGCGACCGGCTTCACCGGCGCCTGGCTCGACCGCGCCGATCCCGTTCGGAGCGACGAGCCGGCGCTGGCGGCGGCGCTGGCGGATCCACGCGCGCGGCTGATGCGGCTGGAAAATGGTGACCCGGCGGTGGACGCGGACGGCGCTATCGCCTGGACATCGATCGCCAACGTCCAGGGTACGCCGATTTTCCTTGGCCTCGATGCCGAGCAGCGGCCCTATTTCGCGGAAGCCTGCGTGGGCGACACCGCCGCGCCGGCGCGGTCGGGCGCGCTGATGCGAATGCTCGACGCGATGCCGCCCGGGGACGCGGCGATCTTCGGCACGGTGCGCAGCGTGACCGGCTGGCACGCCCGCCACGGCTATTGCGCCAACTGCGGGGCTGCGACCGCGATCATCCGCGGCGGCTGGGCACGGTCCTGCCCCGATTGCGGCGCCGAGCATTTCCCGCGCGTCGATCCGGTCGTGATCATGCTTGCCGAATATGACGGCCGCGCGCTGGTCGGGCGGCAGGCGGCGTGGCCTGCAGGACGCTATTCGGCGCTGGCGGGCTTCGTCGAACCGGGCGAATCGCTGGAGGAGGCGGTGGCGCGCGAACTGTTCGAGGAAGCCGGCGTGCGCGTGTCCGACGTCCGCTATCTCGCCAGCCAGCCCTGGCCGTTCCCGGGCCAGCTGATGCTCGCGGCGATCGCGACGGCGGAGAGCGATGCGCTGACGATCGATACGAAGGAGATCGAGGATGCCTTCTGGGTGACCCGCGATGAGGTTCGGGCGGCGTTGGCGGGGGCGGAGGACGCAAAGTTCCTCCCGCCACCGCCCTACGCGATCGCGCGGACGCTGCTGGAAGAATGGGCTGCCATCTAAAGCCCTCTCCCCCGAAGGGGAGAGGGCTTCAAAAGATCGCCCGCCCCCTTGACCTACCCCCGCACCCGCGCCTGCGGATACGTCCCCAGCACCCGCACCCATTTCGAATGATAGCGCAGCTCATCCATCGCCCGATCGACCGCCGCGTCGCCAGGCATCCCGACGATATCCGCGTAGAATTCGGTCGCCGAAAACCGCGCCTCGCGCTGGTAGCTTTCCAGCTTCGTCATGTTGACGCCGTTGGTCGCAAAGCCGCCCAGCGCCTTGTAGAGCGCAGCGGGGATGTTCTTCACTTCGAACACGAACGTCGTGATGAACGGCCCTGCGCCCTCGACCGGCCGGCCTGCGCGAGCGAGCGTCACGAAGCGCGTGACGTTGTGCGCGGCGTCCGACACATCCTCTTCCAGAACGGTCAGCCCATAGAGCTTCGCCGCCGCCGGCGGGGCCAGTGCCGCGATCGCCGGGTCCCTCAGGTCCGCGACCACCGCCGCTGCGCCGGCGGTGTCGGGATAGGCGACCGGCTTGATCCCCGCCTCGCGCAGCCAGTGGCGGCATTGGCCCAGCGCCTGCGGGTGGCTCATTGCCTCGCGCACCTCGACGCGATCACCGAGCGCCAGCAGGGCGTGGCGGATGTTCAGGAAGTGCTCACCGGTGATGACCAGCCCCGATTCCGGCAGCAGGAAATGCATGTCGGCGACGCGGCCGTGGAGCGAGTTTTCGATGGGGATGATCGCGCAGTCGGCTTGTGCCGTCTGCACCGCCTCGATCGCGTCGGCGAAGTCGAAGCACGGCAGCGGCAGGCCATCGGGAAAGGCCTCCATCGCCGCGACGTGGCTGTTGGCGCCCGGCGCCCCCTGAAAGGCGACGGCACGATTCGGCTCGCTTCTGGCCGCTTCAGTCATTCGCGCCACGATCGGGCGCGCGGGGGGCGCGTAATTTTCCATAACCGCAGGCCGCGTAATCGCCATGCTTGCGATGGGCAATCCTGCGCTTTAAGGGCGGGGGGACTTACAACTCTTTTCCAAACGGGCGGCAATGGACAATCGGAGCAACACCATCGCGGGCTGGGTGCTGGCAGGCTGCGTCTGCGCCCTCGGGCTGTCGATCGCGAGCGGCATGGCGTTCCACGGCGGTCGCCCGGAAAAGATGGGCTATCCGATCGAGGGTGTCGAAGAAGGCGGCGCCGGCGGCGGTTCGGCCGAAGCACCGATCGCGGCCCGTCTGGCCACCGCCGACGTGGCCAAGGGCCAGGCGAGCTTTGCCAAATGCGCGGCCTGCCACACGATCAACCAGGGTGGGGCGAACGGCGTCGGCCCGAACCTGTGGGCGACCATGGGTGAAGCGATCGCGCAGGGTAAGGGCGGCTTCGCCTTCTCCGAAGCGCTGAAGGCAAAGGGCGGCACCTGGACGTTCGACGCGATGGATGCCTGGCTGAAGAGCCCCCGCAAGTTTGCCGACGGCACCAAGATGACCTTCGCCGGTCTCGGCAATGCCGAGGAGCGCGCGAACGTGATCGCATACCTCAATTCGCAGGGTTCGAACCTGCCGCTCCCCGCCGCCCCGGCTGCCGACGCAGCGCCGGCGGAGGGCACCCCGACGCCGGATACCGCGACCAACAAGGACGGCGCCGGCACGCTCGGCAACACTGCCGACGTCCAGAACGCCGCGACCCCGGCCAGCGGCGCACCGTCGGTCGATCCGGCAGCAGCCGAGCGCGCGCCGAAATAACGGGCGGCCGTCGGGTTGGCGAAAGCTGACCCGCGCACGCGCCACGACGGCAGCGCGGCGGCGCAGCCGTCGCGTCTGACGGCGTGGCAGATATACGTAAATACACGAAGCCGGGGCCATCACCCCGGCTTTTTCCTTGCAGCCGCACGGCGCATGAAAATCGCCTCTTCTGAAACGTCCCGCCAGCGACTAATTTGCATCAATGCTCGCTACTACGTCTCTTCGCCGCCTGATCTATTCCAGCCGCGCAGTCGGTCACGACCCGCGCGAGGACAAGCACGATATCCTCGCCGAATCCCGCCGGAATAATGGGATGGACGGCATTTCGGGCATCCTCTGGAGCCAGGGCGATCGCTATCTTCAGGTGCTCGAAGGGCCGTCGGACAGCATCGACGAAGCGTTCGATCGCATCCGCCGCGATACCCGCCACTGCGACATCCAGATCCTCGACGATCGCGGCGTCACCGACCGCCAGTTCGCCGATTGGGCGATGGCCGGTCTGCCGGGCGATCACCCGCAGGATGCCGAACAGCGCCTCCGGCTGCTGCTGCGCAACGTCGATCCGGAGGTGGCGCGGTTTTTCGTGGGATAAGTGGCAAACGTACACGCCCACGAACGCGACATTTTGTTGGATTAATGTTGGAGATCCCGCGCTAGGCTAAGCCGCTACGCGCTCTTTGGCATTGTCGGGATTGGGTTTTCGTCGGCCGCGGTTTAGGCTGCGGAAAACGCGTTTGGCGTGAACTTCGCGACTTTCGGGGACGCCACGTCGTCAGACGGAGCCGGCTGCGCCGGCACCGCTGCCCGACGTGGCGCGTCCGCGGGTTTGCTTGCGCAAACCCGGCGGCCGCCCGCTCAGAGCGTCGGATCATGCTCCGCGTAGTGCTTGCGCACGACCTCCCAGCCTTCCTCCGCCGTCTCGCAATAGGTGAACAGCGACAGGTCCTTCTCGGAAATCACGCCCTCTTCCACCAGCGCGGGGAAATTGACGACGCGTTCCCAGAAGGCACGGCCGAACAGCAGGACCGGCATCGGCTTGATCTTGCCGGTCTGGATCAGCGTCAGCAGCTCGAACAGCTCATCGAACGTGCCGAACCCGCCCGGGAAGGCAGCCAGCGCGCGGGCGTGGAGCAGGAAGTGCATCTTGCGCAGCGCGAAATAGTGGAACTGCATACTCAGCGCCGGCGTGACATAGGGATTGGGCGCCTGCTCGTGCGGCAGAACGATGTTCAGCGCGACCGAATCGGCGCCCACGTCCGCCGCGCCGCGGTTCGCCGCCTCCATGATCGATGGTCCGCCGCCCGAACATACGACGAAGTGGCGCATTCCCGCCTCGTCGAGCGGGAAGTTGCTGACCTTTTGCGCCAGCTCCCGCGCGACGTCGTAATATTTCGACTTCTCGACCAGCTTTTCGGCGATTTTGCGCGCCGGGCCGTCGGCGGGGGCGGCGTCGAGCAGCGCGCGCGCCTTCTCGGGTTCGGGAATACGCGCCGAACCGTAGAACACGAAGGTCGAGGCGATCTTCGCTTCTTCCAGGATCAGTTCGGGCTTTAGCAGCTCGAGCTGGAAGCGCACCGGTCGCAGGTCTTCGCGCAACAGGAAGTCCATGTCCTGGAAGGCGAGGCGGTAGGACGGATGCTCGGTCTGGGGGGTCGACACGCCCTGCTTGGCGGTCTCGGCATCCTGTTTCGCGCGCGGAAAGACGCGCTCTGGTACTTTGGTATCTGTCATTTTCGGGAGGGTTACGCGCGTTTCGCTACCGGCACAATGCAGCACCGCCCAGATCGAGGTGGAGGTGGTTGTAATGCGCTGCGTTATAGTCGGGCGACAGCACGGTGCGAAACCGGCGGCAGGCCGATTGGCGGATGACGGCCAGGAATTGCTGGACGTCGGGGTCCGTCGTCCGCCAGTCGCGTTCGATCGTGATCCGACGCCCGTCGGCCAGTACGAAGGCGGCGATGTCGACGGCGTTACCGGTGGCATGTTCGGAAAGCCTCGACGTCGCAGTGCCGACGCGGTTGCGGCAGGCATAGGTGCCGAACGTCTCCACCTTGCGTACCTCGCTGCCCAGGATTTCTCGGCCTGCCGGAACCACGCCGTTGCGCACCCAGGCGGTGAAGGTGCGGGCAAGCGGGCAGGCCATCGCCTTCAAATTGGTCGTCGGGACGCCGTAATCGATCAGCTGGACGGTGCCGACCAGCAGGCACCCGCCGCCGATGTCGCGATCGGGCAGCGGCGAGTAGCGCACGTTCTCGCGCGACAGGTCGGCGAAACACTGTTGCGTCGCCCGGCTGGGCGGCTGGTTGAGCGTGACGGGCGGCGCGCCGGCCGGGCGGGCAGGCTGTTGCGGGCGTCCGCTGCCGCACGCAGCGAGAAACAGGGCGAGGACGAGCGCGAGGAACCGGAACACGGGCGCAATCATCGGAGGCGGAACGCGCTTTGTCACGCGGGCTTCGTCGCGCCGCGCCACCGGCCGGACGCAATCGTAACCGATGTTACGTTTGACAGGCGCTCAAGCTTCGTTAGGGCCGCCGACGGGCCACGCGGTCCCAACGCCGCGCGTGCTCTCTGTGAGGAGAGTCTACATGACTGAACTACCTGTCGCCCCGGCGGTGAAGCCGGCGCGTTCGTTTTTCTCTTCCGGCCCCTGCGCGAAGCCGCCGGGCTGGGCCCCCGAACATCTCGCTACCGAATCGCTCGGCCGCTCGCACCGCTCGAAGATCGGCAAGGCGCGCCTCCAATATTGCATCGACCTGATGCGCGAGCTGCTGCGCCTGCCCGAGACCCATCGCATCGGCATCGTGCCCGGTTCGGATACCGGCGCGTTCGAAATGGCGATGTGGACGATGTTGGGCGCACGCCCCGTCACGACGCTGGCGTGGGAAAGCTTCGGTGAAGGTTGGGTCACCGATGCGGTCAAGCAGCTGAAGCTCGACCCCACCGTCCTGCGCGCCGATTACGGCCAGCTGCCGGACCTGGATGCGGTCGACTGGTCGAACGACGTTCTCTTCACCTGGAACGGCACCACCAGCGGCGTGCGCGTGCCGAACGGCGACTGGATTGCCGAGACCCGTGAAGGTCTCAGCTTCGCCGACGCAACGAGCGCGGTGTTCGCCTACGACCTGCCGTGGGACAAGATCGATGTCGCGACCTTCAGCTGGCAAAAGGTGCTGGGCGGCGAAGGCGGCCACGGCGTCCTGATCCTCGGCCCCCGCGCGGTCGAGCGGCTGGAAAGCTACACCCCGGCCTGGCCGCTGCCGAAGGTTTTCCGCCTCGTCTCGAAGGGCAAGCTCACCGAAGGCATCTTCAAGGGTGAGACGATCAACACGCCGTCGATGCTGGCCGTCGAGGACTGTATCGCCAGTCTGGAATGGGCCAAGTCGCTGGGCGAGGGCGGGCTGATCGCGCGGTCGGACGCGAACGCAGCGGCGCTCGACAGGATCGTCGCCGAGCGCGACTGGCTGGGCCATCTCGCGCAGGACGAAGCTTCGCGGTCGAAGACCAGCGTGTGCCTGACCGTTGCCGGCGCCGACGAGGCGTTCATCAAGACGATGGCCGGCGCGCTCGAAAAGGTCGGCGCGGCGTACGATGTCGCCGGCTACCGTGACGCCCCCCCGGGCCTGCGCATCTGGTGCGGCGCGACCGTCGACACCGCCGATATCGAAGCGCTCGGCCCGTGGCTCGACTGGGCCTACGCGACCGCGAAAGCGGGCTGACCTTATAGCCCTCTTCCCATCAGGGGAGAGGGTTGGGAGAGGGGCCGTGCCTCATCTCCCACGATAGCAGAATTCCCCTCTCCCCGACCCTCTCCCCCGAAGGGGAGAGGGAGCCAAGGAACCGACATGCCCAAAGTCCTCATCAGCGACAAAATGGACCCCAAGGCCGCGCAGATCTTCCGTGAGCGCGGCGTCGAGGTCGACGAGATCACCGGCAAGACGCCCGAAGAACTGATCGCGATCATCGGCGATTACGACGGGCTCGCCATCCGCAGCTCGACCAAGGTGACGAAGGCGATCCTCGACGCCGCCACCAACCTGAAGGTCGTCGGCCGCGCCGGCATCGGCGTCGACAACGTCGATATCCCCGCCGCGTCGGCCAAGGGCGTGGTGGTGATGAACACCCCCTTCGGCAACTCGATCACCACCGCCGAACACGCCATTGCGCTGATGTTCGCGCTCGCCCGCCAGCTGCCCGAAGCCAATGCGCAGACCCAGGCGGGGACGTGGCCGAAGAACGGCTTCATGGGCGTCGAAGTGACCGGCAAGACCTTGGGCCTGATCGGCGCGGGCAACATCGGCTCGATCGTCGCCGACCGTGCGCTGGGTCTCAGGATGAAGGTCATCGCCTTCGATCCGTTCCTGTCGCCCGAGCGCGCGGTGGAACTGGGCGTCGAGAAGGTCGAGCTCGACCAGCTGCTGGCGCGCGCCGACTTCATCACGCTCCACACCCCGCTGACCGACCAGACCCGCAACATCCTGTCGGCCGAAAACCTTGCCAAGACCAAGAAGGGCGTGCGCATCATCAACTGCGCGCGCGGCGGGCTGATCGACGAGGCGGCGCTGAAGGAGCTGCTCGATTCGGGCCACATCGCCGGCGCCGCGCTCGACGTGTTCGTGACCGAACCGGCCAAGGAACATGCGCTGTTCGGCACCCCGAACTTCGTCGCGACCCCGCACCTGGGCGCCTCGACCAGCGAAGCGCAGGTCAATGTCGCGATCCAGGTCGCCGAGCAGATGGCCGACTTCCTGATGACCGGCGGCGTCACCAACGCGCTCAACTCGCCATCGATCTCGGCCGAGGAAGCGCCGCGGGTGAAGCCGTACATGGCGCTCGCCGAAAAGCTGGGTTCGCTGGTGGGCCAGCTGTCGACCGGCGCCATCCCGCGCATCTCGATCCACAGCGAGGGGGCTGCCGCCGAGGTCAACCAGAAGCCGATCGTCAGCGCAGTTCTGGCGGGCTTCCTGCGCACCCAGACCGACACGGTGAACATGGTCAACGCGCCGTTCCTGGCCAAGGAACGCGGCATCGAAGTGCGCGAGGTCCGCACGGAACGCGAAGGCGATTACCACACGCTGTTGCGCGTGTCGGTGAAGACGGACGCGGGCGAACGCTCGGTCGCCGGCACCCTGTTCGGCAACCGCGCCCCGCGGCTGGTCGAGCTGTTCGGGATCAAGGTCGAGGCCGATCTGGTCGGTCACATGCTGTATGTCGTGAACGAGGACGCACCGGGCTTCATCGGGCGTCTCGGCTCGCTGCTGGGCGAAGCGGGCGTCAACATCGGCACCTTCCACCTCGGTCGCCGCGAAGCCGGTGGCGAGGCGGTGCTGTTGTTGTCGGTCGACGAAGCGGTGACGCCGGACCTGCTGGCAAAGGTCAAGGCGCTGGGCGGGGTGAAGACCGCGATGGCGCTGTCGTTCTGAGTCCCACATAAAAGCCCTCTCCCCTATGGGGAGAGGGTTGGGAGAGGGGCCGTGCCGCAAATCGACAGGGAGTTGTTGAAGCGAGCCCGTGCCCTCCGCTTCGGAATGACCGAACCCGAAACCCGTCTCTGGCTCGCCATCCGCGCCAAACGCCTGAACGGCATCAAGTTCGTCCGCCAAACTGTCCGCGGCCGCGCCATCCCCGACTTCGTTGCCCGCAGCCACAACCTTGTCATCGAGGTTGACGGCGACACGCACGCCATTAGCGAGGCTTACGACGCGCGGCGGACCGCTGTGCTTGAAAGACAGGGCTATCGCGTGCTGCGCTTTACCAATGCTGATGTGATGACGAATTTGGACGGGGTTCTGCAAACGATCCTGGGTGCCGTGACGTCTGCCCCTCTCCCAATCCTCTCCCCGCAGGGGAGAGGGCTATAGTGACCGGCCTCCTCCCTGAAGGGTTCGACGATCGCCTGCCGCCGCTGGCGGATGTCGCCGCGCGGATCGAGCGGGGCGTGCTCGATGTCGCGCGCGGGTACGGATACGAGCAGGTCGACCCGCCGCTCGCCGAGTTCGAGGATGAACTCAGCGCGCGGCTGAAGGCGGGCGGTGCCCACGGCGCGGTGCGGTTCGTCGATCCCGTGTCGCAGCGCAATCTGGCGATCCGGCCGGATATCACCGCACAGGTCGGCCGCATAGCTGCGACGCGCATGGGCCATCATCCGCGCCCCTTGCGCCTCTCCTACGCCGGCCCGGTGCTGAAACTGCGCGGCAGCGACCTCAACCCTGCGCGCGCGATGCGTCAGTTGGGCATCGAGCTGATCGGCCTCGATTCGGTCGCCGCCGCGCGCGAGGTCGTGTCGGTCGCGGTCGAGGCGCTGACCCAGGCGGGAATCGCCGGCGTGTCGGTCGACTTCACTTTGCCCGACCTGGTGCCGACGCTGGCCGAGAACTGGCCCGATGCGCGCCTGACCGAGCTCCGCGAAGCGCTCGATGCGAAGGACGCCGGACGCGTCGCTGCGATCGATGCGACGTACCTGCCACTGATTGAGGCCGCCGGCCCGTTCGATGCCGCCATCGCGCGGCTGCGCGCGCACGACACCGGCGGCGCGCTGGCAGGCCGCATCGACGGGCTGGAACAGATCGCCGCAGCGCTGCCCGCCGGCACCCAGCTGACGCTCGATCCGACCGAACGCCACGGCTTCGAATATCAGAGCTGGTTCGGCTTCTCGATCTTCGCGGCCGGTGCGCTGCGCGAGATCGGGCGCGGCGGCAGCTATGTCATCCTGCACGCCGACGGCCGCGAGGAACCCGCGGTCGGCATGTCGCTGTTCCTCGATCCCGTGCTGGGCAGCCTGGCGCGCACGCCCGAGCGGCGGCGGCTGTTCCTGCCGGTCGGCACCGACCCGGCCGAAGGCGCCAAGCTGCGTAGCGAAGGCTGGGTAACGGTCGCTGCGCTGGAGGCGACCGATACGCCCGAGGCGCAGTTGTGCACCCATGTCTGGCTTGGTGGTCGCGCGGAGTTGGCCGGCGCTTAACGTAGGACAGCGAGTCCTCCGGCCCTCTGCGGGAACCCGAATCGCCGTCCGACAATTGAATCGGCCTCGCAACGACGGAGCCGACGCATATGGCCGCACGCGCCTATTGGCAGGGACAGATCCGGCTCGCGCTCGTGTCGATCCCGGTGGAAATCTATTCGGCGACCAAATCGGGCGCCCAGATCGCCTTTCATCAGGTCCACGAACCCAGCGGTAAGCGGGTGAAGTACGAAAAGGTGGTGCCCGGCTTAGGACCCGTCGACACCGACGAGATCGTGAAGGGCTTCGCGCTGTCGAAGGACGAATATGTCCTGCTCGAACAGGACGAGATCGACGCGGTGAAGCTCGAATCGAAGAAGACGCTGGAGCTGACCCAGTTCGTCGATGCCGACGAGATCGACGTGCTTTACTACGAACGCCCCTATTTCGTCGTCCCCGCCGACGACCTGGCGGAAGAGGCGTTCATCGTGCTGCGCGAGGCGCTGCGCAAGGCGCGTAAGGTCGGGCTCGGACAACTCGCGATGCGCGGCCGCGAATATGTCGTCAGCCTGAAGCCGTGCGGCCGCGGCATGGTGCTGGAGACGCTGCGCTACGCCGACGAAGTCAACAAGGCGCAGGGCTATTTCCGCGACATTCCCGATGACGAGCCCGACGCCGACCTGCTCGACCTCGCCTCCACGCTGATCGACAAGAAGACCGCGAAGTTCGATCCGCAGGAATTCCACGACCGCTATGTCGATGCGTTGAAGGACCTGATCGAACGCAAGAAAAAGGCGAAGGGCCGCAAGATCATCGAGGACCCCGACAGCGGCGCGCGACCATCGGGCGGCAACGTCGTCGACCTGATGGCGGCGCTGAAGAAATCGCTGGAGGGGAAGGGCGGGACGACGACCGCCAAGGCTACCCCCGCGAAGAAGGCGCCCGCGCGCAAGCCTGCCGCCAAGGCGCCGGCCAAGAAGGCACCGGCGAAGAAGCGCGCCTGAAATGGCGAAGCCCGACCCTCTCGAGAAATACAACGCCAAGCGCGACTTCGCGAAGACTGCCGAGCCCGCAGGCGAGATCGCGGCCGGAACCGGCAACCGCTTCATGGTGCAGAAGCATGACGCGACGCGGCTGCACTGGGATTTCCGGCTTGAACTCGATGGCGTGCTCAAAAGCTGGGCGGTGACGCGCGGGCCGAGCCTCGACCCGGCGGAAAAGCGGCTGGCGGTGCGGACCGAGGATCACCCGCTGTCCTACGCCGATTTCGAAGGGACCATTCCCAAGGGCGAATATGGCGGCGGCACGGTCATGCTGTGGGACGATGGTCTCTGGGCGCCGATCGAGGGCAAAAGTGCGAAGGACCTGGAGAAAGGACATCTGCATTTCGTGTTGCAGGGCGAACGCATGCGCGGCGAATGGCTGCTCATCCGCCTGAAGCCCCGCGGCAAGGAGAAACGCGAGAACTGGCTGCTTCGCAAGATCGACGATGCGGACGCAGGCGGCGCCGATGAACTGGTCGAAGCCGGGCTGACCAGCGTGAAGACCGGTCGGACGATGCAGGAAATCGCCGAGGGCAAAAAGGCCAAGACCCTGAAGACCTGGCCGCCGCACAAGATCCTCCCCGGCACGTGGAGGGGGACCGCCAGCGAAGCTGGTGGTGGAGGGGGAGGGCCGCGCACGACTCGCTCGCGCAAGCCCCCCTCCCCGCGCCGGGGAGGATCAGCGCCACCCAAATTCCGCCCGCTGCAACTCTGCACCCTCGTCGACAGCGTGCCGACCGGCAACGGCTGGCTCCACGAGATGAAATACGACGGCTACCGCGCGCTGGTCGCGGTCGCCGGAGGCAAGGCGAAGGTCTACACCCGCACTGGGCTGGACTGGACCGAGAAATTCCCCGGGGTCGCCGCCGCCGCGGCGCAGCTGCCCGTCGACAGCGCGCTGATCGACGGCGAGATCGTCGCGTTCAAGGACGGCAAGCCCGACTTCTCGACGCTGCAGGAGGCGATTTCCAACGGCGGCAACGGCCTCGCGATGTTCGCGTTCGATCTGCTCGAGCTCGACGGCGAAGATATCGCTGCCCGTCCCCTCGTCGAACGAAAGGACCGCCTTCGCCCGCTGTTCGACGGCGCCGACGATACGCTGCGCTATTCCGAACACGTCGTCGGATCGGGCGAAAAGCTGTTCGAGGCGATGTGTGCGGAAGGGTTCGAAGGCGTTGTCTCGAAACAGGCCGACGCCCCGTATCGCGGCACCCGGACCAAGGGCTGGGTGAAGACGAAATGCACCCTGCGCCAGGAATTCGTCATCGTCGGCTGGTCGGAAAGCGACAAGGCGGGTCGCGGGTTTCGTGCGTTGCTGCTCGGGCTGAACGGTCCGGAGGGCTTACGCTATGCGGGGAAAGTGGGGACGGGCTTCTCGACCGAAACGATGCTCGACCTGCGCGCCAAGCTCGACACGCTCGCCCGCAAGACCGCCTCGGTCGACGTCCCTCGCGCCGCCGCGCGCGGGGCGCATTGGGTGAGCCCGAAGCTTGTCGCCGAGGTTGCCTTTGCCGAATTCACCGCCGAGGATGTCGTGCGCCACGCGAGCTTCTTAGGGTTGCGCGAGGACAAGCCGGCCGACGAAGTGGTCGCCGAGAAGCCCGCCGACGTCCCCACCGCCACCTCGTCGGTCAAGATCAGCAGCCCCGACCGCATCATCGACCCGACCAGCAAGCTGACGAAAGGGCAGCTCGCCGCCTATTACGAGGCGCTGGCGCCCGCGATGCTGCCGTGGCTCGCCAACCGCCCGATCAGCCTGGTCCGCTGTCCGCAGGGGCGGGCGAAACAGTGTTTCTTCCAGAAGCACGATGCCGGATCGTTCGGCGACCACGTCCACCACGTCGACATTCGCGAAAAGGACGGATCGACCGAACCCTATCTGTACGTCGACAGCGCCGACGGGATGCTTGCCTGCGTCCAGATGGGGACGATCGAGTTCCACGGCTGGGGCAGCCTGGTTTCCGACGTCGAGAAGCCCGACCGGATGGTCTTCGACCTCGACCCCGACGAAGGCCTCGGCTTCGACGACGTGAAGCGCGCGGCGGAGGACATCAAGCAGCACCTCGCCGACATCGGCCTCACCAGCTACCCGATGCTGTCGGGCGGCAAAGGCGTCCATGTCATCGTGCCGCTGAAGCCGGAGGCGCAGTGGCCGGCGGTCAAATCCTTTGCCGAACGCTTCGCGCGCGCGCTGGGCGAGGCCGAGGGCCACCGCTTCACCGCGAACATGAAGAAGGCGGAGCGCACGGGGCGGATCTTCCTCGACTGGCTCCGCAACCAGCGCGGCTCGACCGCGGTACTTCCTTACGTCGTCCGTGCGCGCGCCGGCGCCGGCGTGGCGACGCCGGTGACGTGGAGCGAACTTGGCGATATCGATAGCCCGGCGGCATTCTCCCCGCGCGATCTCAATACGCTGCTGAGCCGTGCAAACGGGCGATCACTGACTCATTGGGGTGTGTCGGACCAGGTGCTGCCGGAGGTTTAAGCCCCCCTCCCTCGTCATCCCCGCGAAGGCGGGGATAAATTCTGGCTGACTGTAGGGAAAGAGCCGCACGGTCAGCCAGAATTGATTCCCGCCTTCGCGGGAATGACGGATGCGAGAGTGCGGCGCATTGCATCGCTTTGCCTCTGGCCTTTCCCTGCGTCATCGGCCACTTGGCGCACCCATGGTCGAACAAATCCTGTCCTTCCTCGCGGGCATCGTCATCAGCGTCATCGAAGCCACCGGCTATTGGGGCGTCGCGCTCCTCATGGCGATCGAAAGCGCCTGCGTGCCGCTGCCATCCGAACTCATCATGCCGTTCGCCGGCTATCTGGTCAGCCAGGGCAAGATGGACATCTGGCTCGCCGCGACCGCCGGTGCGCTGGGGTGCAACCTCGGTTCGATCGTCGCCTATGAAGTCGGCAAGCGCGGCGGGCGGCCGTTCGTGCTGCGTTATGGCAAGTATCTGCTGATCGGTGCCGACGAACTCGATGCGGCGGATCGTTTCTTTGCGCGCTGGGGATCGGCCGCGGTGTTCGTCGGCCGCCTGCTGCCCGTCATCCGCACCTTCATCGCCTTCCCCGCAGGGGTCGCGCGAATGAAGCTTGTCCCGTTCCACATCTACACCTTCGTCGGCAGCTGGCCCTTCTGCTTCGCGCTCGCCTGGGTCGGGCGCGAACTGGGCGAGGCGTGGCACGGTGATCCCCGCGTGCGGGCGGTCTTCCATTCGCTCGACGCGGTGATCGGCGTCGCGATCGTTGTGGCGGTGATCTGGTACGTCCGTCACCGGTTGAAGGCGATCCGGAAGTCCAAGGCGGAACTGGCGGCGATCGATCGGGCTGAGGGGTAAAGTCCTCTAGCAACCGTCATCCCCGCGGAGGCGGGGATCAATAGTCGCTGAACGTCGTGGGTCTCACGAAAGCCAGCCACAACTGATCCCCGCCTCCGCGGGGATGACGGTCAAAAGTCCGATTCCGGCATTACTTCGCCGGCTTGGCCGTATCCTTCGGTAATACCGTCATCGTCCAGGCCTTCGCCGGCACCAGATATTTCGCCGCCAGCGCTTGCAATTCCTGCGGCGTGATCGTCGTCAGGTCGGTCGCGATCGTGTCGAGCGCCTTGAGCCGCTTCGGATCGAAGCTGCCGCCCTCGGTCTGCATCAGCCAGAACTGGTTTCCGGTCGACAGCCGCGCGACATATTGGACGACCGGCACCAGAGCGCGGCGCAGCTCGTCGTTGTCGATCGGCTTGGCGACCAGGTCGGCGGCGATTTCGCGCGACAGGTCGAAGAAATAGCCGGTTTTATCGGGCGGCACGCTGCCGATCGCCATGATGCGCCCACCGCCGCTGAGCCCGACCGGCCAGCTGGACGCCACGTTCGGCGTATAGCTGATCCCCGCCGCCGACCGCAGCCTGTCCAGCAGCCGATCGCGGAAGACCGCGGCCAGCACCTCCAGCTTGCGACCCGTCGCGATGCCGTCGCTACCACCGCCGGTCGGCCAGGCGATGACCGCTGCGGCCTGGGTGTCGCGCCCGTCATGAGTCCGCGCGACGGGGGTTGCGGTCGGCGCCGGGAAGCGGATCGGCGCGGTAGCGACGGCGGCCTCCTTGCGCGGCTTCAGCGCGCCCAGCGATGATGCGACCGCGGCGATCGCCGAATCGGATTTCATGTCGCCATAGATCTGCACTTCGATCGTCCCACTCGCCAGGATCGGTTCCCAGAATGCGCGGAAGGACTTTGCATCGAGCTTTTCCAAATCGACGCGTGTCGGTGTGCCCCAGCGCGGGTCGCCGTCGTGAAGCAACCGGTCGAGATCGCGCCCCAGAACGCCGTCGGGGGACGCGTCCATCGACGCGTAGCTCGCCAGCATCACGGCCTTGGCACGCGCCACCGGCTTCGGGTCCCAACCCGGCGCAGCGAGCTTGGCGGCGATCAGCTTCAGCTGGTCGGCCAGATCCTCGGCCGATGTCGTCGCGCCGAACAGGAACGCGTCCTCGTCGATCGCGAAGTCGAGTGTGATTCGCCGGCCGCTGGTGATGCGATCGATCTCCTCCTGCCCCAGCTTCCCGATCCCGCTGGCGGCCAGCGCCAGGTCCCCGGCATAGGCCGGCGTCTGGCGATCCGACGGCAGCCCGGCGATCCCGCGGCCGAAGCGCACGCGGACGTAGACGCGGCTCGCCTCCGACGGGTTTTCGAACAGCAGCAGGTTCACGCCGTTCGCGAACGTCACCTTCTCGATCTTCGGGTCGTTCACGGCGACCGTGCGCGCGACGACCTTGCCCGGGGCCCCAAGCTTGGGCAGCGCGTCGAACCCGATCGTGCCGAGCTTGCTCGCCGCCGCCGTGCCGGGCTTCACCTCGGCGGCCAGCGCAGCCTGCAGCGCCGCGGCGGCATTCTCCTGTGGTTGCGGCGTATTGACGACGCCGCGCAGCGCAACGCCTGAAAACACCGCCTTGGCCGATGCCTGCACCGCGGCCGGCGTGAACATCTTTTTCGCGATCGCATCCTGCAGGATGCCCAGGCTGGTCTGCGGGGTGGTCGTGGTTTCCTTGATATCGACCGCCTCGACCAGATCGTCGGCCTTCTTCGCACCTGCCTCGACCCGCGCCTGGTCGACCGATGCCTTCATCGCGGTCTGAATCTCGGTCAGCTCGCGATCGATCTCGCCCTGCGTCGGCGGCGTCGCGATCGCGTCGGCGATACCCGTGCGCACGTCCTTCAACGCGGTCTGCCAATCGTTGCCGAGCGGCAGGATGTTCATCAGCGTCGCATTGGCCGAGCGCGAAATGTCTTCGAGGTTCGCGCCGGCCGAAATGAAGCTTCCCCCGCCGCGCGCCCGGCTTTCCAGCCGGCGGTTGACGATGCGGATGGCGACCATGTCGATCATCCGCTTCTGGTTGAAGATCACCGTGTCGTCGCCGACCGTCCACGGCCGCAGCCACGCCAGGCTGACGAGCGGCGGCAGCTGCGGCTCGACCAGCGCCGCCGTGTCCGACTTGGCGGGCCTGGGGCTGCCGAAATCGGGTGCCGGAACGGCCGGGCCGATGCCGCGCCAGTCGGCGAAGTTCTTGACGATCGCGGCTTCGAACAGCGCCGGGTCCATGTCGCCCGAGATGACGACGACGGCGCGTTCGGGACGATACCAGCGATCGTGGAACGCCTTCACGCTCGCCGCGGTCGCGCCCGACAGCGTCTCCGTCGTGCCGATCGGCGAGCGGTTGGCGAGCGGCTGGCCGGCGAAGAACACTTCGCGTGTCGCATCGCCCAGTCGCACCTGTGGTCCGGGCTGCTCGCGCGCTTCCGACAGCACGACCGGCCGTTCGGCATCGAGCGCGGCCTGGGTCAGGCTCGGTCCGGCCATCATGCCCGCCAGGATCTTCAGGCTTTCGTCGAGCCCGTCCTGGTTGGCCATGGGCAGATCGAGCTTGTAGACGGTCTGGGTGAAGCTGGTCGACGCGTTGGTATCAGCGCCGAAGGTCACGCCCATCCGCTGCCAGATGCGCTTCGCTTCGCCATCGGGAACGTGTTCCGAGCCGCGAAAGCTCAGATGCTCGATCAGATGCGCGAAGCCGCGCTCGTCGTCCCTTTCATGCAGCGAGCCGACGTCCATTCGCACCCGGATCGCCACCTGCCCCGGCGGCACCCCGTTCTTGCGAACGGCATAGCGCAGCCCGTTCGGCAACGTTCCGAACCGCCAGTCCGGGTCGGGGGTGATGTCGCTGCCCTTGTACAACCACGCGCTCTTGTCGACCGTGACGGGCGGCGCCTGCGTCGTTGCTGCGCGTTGCGGGGCCTGTTGCGCGGGCAGCGCGCCGGCGATCAGCAGGAACGGGAGCGTGGCAAAGGCGACGCGGCTCAGCCGGGAAGGACGTAGCATCACCGCCATCCTAGACCGCCCCGAACCTTGCGCCTAGCTGAACCACGCACCGGGCAACAAAGCGTTTCGCGAAAGCGCGCTTGATCGTGTCGGCTGACCGGCCCACATGGGCGGCATGCTGATCGAAACCGAACGCACGCCCAATCCGGCGACGCTCAAATTCCTGCCCGGCCGCACCGTCATGGACGCCGGCACCCGCGATTTCGCGACGCCGGAGGAGGCAGAGGCGTCCCCGCTCGCCGATGCGCTGTTCGGACTGGGCGACGTGACCGGCGTATTCTTCGGCCGCGACTTCGTGAGCGTCACCGCAGCGCCCGGCGTCGACTGGGCGGGGCTGAAGGGCGACGTGCTGGCAGTGCTGCTCGATCATTTCAGCGCGAACATGCCGCTGTTCCGTCCGGGTTCGGCCGCGGGGATCAGCGTGCCGGGCGATGATGCGAGCTTCGGTGACGATCCCGAGGATGCCGACATCGTCGCGCAGATCCGCGAACTGATCGAAACCCGCGTCCGCCCCGCGGTCGCCAACGACGGCGGCGACATCGTCTATCGCGGGTTCGACAAGGGCAAGGTCTATCTGCAGATGCAGGGCGCATGCTCGGGCTGCCCTTCGTCCACCGCGACGCTGAAGCAGGGCATCGAGCAATTGCTGCGTCATTATGTGCCCGAAGTGACCGAGGTGCGGGCGGTCTAGGCAGCAACATCATCATCCTCGCGACGGCGGGGATATATTGTGGCTGGCCGTTCGACTCCAGCCGCACGCTCCGCCAGAATTGATCCCCGCCTGCGCGGGGATGACGAACGATGGGATAGGAAATCTGCACATGGGCCAGCCGCTCGACGATACCGCGCTCGACACGATCTTCCGCGCCGCGCGGACCTATAACGGCTACCTCGACAAGGCCGTTGGCGAGGACAAGCTTCACGCGATCTGGGATCTGATGAAGTTCGGTCCGACCTCCGCCAACCAGCTGCCCGCCCGCCTGGTCTGGTGCGTCAGCGACGAAGCTAAGGAGAAGCTCGCGGCCTGTGCCAGCGACAGCAACGCCGACAAGATCCGCAAGGCGCCGGTCAGCGTCGTCATCGGCATGGACGAGAATTTCCACGAGCATCTGCCCGAACTCTTCCCGCACACCGATGCGAAATCGTGGTTCGACGGCAACCTCGAATTGCGCAAGGCCTCGGCGTTTCGCAATTCCTCGCTCCAGGGCGCTTATTTCATCATCGCCGCGCGGGCGCTCGGGCTCGATACCGGGCCGATGTCGGGCTTCGATGGCGGCGCGGTGGACAAGGCGTTCTTTGCCGACCAACCGGGCGTGACGGTCAACTTCATCTCGACCCTGGGATACGGCGACCCGTCGACGATCTTCGATCGCAGCCCGCGCCCCGATTTCGGCAAGTTCAACCGGATCGCCTGACGCCTTGGCGTGCACGCTCGTCATCGACACCGCGACCGCGGCCTGTTCGGTCGCGCTGATCGACGGCGGCCGCGTCGTGGCGGCGTGCCATGAGGTCGTCGGTCGCGGGCATGCCGAACGGCTGGTGCCGATGATCGCCGAGCTGCCGGACGGTGGCCGGGCGGATGCGATCCTGGTCGATGTCGGCCCGGGCAGCTTCACCGGGGTACGGGTCGGCATCGCCGCCGCGATCGGCCTGGGGATCGGCTGGGGCGTGCCGGTGAGCGGATATAGCTCGACCGCACTGATCGCCGCGGCGGGATTGGCGGATAACATAGGTTGGCAGGGTCTTGCCGTCGTGCTCGAAGGCGGGCACGGTGAGCTGTTCGTGCAGGCCTATGACCGCCCCCTCGCCCCCGCAGGCGCCCTCGCTTCGCTGAAGCCCGATGCGGCCGCAGCCGCGATCGGCGCGCGCCCTGCGATCGGCACCGGCGTGCGCTGGCTCGTCGACATACGGGGGGTCGACGCATTGCCCGAGGCGGCGCGCGCGATCCTGCTGCCCGAAGCGCTGCGCACGCTGCCGCCGCGTCCGATCTATGGCCGCGCGCCCGACGCAAAACCTGCTGTGAACCGCGTCGAACGGCCGCAGGCGTCGCGATGAGCACGGCGCCGCGCCTGATCGATCTGCGCAGCGGCGACGTCACCGACCTGAACGCCGTCGTCCACATCATGAACCGCGCGTTCGACCCGCGATTCGGTGAGGCGTGGTCGTCGGCGCAGTGTATCGGCATGCTCGCGCTGCAGGGCGTATGGGTGACGCTGGCGTGCGAGGGCCAGGCGTTGGTCGGTTTTGCGATGGCGCGCGCGGTGGCGGGCGATGGCGAGCTGCTGTTGCTGGCGGTCGAGCCCGAGCGGCGCGGACGCGGCATCGGTGGCACGCTGCTGCGCAGCGTCATCGCCGACGCGCGGGAGAAGCAAGCCGAGCGGCTGCACCTGGAAATGCGGGCCGGCAACCCCGCGCTCGGCCTGTACCGCGCGCATGGGTTCACCCAGGTCGGCCAGCGGCGCGCCTATTATCGCGGCCCGACCGGCGAGGCGTTCGATGCCCATACCTATGCCCTGCCGCTGACCGGCTGACGCCCCGGTCACCTGCAAATTGCGAGTCGCTTGCGCTTCCAACCCGCGCGCGCATCCCTTACATCAGCCGAATGCCTCGCAAGATCGACCTCGAAGCCCTGTGTCACCAGAAGGGCCTGCGCATCACCGAACAGCGCAAGGTCATCGCGCGCGTGTTGTCCGAGGCGGAGGATCACCCGGACGTCGAGAAGGTGTATGAGCGCGCCTCGGCGATCGATCCGGGCATTTCGATCGCGACCGTCTATCGCACCGTCCGCCTGTTCGAAGAGGCGGGGATCCTCGATCGCCACGACTTCGGCGACGGTCGCGCACGCTACGAGCCGTCGCCCGAGGCGCATCATGATCACCTGATCGACGTCGAGACGGGCAAGGTCATCGAGTTCGTCGATCCCGAGTTGGAACTGCTCCAGAAACAGATCGCCGAGCGGCTGGGATTCCGGTTGGTCGACCACCGGATGGAGCTGTACGGCGTCAGCCTCGACAGGAAGGTTTGAAGGCAGGCTCCCGCCACCTTTCGATCGTCATTCCCGCGAAGGCGGGAATAAATTGGCGCCGAACATGGTCATAAAGCCGAAACGTCAGCCAGAATTGATCCCCGCCTCCGCGGGGATGACGGTGGAGGGGAACAGGTGACCGCCGCCGCCTTTCATCCCCGCTACTCCCTTGCCGCGAACCTCCGATTCGCCGTCCGCCTGACCGGCATCGCCCTTGCGCTGATCCTTGCGCTCCCGTTCCACGGCCTGTGGCGGCTGTTCCGCCTTTCCTCGCCCTGGCCGATGTATTTCCTCGCAGCGGTCGCATGGATCATCGGCGCCCGCCGCCGCACGATCGGTCGTTCCCTCAAACGCGACGTCGTCTTCCTGTCGAATCACTTGAGCTGGCTCGACATCCCGCTGCTCGCCGGGCGCAACGGGACCGCGTTCGTTGCCAAGTCGGACCTGGCGAACGTGCCGGTGATCGGCTGGCTCTGCGGCCTCAATCGCACGCTGTTCGTCGATCGCACCGCGCGGATGGGCGTCGCCGACCAGATCGCCCAGCTGCGCGATGCACTGGCGGAAGTGTGGTCGATCACGATCTTCGCCGAAGGCACGACCGGCGACGGCACGACGCTGCTCCCCTTCAAGCCCGCGCTGCTCGCCGTGCTCGACCCTCCGCCGCCCGGCGTCCTGGTCCAGCCGGTGCTGATCGATTACGGCCCGGCGATGGCCGATCTGGCGTGGCTGGGCGACGAACCCGGCGCGGTCAACGCCCGCCGCATCCTGTCGCGGCGCGGCGCCTTCACCGCGACGCTGACCTTTCTCGATTCGTTCGACCCGGCGGACTATCCCGGCCGCAAGGCGGTGGCGGCGGAGGCGCGGGCGCGGATGGTTCAGAAGAAGGTTTGATTCACGCAAAGGCGCGAAGGCGCTAAGAAGAAGATGTGATTTCACGCGGAGGCGCCGAGGCGCAGAGGTGTATCGCGCGCGGCAGCGTGCTTCTCTTAACCCAAACTGCGCCGCCCGGATGCTCGACTTAATAACAGGCTGCTGGCGCAGCGGGCGGGACACCTCCGCGTCTCCGCGCCTCCGCGTGAACCAAAATCTTCGCGCCTTCGCGCCTTCGCGTGACAAAACCCTTCTTCTTCCCGCCTCCTGTCAAAACCGCTACAGGCGCCACATCATGACCGTGCCAAAAACCTTTCACGTCAAATCCTTCGGCTGCCAGATGAACGTCTACGACGGCGAGCGGATGGCCGAGGCGATGGCGGCGGCGGGCTATACCGCCGCGACCGGCGAGGACGCCGACCTGGTCGTGCTCAACACGTGTCACATCCGCGAGAAGGCGACCGAGAAGGTCTATTCCGACATCGGCCGGATGAAGAAGGACCGCCCGAATCAGATGATCGCCGTCGCCGGCTGCGTCGCGCAGGCCGAAGGCGCGGAGATCGTCCGCCGCGCGAAGGTCGACGTCGTCGTCGGCCCGCAAGCCTACCACAATCTGCCGCAGCTGGTCGCCGATGCGGCCAAGGGCGCTGCGACGATCGACACCGACATGCCTGCGCTCAGCAAGTTCGGGGCGCTCCCCGCCCGCCGCCGCGTCGGCCCCTCGGCGTTCCTGACCGTGCAGGAAGGCTGCGACAAATTCTGCACCTATTGCGTGGTGCCCTATACCCGCGGCGCCGAAATCAGCCGGCCGTTCGCGGCGATCGTCGACGAAGCCAGGGCGCTGGTCGACGCCGGCGCCAAGGAAATCACGCTGCTCGGGCAGAATGTGAATGCGTGGGGCTCGGACGGCGAGGATCTGGGCAGCCTGATCCGCACGCTCGACCGCATCCCCGGCCTGGCGCGCATCCGCTACACGACCAGCCATCCCAACGACATGACGCAGGGGCTGATCGACGCCCACCGCGACGTCGAATCGCTGATGCCGTTCCTCCATCTGCCGGTGCAGTCGGGCAACGACCGCATCCTCAAGGCGATGAACCGCAGCCACACGCGCGACAGCTACCTGCGCATCCTGGACAACGTCCGCGTCGCGCGGCCCGATATCGCGCTGTCGGGCGACTTCATCGTCGGCTTTCCCGGCGAGACCGAAGCCGAGTTCGCTGATACACTGAGCCTGGTTGCCGAGGTGCGCCACGCGATGGCGTTCAGCTTCAAGTACAGCCCGCGCCCCGGTACGCCCGCCGCGGACCTGCCCGATCAGATCGCGCCGGAGGTGATGGTCGATCGCCTCGCGCGCCTGCAGGACGCGCTCGGCCGCGATCAGGCGGCGTTCAACGCCGCGACGGTCGGTCGGCGGTGCACGATCCTGATCGAACGACCGGGCCGCAAGCCGGGGCAGATGATCGGAAAATCGCCATGGCTGCAATCGGTGGTGGTCGAGAACGGTCCCCCGATCGGCACCCTGCTCGATGTCGAGATCACCGCGGCGGGGCCGGTGTCGCTGACCGGCGTGCCGGTGCTCGCGCTTGCCGCCTGACGCTGGGCGCGTGACCGACCGCCGCACCCTGCGGCCGTACGCCATGCTGGCGGCGGCGATGCTGTTCTGGGCGGGCAATGCGATAGCCGGACGGCTGGTCCGTGACGATATCCCGCCAGCGACGCTCAGCCTGATGCGCTGGGTGGGCGCACTCGCGCTACTGCTCCCCTTCGCCTGGGGACATCTGGTGCGCGACCGTGCGGTGCTGATCGCCGCCTGGCCACGGGTGGTCGTGATCGGGCTCCTGGGCGTCGCTGCATTCAACGCGCTCTATTATTTCGGGCTGCATTACACGACGGCGAGCAACGGGCTGTTGCTCCAGGCGCTGATCCCGACCCTCGTCCTGGTCTGCGACCGACTGATCTTCGGCATCCGCCCGGGGTGGAGCGCCGTCGCAGGCGTCGCCGTCTCGACGGTCGGCGTCGCGGTGATCGTATTCCGCGGTGATCCAGCACTGTTGGTCGGCTTCGTGCTCGGCCGCGGCGATGCGATCATTCTCGTCTCGGTGGTGGTCTGGGCGCTGTACACCAGCCTGTTGCGTACCAAGCCCGATGCGCATCCGCTCGCATTCCTGGCGGCGACCTTCATGGCGGGGCTCGTCGCCTTGCTCCCCTTGTCGGTCGCCGAGCTGGCGGGCGGCGCACGGCTGCACTGGACCCCGACCACGATCGCCGTGGTCGGCTACGTCGCCGTCTTCCCCTCGCTGCTCTCCTACCTGTTGTTCGGCGCCGGCGTCGCGGCACTGGGGGCGGGGCGCGCCGGGCAGACGATCAACCTGATGCCGCTATTCGGCGCGCTCCTGGCAGCGGCGCTGCTGGGCGAAACGCTCCACGGCTATCACGCCATCGGCATGGCGCTGATCCTGGTCGGGCTGGCGATCGGTCTGCTCGGCGCGCGGGCGGTCAGGCGAATGTGATCTCGCCCTGATCCTCGCCGTCCCAATAATGGATGCGGTCGGCGTGGACCTTGATCAGCACCAGGCCGGGCGTGTCGGTGCCCTGTTCGAACCAGCGCTCGAGATCCTTCACCCAGTGCGCCTCGAACGCGGCCTTGTCGCGGATGATCTCGGCCTTGCCCTCTGCGGCGATGAAGACCGGCGGCTTGCCGAGCAGCCCCTTGTTACCGTGGAGCGTCAGTCCGACGTTCGGATCGGCCTGGATTTCCTTCACCGTATGCGTGCTGTCGAGCGCGAAGAAGAAGCTGTCGCCGTCGTAATCCACGTCGCGGTTGTTGCTCATCGGGCGGGCGGCAATGCCGCCGTCGGCGGTCTTGGTCGACAGCATCGTGAAGTCGATATCGCGCATGATTTCGGCGAGGTCGGTCAGATATTTGGGCATAGAGGGCTCTCCTTTTCGCAGCCCCAAGCGGACGACGTCGCCCTGCGGTTCCACCGCGCCTGTTGCGCCGCCGCCACGCACTCCCCAAATCGGCGGCGTCACACAAATGCCGTTGTCTTTCAGGCGGCCTCTGCCACACTTCCCAGACCCGTGACGCGACCCCAAGGAGCCCGATGAGCCGAAAGCCCGTTCCCGCCCAGTCCGGCGAGCGCAGCCGTACCGAAGTGGTCTTCGACCGTCCGGAGCTGCTGCCGCAGCTGTTCGGGGAGTTCGACACCAATCTGGTCGCGCTGGAGAATCGGCTGGGGGTCTACATCACCGCGCGCGGCAACCGCGTGCAGGTGGAGGGAACGGCGGAGCAGGTGGCGCTGGCGCGCGACGTGCTGAACGGCCTCCACACCCGTATCCTCCAGGGCCAGGACATCGACCCCGGCATGGTCGACGCCGTGATCGCGCTCGCCGCGCAGCCGGTGCTCGACGGCATCATTTCGACCGAGCGTGGCCACGGCATCCCGCCGATCATGATCCGGACGCGCAAGAAGACGATCGTGCCGCGGACGATCGCCCAGACGCATTATATGCGCGATCTGGTCGGCCACGACATCATCTTCGCGCTTGGCCCCGCGGGCACCGGCAAGACCTATCTTGCGGTGGCCCAGGCCGTATCGCAGCTCATCACCGGCAGCATCCAGCGCCTGATCCTGTCGCGTCCCGCGGTGGAGGCGGGGGAGAAGCTGGGCTTCCTGCCGGGCGACATGAAGGAGAAGGTCGATCCCTATCTCCGCCCGCTGTACGACGCGCTCCACGATTGCCTGCCCGCCGAACAGGTCGAGCGGCGCATCGCCAGCGGCGAGATCGAGATCGCCCCGATCGCCTTCATGCGCGGCCGCACGCTGGCGGATGCCTTCATCATCCTCGACGAGGCACAGAACACCACGCCTGCGCAGATGAAGATGTTCCTGACCCGCTTCGGCGAAGGCAGCCGCATGGTGGTGTGCGGCGACCCGAAGCAGGTCGACCTGCCCGGCGGTGTCGCCGGCTCCGGTCTGGCCGACGCTGTCGCACGACTGGAGGGCGTCGAGGGCATCGCCGTCACCCGCTTCTCGGCCGCCGACGTCGTCCGCCACCCGATCGTCGGCCGGATCGTCGAAGCCTATGAGGGGCAGGACGGTTGAAGCCGGGGATATCCCGCAGTATATCCCGCTCCTGACGGAGTGCGGGTAATGGCATCGCTGTACATCAAGGACGAGGAGACGGCAGCGCTGGCGGCGGAAGTCGCGCGTCGGATGGGCACGACCAAGACAGAAGCGGTGCGAACCGCATTGCGCGAGAAGAAGGCGACGTTTGCGCCGGAAACGCATAAACCTGACCTAGTTGCTTGGGTGAAGGCGTATCACCAGCGGAATCCACTGCCGCCATCGGACGGCTTCACTGCGGACAAGGCATTCTTCGACTGGCTCTCGGGTGAGGAAGACGTCGAAGATGCGTCCAAGCGATGACGGTATTCGTCGACGCATCAGTGATTGTCGCAATTCTCAACGATGAAGAGGACGCGCTCGGTCAAGCCGCGCGCTTGGCCTCTTTCGAGGACCCGGTGATGTCGCCGGTCGCGGGTTGGGAAGCGACGGTCGCGGTCGCGAAGCGCCGATCTGAAGACATGGGATTGGCTTCCAGACGGATTCAGGATCTCGTGACCGCTGCCAACGTTCGGACGGTTTCCATTGGGACGGATGAGATGCGGATCGCGATCGACGCATACGAGCGGTACGGCAAGGGCCGGCACCCTGCCAATCTGAACATGGGCGATTGCTTCGCCTACGCCTGCGCCAAGACCAACGGTGCGACGTTGCTCTACAAGGGCGATGATTTCTCGAAAACGGACCTCGCATGATCGATATCGCCGTCCTCCGCGAAGACCCCTGGCCCGATGCGACCGATTGGGAGGCGCTCGCCACCCGCGCCGCCACCGCCGCGATTCGGGCGACACCGCAGCGCGACTGGCTGGCGCATCCGGTGCAGATCGAGATCGCCGTCCGGCTGACCAGCGACGACGAGGTTCACACGCTCAACCGCCAATATCGCGAAAAGGACAAGCCGACCAACGTGCTCTCCTTCCCGATGGTCCAGCCCGACCTGCTCGATACGGTCACCCAAGGCTCGGACGACGGCGAAGTGTTGCTCGGCGACATCGTCCTCGCCCACGGCGTTTGCGCGGCCGAGGCGGCGGAAAAGGGGGTGTCGGTCGACGATCACGCCACCCATTTGATTGTCCACGGCACCCTGCATCTGCTAGGCCACGACCACGGCACCGATGCGGAAGCCGAGGTGATGGAGGGGCTGGAGCGCGACGTGCTCTCCGGTCTCGGCATCGCCGATCCCTATCTGATCCGCGAGGATTGACGCATTTCCAATGGCAGAGGACCGAAGTCGCGCCGGTAACGGCGACTCCGAAAACGGCAGCATCTGGACGGGTCTGAGGACCCTGATCTTCGGCGACGAATCCGCCGAAACGCTGCGCGACCAGATCGAGGACGTGCTCGAGCGTCACGACGACGAAAAGGCCCGGCCGATCGCCGGCGACCTGGCACCGATCGAGCGCCAGATGCTCAAGAACCTGCTGCATTTCGGTGAGCGCGACGCCGGCGACATGGGCGTGCCGCGCGCCGACATCATCGCGGTGGAGGAGGGCACCAGCTTCGACGCGCTCGTCGCGCTGTTCGCCGATGCGGGGCACAGCCGTCTGCCGGTCTATCGCCAGCGGCTCGATACGATCGTCGGCATGGTCCACATCAAGGACGTCTTCCCCATCCTGGCCACCGGCGCGGAAAGGCCCGCGACGATCGAGAGCCTGATCCGCCAGCCGCTCTATGTGCCGCAATCGATGGGCGCGATCGACCTGCTCGCGCAGATGCGCGCCAGCCGGACGCATCTCGCGATCGTCCTCGACGAATATTCGGGCACCGAAGGCCTGATCACGATCGAGGATCTGATCGAGGAGATCGTTGGCGAGATCGAGGACGAGCATGACGAGGCGCCCGAGGCGCTGATCGTTCCGCTGGGCGGCGGCGCCTGGCAGGCGGATGCGCGCGCCGAGCTGGAGGACATTGCCGAGGCGATCGACCCGCGGCTGGGCGAAGTCGAGGAAGACGTCGATACGATCGGTGGCCTCGCGGTCGTGCTGGCTGGGCATGTGCCCGAAGCGGGCGAGACGCTGACGCACGACAGCGGCTGGCAGATCGAGGTCGTCGAATCGGACGCCAAGCGCGTGTCGAAACTGCGGCTGCATCCGCCCAAGCCGGTGCCTGAAGGCGTCGAGGCTTAGGGTCTCAAATTCCTCCCCGGCAAGGCGAGGTGGCATCCAAAGCATGACGGAGGGGTGTCGCCCCCCCCTCCGGATAGCGGGACACCCCCTCCGTCGCGCTGACGCGCGCCACCTCCCTTGCAGAGGAGGACCAGACGGAATCCCTCATCGCCTCACCCGATCAAAGCCTTCGCAATTTCGCATTTTGTCGATCAGTCATCCTCGTGTAGCTGAACAAGGATCGAGATGGTCGAGCCGCCGGTTCAGCGATCCGGCGCGTTCGATCACGGGCCTGTCGCACCGCGACTGGAGCCTGTTCGACGAAATGCTAGCGTCGTGCGAACTGACGCGAAGAGGAGACGAGCAATGGATGCCAAGACGGGTTCGATCGACAAGAACGGCGGCGGCTGCCCCTTCGACCATAGCGTGCGCAGCCTGCTCGGCCGCACCAACCGCGACTGGTGGCCGCAGGCGCTGGCCGTCGACATCCTGTCGCCGAACGGCCCGGTCAACCCGATGGGCGATGATTTCGACTATGCCGAAGCGTTCAAGCAGCTCGATTACGACGCCCTGAAGCGCGACCTGCACGCGCTGATGACCGACAGCCAGCCCTGGTGGCCGGCCGACTATGGTCACTATGGCCCGTTCTTCATCCGCATGGCGTGGCACGCCGCCGGCACCTATCGCACCGGCGACGGCCGCGGTGGCGCGAACAGCGGGCAGCAGCGTTTCGCTCCCCTCGATTCGTGGCCGGACAACGGCAACCTCGACAAGGCCCGCCGCCTGCTGTGGCCGATCAAGCAGAAATACGGCAAGCACATCAGCTGGGCCGATCTGTTCATCCTGACCGGCAACGTCGCGATCGAATCGATGGGCGGCCCGGTGTTCGGCTTCGGCGGCGGTCGTGCCGACGTCTATGAACCCGAGAAGGACATCTACTGGGGCGAGGAAGACAAGTGGGTCAACGAGGGCGTCGAGACCCGCATCCGTCCCGACGAAGGCTATCACGAACTCGACGGACCGCTCGCCGCGATCCAGATGGGCCTCATCTACGTCAATCCGGAAGGTCCGGGCGGCAACCCCGATCCGCTGCAGTCCGCGCGCGACATGAAGGCGACCTTCGAGCGCATGGCGATGAACCATGAGGAAACCGTCGCGCTGACCGCGGGCGGCCACACCTTCGGCAAGGCGCACGGCAATGGCGACGCCTCGCTGCTCGGCGCGGCGCCGGCGGGTGGCGACCTCGCGGCGATGGGCTTCGGCTGGGTGTCGAGCCACGAGAGCGGCGGTATCGGCGAGCACACCGTGACCAGCGGCATCGAGGGGTCGTGGGTGAACACCCCCACCGAGTGGAGCGAGAACTACTTCCGCCTGCTGCTCGATTACGAGTACGAGCTCGTCCGCTCGCCGGCGGGTGCCCAGCAGTGGCAGCCGATCAACCAGCGCGAAGAGGATATGGCGCCCGCCGCCTGGGATCCGAACAAGAAGGTCCCGACGATGATGACGACCGCCGACATGGCGCTGAAGGTCGATCCGGAATTCCGCGCGATCAGCGAGAGGTTCCGCAACGACCACGAAGCGTTCAAGGACGCGTTCGCCCGCGCCTGGTTCAAGCTGACCCACCGCGACATGGGCCCGAAGGTCCGCTACCTCGGCCCCGAAGTCCCGGCCGAAGACCTGATCTGGCAGGACCCGGTTCCTGCCGGGACGATGCCGTCGGACGCCGATGTCGAAGCGGTGAAGGCCAAGATCCGTGACAGCGGCCTGACCGTCAGCCAGCTGATCAAGACCGCCTGGGCCTCGGCCTCGACCTACCGCAAGTCCGACTATCGCGGTGGTGCGAACGGTGCGCGCATCCGGCTCGAGCCGCAGCGCAACTGGGAGGCCAACGAGCCGGAGATGCTGGCGAAGGTCCTCGACACGCTCGAGGGGCTGCGCGGCAACCTGTCGATGGCGGACGCCATCGTGCTCGGCGGTGTCGTCGGCCTCGAAAAGGCGATTGCGGACGCGGGCTTCTCGGTACCGGTCCCGTTCACCGGCGGTCGCGGCGACGCGACGCAGGAACAGACCGACATCGACAGCTTCGCGCCGCTCGAGCCGCAGGCCGATGCGTTCCGCAACTATCTCCCCAAGAAGCTGCGCGTGCTGACCGAGGAAATGATGCTCGACCGTGCATCGCTGCTCGGCCTGTCGGTGCCGGAAATGACCGTACTGGTCGGCGGCCTGCGCGTTCTCGGTGCGAATTGGGGCGAGCGTGGCCATGGCCACTTCACCAAGCGTCCGGGCCAGCTGACCACCGACTTCTTCGTCAACCTGCTCGACATGACCAATGTCTGGAAGGAATCGGAAGGCAGCAACGCCGAGGAATATGTCGCGACCGATCGTGCGGAAGGCCATGAAAAGTGGCGTGCCACGCGGGCCGACCTGGTGTTCGGTTCGAACAGCGAACTGCGCGCCATCGCCGAGGTCTATGCCGAAACCGGCCATGAGGAGAAGTTCGTGAAGGACTTCGTCAAGGCCTGGACCAAGGTCATGAACGCAGACCGGTTCGATCTCGCCGCCTAACCCTTCGGCGAGGTTGAGTGCAGGACGGCCGCGGGGGCTCCTCCCTCCCCCGCGGCCGTTTTGCTGTCTTTACCCCCCTCCCCTTCAGGGGAGGGGTTAGTGGTGGGGCCTCTCCACTGGCGATTCGCTTGAGGAACTGCCCCACCCCAACCCAGTTGCAGGGAAGCGATGCCCCGAATCGCTTAGGTCAGACCGGGGGCCTGACTGACCTGCCACTCCTGGAGGGGAGGGGCTTGAGACTGTTGCTCACCCTCCCAGCAACACCCGTCGTCGCCATTGCAATGTTGGAATTCATTTGCTTCGGTCCCGATCGGCCTTCCGCCGTCGCTCCTTGACCTCGTAAGTTTGCCCACGCGCGACCAGGCACCGTGCGGTCCGCCCACGTCAAAAGTGTCAAAAGTGCCAAAAGTGACGAAGGCTGACGAATAGACCGCGGTATCGCAACTTTTGCCCGATCGCCGCGCGTTCGGCAGGGACGATTGCACCGTCGCGCTTCGCCGCGTACCCTTGTCTCCATGCGCAAACACATCCTGATCGTGCTCGGCATCTTCCTCGTCATCGCAGGCGGCGCGGCCTATTATCTGACGCGGCCCGACGTCGCGCGGCTGCCGGTCGAGGCGGTGATGGGGGTGCGGCCCAACATCACCGATCCGCGCAAACAATGGTTCCCGACGATCGGCATCGCCGAAGTCGTCGGTTGGAACGGCGGCAAGCCGACGCCGGGCGCGGGCCTGCAGGTCGCGGCGTTTGCGCAAGGGCTCGACCATCCGCGCTGGATGTACCGCCTGCCGAACGGCGATGTACTGGTTGCCGAGACGAACTCGCCCCCGCGGGAGGGCGGCGGGATCACCGGCTGGGCGATGAAGCTGCTGATGGGCCGCGCCGGTGCCGATACCCCGTCAGCCAACCGGATCTCGCTGCTGCGCGACGCGAACGGCGATGGCGTCGCGGAGACGAAGACGGCCTTCATGACCGGGCTGAATTCGCCGTTCGGCATGGCCCTGGTCGGCGACTGGCTGTACGTCGCCAACACCGACGCGCTGGTCCGGGTGCGCTACACGCCGGGCGCGACGACGATCAGCGCCAAGCCGGAAGTCGTCACCACCTATCCGGGCGGCGGCAATCACTGGACCCGTGGCTTGGTCGCGGCGCCCGATGGCAAGACGTTGTACGTTTCGGTCGGCTCTGCGTCGAACATCGGCGAAAACGGGATGGACGTGGAAAGGAACCGCGCCGGCATCCTGCAAGTGTTCCCGGACACGAAGTACAAGCGCCTCTACGCCGCCGGGCTGCGCAACCCTGTCGGCTTGGCCATCGAACCGCGGTCGCAGCGGCTGTGGACGGTCGTGAACGAACGCGACATGCTCGGCTCCGACGTGCCGCCCGACTATATGGCGGCGGTCGACCTGGGGGATAACTTCGGCTGGCCCTGGTATTATTGGGGCGGTTATCCCGACACGCGGGTCGAGCCGGCCAACCCGGCGTTGCAGGAATATTCGAAGCGTGGCGATTACGCGCTGGGGGCGCATACCGCCTCGCTCGGCCTCGCCTTCGCCGGCGATGCGAAGCTGGGACCCCGCTTTGCCAACGGCGCCTTCGTCGGCCAGCACGGATCGTGGAACCGCGAGCCCAAGGCCGGGTACAAGGTGCTCTACGTGCCGTTCGGCGCCAACGCCTTCCCCGACCGCCAAGCCAAGCCGGTCGATGTGCTGACCGGCTTTCTCGACAGCGAAGGCCGCGCGCGTGGCCGCCCGGTGGGGGTCATCACCGATGCGAGCGGCGCGCTGCTGGTGGCGGACGACGTGGGCAACGTCATCTGGCGGGTGCGAGCGGCTGGTAACCAGCGTTAACTGATCGCGGATCGCCGCCGCGAGCCGTGGGTCGGTGCAGGCGATCCATCGGGCGGTGCGGCTATGGGACAGGCGCACGACCCTAACCGCTTTTCGCGCACGCCGGCATCGGGCACACCGGCCGGCGTGATCGAGGAAGCGGACATCGTCGTCGTCGGGGGCGGATCGGGCGGTGCCGCGGTCGCGGGGCGTCTGGCCGAAAGCCCGGGGCGGACCGTCGTGGTGATCGACCCCGGCGGCCGTAACACCGGCTGGCGCACCAAGATGCCCGGCGCGATCCCGTTCCAGACCCCGGCGACCAACTGGGGCTATCAGACGGTGCCGCAGCGCGGACTGAACGGTCGCCGCGGCTACCAGCCCCGCGGGCGCGGGCTCGGCGGGTCGAGTGCGATCAACGCGATGCTCTACGTCCGCGGGCACCCGTCTGACTACGACGGCTGGGCGACCCTCGGCTGCCACGGCTGGGCGTATGACGATGTGCTGCCGTGGTTTCGGCGGGCGGAAGCGAACACGCGCGGCGCCGACGCCTGGCATGGCGGCGACGGGCCGCTGTGGGTCAGCGATCAGCAGCACGTCCATCCCGCCTCGCGCGCCTTCATCGACGCTGCCGCGAGTCTGCAGATCCCGGTCAATCCCGACTTCAACGGTGCCACCCAGGATGGCGTCGGTCTGTATCAGGTGACCCAGAAGGCCGGCGAACGCTGGACCAGCGCCCGCGCCTACCTCTCGCCGCGTCCGAACCTGCACGTCCTGACCGGCACGTTGGTCGAGCGGGTGCTGTTCGAGGATGGTCGCGCCTGGGGCGTCGCCTGTCTTCGGGGCGGCCAGCGCCACATCATCCGCGCCCGCGGCGGCGTGGTGCTGGCGGGCGGGGCCTTCGCGACCCCGCAGCTGCTGATGCTGTCGGGGATCGGGCCGGCGCGGCACCTGGTCGACCACGGTATCGCGGTGCGGATCGATCGGGCGGGGGTCGGGGCCGATCTGCAGGACCATATCGATTATGTCGCGACCTTCGAGTGCGATGCCCCGGGCCTCCTCGGCCGATCGGCGAGAGGGTCGGTCGCGGCGCTGGCCGGCATGGCGCGGTGGTTCGGCAATCGCACGGGGCCGATGACCACGCCCTTTGCGGAGGCCGGGGGCTTCGTCGCGACCCTGCCCGGCCTGGCAGCGCCCGACGTGCAATATCATTTCGTCATCTCGATGGTCGAGGATCACGGCCGCGCCAAGCTGAACGGGCATGGCTACAGCTGCCACGTCTGCGTGTTGCGGCCCGAAAGTCGTGGCACGGTGCGACTGGCAGATGGCGACGCCCGGAGCGCGCCTCTGATCGATCCGGCGTTCCTGACCGCACCCGCCGACGTCGCCACGCTGATGCGCGGCGTCCGCGCGATGTATCGTATCCTGACGGCGCCGGCGCTGCGGGCGCTGAACGGCCGCGACCGCAACGCGATCGACCTCGCCGATGATCTTGCACTCGAGCGATTGATCCGGGCGCGCGCCGACACGGTCTATCATCCGGTCGGTACCGCCCGGATGGGGTCGGACGCTGCCGCCGTCTGCTCACCGCGGCTGGCGGTGCGCGGTATCGAACGATTGTGGATCGCCGATGCGTCGGTCATGCCTCGACTGATCGGCGGCAATACCAACGCCCCGACGATCATGATCGGTGAACGCTGCGCCGATTTCATCGCCACGGACCTTCGCTGACCGGACCGGCGTTGTCCCTTCGTTGAAGGAGACGATGCGATGATCAACGACCCCGAGAAGACGGAAAAGCCCCGGCCGGAACAGGACGAGAGCGAGATGGAAGCCGTGCAGGAAGAAGCCGCGCACGAGCGCGAAGAGGACCGCGGCTATCAGTGAGCCAAAAAAAGGGCCGGTAGCTTCGCAGCCACCGGCCCAGTCGTCCGCAGGAGGAACCTGGATTAATAGTTGTAGGCGCGCTCGCCATGCTCGCCGAGGTCGAGGCCTTCGCGCTCGACGTCCGCGGTGACGCGACCGCCGGTCACGGCCTTGGCGGCGAAGAAGGCGATGGCAGTGCCGACCGCAGCCCAGACGATCGTCGTGCCGACCGCGAGCAGCTGGACGACCAGCTTGGCGCCGATCTCGTAATCCGCAGCCCCCGGCCCGCCGAGCGAGGGGGCGTAGACGACCGCGGTGCCGATCGCGCCGACGATGCCGCCGACGCCGTGGATGCCGAACGCATCCAAGCTGTCGTCATAGCCGAGCTTGGGCTTCACAACGGTGACCGCATAGAAGCAGATGATCGAGGCGACGGCGCCGAGCACGATCGCGCCGAACGGACCCGAATTGCCCGCGGCCGGCGTGACGGCGACCAGGCCGGCGATGATGCCCGAGCAGAAACCGAGCGCCGAACCCTTGTGACCGTGCAGGCGCTCCGCGAGCATCCAGAACAGGCCGGCGCTGGCGGTTGCGACGAGCGTGTTGATCATCGCCAGCGCTGCCGACCCGTTGGCTTCGAGCGCGGAGCCCGCGTTGAAGCCGAACCAGCCGACCCACAGCAGGCCCGTGCCGACCATCGTCAGCGTCAGCGAATGCGGAGCCATCCGCTCCTGCGGGAAGCCGATGCGCTTGCCCAGCAGCAGAGCGGCCACCAGCGCAGAGACGCCCGCGTTGATGTGCACAACGGTGCCGCCGGCGAAGTCCAGCGCGCCCATGTCGAAGAACAGGCCGCCGGCCGCCCAGACCATGTGGGCGACGGGGAAATAGACGATCGTCAGCCAGACGGCGGCGAACAGCATCACCGCGCTGAACTTGATGCGCTCGATCACCGACCCCAGTACCAGCGCGATGGTGATCGCGGCGAAGGTCATCTGGAAGCAGACGAACACATATTCGGGGATCTCGACCCCCTTGGTGAAGGTCGCCGCCTGCGACGCGGGCGTGATGCCGGCGAGGAACGCCTTGCCGAAGCCCGACAGGAATTTGCCCGCCGACCCGTCGAGGTTGGGACCGAACGCCAGCGAATAGCCATACATGACCCAGAGCAGCATCGCGAGGCACGCGACGGCGCCGATCTGGGTCATCACCGACAGCATGTTCTTGGTGCGGGCAAGGCCGCCATAGAACAGCGCCAGGCCCGGCAGGATCATCATCAGGACGAGAACGGTCGACGTCATCATCCAGGCGGTGTCACCCTTGTCCACCGTAGCGGCGACCGGGGCAGCGGCGAGCGCGGGGCTCGCCAGCAATGCAGTGGCGCCCAGCGCCGCGGCGGTCTTGAACATGGTCTTCATCGCGTCCCCCCTCACAGCGCGGTCTGGTCGGTTTCGCCGGTGCGGATGCGCACCGCCTGGCCCACGTCGAGCACGAAGATCTTGCCGTCGCCGATCGCGCCGGTGTTGGCCGCGGCCTGGATCGCCTCGATCGCGCCCGGCGCGACGTCGGAGGCGCAGACGACCTCGATCTTGATCTTAGGCACCATGTTGGTGCTGTATTCCGCACCGCGGTAGATTTCGGTCTGGCCCTTCTGGCGGCCGAACCCCTTCACCTCGGTCACGGTCATCCCCGCCACGCCGATTTCGGTCAGCGCCTCGCGCACCTCGTCGAGCTTGAACGGTTTGATGATGGCGATGATCAGCTTCATGCGCGCCCCCTTCGCAGTTCCGGGGATCAGCTTCGCAAGCGGTGTGCCAAAGCGGCAAAGGGTTTGGATTCAGAGTATTAAGATCGGAAGTCCATCGTTACGCTTTGTTAATTTTTGTGCATATGCGAAGAGCGTTGCCTGAAAATCAGGCAGGATCGAGCAAGCGACGCGCTGCGGCGAGATCGTCCTCGCCGACCATTACCCGCACCGGGATCAGCAGCCAGCTTCCGTCGGCGATGCTCGCGCCGCCATCGAACGCGAGCGCGAGGATGCCTTCGCTTTCCAGTCGTCCGACGATGATGGTCGCCAGGTTACGGTCGACCCGGGTCAGTTCGACGAGGGCCATCACGCGGCCGGCGGGATGAAGGTCTGAACGCGCACCGGCAGGCCATCGATGCTGCGGTCGCGGGAGCGATTGACTTCCATTCGCGCAACGGGGTCCTGCTGGGCATGGAATTTGACCAGGGTCTGACGCTCGGCCTGGAGCGTCATTCGCGGCACCCCCCAGCCGCAACTCGTCTGGACGCTGTCGACGCGGATTACGAACACCTGCCGCACGCCGGGCAGCTTCGGAAAACGCTCGGCGAGCGTGGAAAAGCCGTCGTCCTGCGGCAACACCGCAACGCCGTGGCCATAGAGCCGCAGGATCAGCGCCGGATTGTCGAAAGCGCAGAACATGACCGTGATCCGGCCATCCGCCGCCAGATGCGCCTGCGTCTCGTTCCCCGACCCGCCGAGATCGAGATACGCGACGGTGTTCGCATCGATCACCCGGAACGCGTCATAGCCCTTGGGACTGAGGCTGATCCGCGCGCCTTCCGCGGCGGTCGCCACGAAGAACACCGGCTGGCGGGCGATGAAATCGATATGGGCGTTGGTCAGGGCGGGGAAGAATTCGGCCATTGATCGCACCTTTCCTTGCGTATAGTTTATGCGCATGAAGCATGACCCAATCCCGTCCGGCAAGCGCAAGGCAGTTAATCTGTCGATCGATACCGGCATCGTGGCGGCTGCTCGGGCGGTCGGGGTGAACTTCTCGCGCGTGACCGAAGACGCGCTGCGCATCGCCGTCAAGGTCGAGCACGAGCGACGATGGCGTGAAGATAATAAGGCGGCCATAGCTGCCTTTGACGAATGGTACAGACGCGACGGTGATCCATTGGCTGGACTGCGTGTTCGCTAGTGGCGCAATTTGACGTTTGCCGTATCCGCGGTGGCGGTTTGGTGATCGATTGCCAAGCCAACCTCCTCGATAGCTTGCCGACCCGCTTCGTCGTTCCCCTGCGACCTGCCGATGCCAGTGTCATGCAACGGCTGACGCCGGTCTTTACGATCGATGGGCGCGATTATGCGATGTTCACGCCTCTCGCGGGGGCCATCGACGTTCGCGATATAGAAGCGATCATCGAGTCCTTGTTACCGCACGAATATGCGATCAAGTCCGCCTTCGACATGCAGATCTCGGGTTACTGACGACCCTCACCCCGTCCCGCCGACAGTCAGTCCGTCCACCAGCAGCGTCGGCTGCCCGACGCCCGCCGGGACGCTCTGCCCGCCCTTCCCGCACATGCCGATACCTTCGTCCAGCGCCATGTCGTTACCGATGCCGCGCACGCGGGTCAGGACCGACGGGCCGTCGCCGATCAGCGTCGCGCCCTTGATCGGCGCGCCGAGCCGGCCGTTTTCGATGCGATAGGCCTCGGTGCAGCTGAAGACGAACTTGCCCGACACGATGTCGACCTGACCACCGCCGAACGACTTGGCGAAGATGCCGGTCTTGACGCGGCTGAGAAGCTCGGCCGGATCGTCCTGGCCGCCGCGCATGAAAGTGTTGGTCATCCGCGGCATCGGCGCATGCGCGAAGCTCTCGCGTCGGCCGTTGCCGGTCGGGGCGACGCCCATGAGCCGCGCGTTGAGGCGGTCCTGGATATAGCCCTTCAGAATGCCGTCCTCGATCAGGATATTTTCCTGCGTCGGCGTGCCTTCGTCATCGATGCTGAGCGACCCGCGGCGGTCGTGGATCGATCCGTCGTCGACCACCGTCACGCCGGGCGCTGCCACCCGTTCGCCGATGCGCCCGGAGAAGGCCGACGATCCCTTGCGATTGAAATCGCCCTCCAGACCATGCCCGATCGCTTCGTGCAGCAGGACACCGGGCCAGCCCGGCCCGAGCAACACGGTGAACTCGCCCGCGGGCGCGGCGACGGAATCGAGATTGACCAGTGCCTGCGCCAGCGCCTCGTCGATCGCGCGGTTCCATGTCGCAGGCTCGAGCAGGCGGTCGTAAGTCGTACGCCCGCCGGTGCCGAAGCTGCCCGTCTCGCGGCGCCCGTTCGCCTCGACAACGATCGTCACGTTCAGCCGTACCAGCGGCCGCACGTCGGTTGCGACAAAGCCGTCGGCACGGACGATCTCGACCACGCTCCACGACCCGAGCAGCGACACCGAAACCTGCGCTACTCGCGGGTCACGCGCCCGCGCGGCGGCGTCGATCGTCTGGCAGAGGTTCACCTTGTCGGCGAACGGCACCAGATCGAGCGGATCGGCGTCGGTATAGAGGTGTCGGTTCGTCTTCGGCGGCGGGCCGGGGCGGGGCCCGACCGCAGGATCGATCAGCGCCATTGTCTCGCCGGCGCGGCGGATCGCGGCTTCCGACAGTTCGTTGGCGTGCGCGAAAGCCGTCGTTTCCCCCGAAACCGCGCGCAGACCAAACCCGGCGTGCGTGTCGTAGCTCGCGGTTTTCAGCCGCCCGTCATCGAATCCGAACGCTTCCGACTTGCGATACTGCAGGTACAGTTCGCCGTCATCGGCGCGCGCGAGCGTATCGGCGGTCAACGCTTGCGCGGTATCGGGGTCCAGGCCCGAACGGTAGAGAAACTGGCGGGGGTCGGTGGGAGCGTTCATGCAGGGAATATAGGGTGTCGCCCGCGCAAGTCACCGTATCTGCGTGACCGACAGGCTTCCGCCCGGCAGCGGACGGCACAGCTCGGCGCTCGGGACAGCGGGGTCGAGCCACTGGGTCCAATCGTCGCGCCCCAGCACGACCACCTGCCGGTCGTGATACGGGGCGATATCGGGGCCGGGCGGGCAGGTCAGCATCGACCACGCTTCGCCCACCGCCGGATCGCTGCGCCAGATGCCCGCGATGCAGAACCAGCCGTGTCCGGTCAGCGTGAAGGCCCATTTCGACTTGGGCTGTCGGCCCGTGATCCCAGGATCCTTCGGCGGATCGGTGAACTCGAAGAAGCCGTCGACCGGAATCAGGCAGCGCCCGCTGTCGATCCGGCGGCCGTCGGATCGGAAATTATAGACTGGCCGCCCGCCCGGCGCCGGCCAGCTCCAGCGGCGCACAACCAGTTCGGGTGTGCCGCTGTCGGTGCGGCGAATGATCGGCGCACGATCGGTAATGCGGATCGACGGTTGCTCGCCGATGTTGGGAAGGCCTTCGGGAAAGACGAGCGGAATGCGCGTCTCGCCCCAGTCGCGCGCGATTTCTCCGATCTGGGTGCGGCGATAGGCTTCGTTGCACATGACGAAGCCCGCCCCCGATCAGTTGCTCGCGCCCTCGGAAATATCGGGCAGCGTCGCCTGATCGACCCCATCGGCCGGGCCGCCGATCAGCACGAAGCGCCGGTCGCAATAGCCGCAGTCGACATAACCATGCTCGTCGATCTGCAACCACACCCGCGGATGGCCAAGCGCGGCCGGCAGGCCATCATGAGCGCCGTCGCAGGCGACGCGGGCGGTGGTGACGCGGGTGATTTCGGGCGGGGCGATCATGGAAGGTGCGATAGCAATCGCGCGGGCGCCCTTCAATCGGGCATGTGAAGGCGGTAAGGGCACCCCATGACCGAAGCCGCCATCTCGATCCGCGACCTGTGCAAAACCTATGCTGCCGCCGGGTCGGCGGCGCCGAAGCGTGCGCTCGACGGGGTCAGCTTCGACGTACCTCGCGGGCAGATCTTCGGGTTGCTGGGGCCGAATGGGGCGGGCAAGTCGACGCTGATCAATATCCTGGCGGGCCTCGTCAACAAGACCAGCGGGTCGGCGCGCATCTGGGGTTTCGACATCGACGCACATCCGCGCAACGCCAAGGCGTCGATCGGGATCGTCAATCAGGAAATCCTGTTCGATCCGTTCTTCACGCCGGTCGAGACGCTCGAAATCCAGGCCGGGCTGTACGGCGTGCCCAAGGCACAGCGGCGGTCGATGGACCTGCTGCGCGCGGTGCATCTGGAGGACAAGGCGAAGGCCTATGCCCGAACGCTCTCGGGGGGCATGAAGCGTCGACTGATGGTCGCCAAGGCCCTTGTCCACAATCCGCCGGTGCTCGTTCTCGACGAGCCGACCGCGGGCGTCGATATCGAATTGCGCCAGCAACTCTGGGCGTATGTCCGCACGCTCAACGCCGCGGGGACGACGGTGGTGCTGACGACGCATTATCTGGAGGAAGCCGAGGAGCTGTGCGATCGCATTGCGATCATCAACCACGGTCGTCTGGTCGCCAATGAACCGACCCGGGAGCTGGTCGGCCGCGCGCAGGAGAAAGTGGTCGAGGTAACCGTCGACCGCGACATCGCCGCAGTGCCCGAGGCGCGCTGTTTCGAGAAGGTCGAGACGGCGGGACGATTGCTGACGATCACCTATCGCAAAAACGTGGCGAACGCGGGCGAAGTGCTCGCGGCGGTGCAGGCGGACGGCTATGGCATCGTCGATGTGTCGACGAAGGAGCCGGATCTGGAAGACGTGTTCCTAAGCCTCACGCGCCGGGCAGCGGAATAGCAACGCTAATCCGCGTCGCGGCCCGGCGCACGGCCGGCAGGCGCAGCCTGACCGACGACGCGGCTTTGCCGCGGCGCGAACCAAGCATCGATGCGGCGCTAAAGCCTGACTCACTTGGCTTGAATTGCTCGTGCTCCGGCGGAGGCGGGAGCCGTGGACACCGAAGGGCTGTATCTGCCAACGCTCCGGCCTTCGCCGGAGCACAGGCACTTTAAAGGACCTGGATTACGCTCGAACGAAGGCGCTTCGACACGCTCATAACGAACGGGAAAGAGTGACCTCTACCGCCGGTGCCGCGCGAAGAATGACCACATCGCGTCGTTGTCCGCAACCCAGCTATGCCCGCCGCCGACGGTGATCCGCCCCGCTACGTCGGCATCGCCCCGGCAGCCCGAATACAGTTCCTCATACACACCGGCGGCGACCCAGCGCGTCGTCGGCGCCGCAGAACACCCGTTGAGCGCCGCCCAACGCGCCTCGGCGGCGTGCATCGTATATTGCCAATAGCCCGCCCCACCGCCTTGAGTCGGGTTGGTCCGGTCGGCGTCGCCGGCAAAGGCGATGACCGGCATCGGTTTCGCCGGCCGGCAGCTCTTCGTATCGGGCCGGGTCGGATCGTCCTTGCGCGGGTTGCCGGCGCGCAGGCCCACCACCGGCGCGATCGCGGCAAGGCGCGGTGCGGCGACGCAGCCGAGCCACGAGGTCATCCGCCCGCCGCCCGACAGGCCGGTCGCATAAACGCGCGCCTGGTCCGCGCACCCCTGGCTGACGAACCAGTCGATCGCACGGCCGAGATAGGCGACGTCGTCGGCGTCCTGCGGGCCCGGAATGCGACCCGCCACGGTCGGCACGCCGGGAATATTCCAGACGAAGCCCTGGTCGTGGGGGATGCCCGCGTCGGGCGCGGCGACGATGAAGCCATGGCCGTCGGCTGCCTCCGCCAATTTCGAATCGCGCAGCATTGCCGCACCGGTCGAGCCGCTGCCGTGGAGCAGCAGCACGAGCGGAGCAGGTTTGGCAGAGTCGAAGCCGCTGGGCAGGTGGACGGTCATCGCCCGGCCGGTGTCGCCGATGGGCACGCGTTGTGTGGTGCCTGCGGGTCCGATCGCACAGGTCGTTGCGGCGTGCGCGGGAGCGGCCGTACAGACGAGCATCAGGACCAGGAGGACGAGGCGGGGCATGGCGGATTTCTCCGGGTAGAAAAGGACGTCGCTAGCTACGCAAAAGGTGCTGCCGCGAGAACCATCAATTCGCGACGGTACCTCGACGCCCTACGCGCGGCGGCCGGGGTGGTGAGCGTCAGTGGTTCGAATGCCGCACCAGCGTTACGAAGCTATACCCGTCGCAATCCTCCCGCGCTGTCTCACGCCAACCTTCAAATGGCGGCACGATCGCATCGCCTTCGGGGGCGGCATGGACTTCGGTGAGCTCGATCCGCGTCGCCTTTGGCTGAAACAGCGCAAAGATCTGTGCCCCGCCGATCACCGCCACTTCGGGCACGTCCCCGGCCAGCGCCAGCGCGTCGTCGGGCGTATGGGCGACCTCCGCGCCGTCCGCCGACCAGTCGGACGCGCGCGTCAGGACGATGTGGCGACGGCCGGGCAGCGGGGCAGGAAAGCTCTCGAAGGTCTTGCGACCCATCACCATCGGCTTGCCCATCGTCATCGCCTTGAACCGCTTCAGGTCCGCCGGGATGCGCCACGGCAGGTCGCCATCGATACCGATCACGCCGTTCTCCGCACGGGCAAGGTAGAAGACGATCTCGGTCATGCGATCAGCCCCTTCAGCCTGTAAAGCGCATCGAGCGCCTCGCGCGGCGACAGCGCGTCGACGTCGAGCGCGCCGAGTTCCGCGCGCAGTTCATCGACCACCTCTTCCTCGGCCTGCGCAGCGGCGGCGAACAGCGGCAGGTCGTCGAGCCCTGCCGCGATCCCGCCGGTCTTGGCGCGCCCGGCCTCCAGCTTGTCGAGCACCGCTTTGGCGCGCTTGATCGTGACCGGGGGCAGACCGGCCAGGCGCGCCACGGCGAGACCATAGCTGCGGTCGGCCGGCCCTTCGGCGACTTCGTGCAGCAGGACAAGATCGCCCTTCCACTCGCGCGCGCGGACGTGGTGGAGGGTCAGGGCATCGCAGCGCTCGGCGAGGCGCGTCAGCTCGTGATAATGCGTCGCGAACAGGCAGCGGCAGCGGTTGTCCTCGTGAATCGCTTCGACCACCGCCCAGGCGATCGCCAAGCCGTCATAGGTGCTGGTGCCGCGGCCGACCTCGTCGAGAATGACGAAACTGCGCGGTGTCGCTTGCGCCAGGATCGCGGCGGTTTCGACCATCTCGACCATGAAGGTCGATCGCCCGCGCGCGAGATTGTCCGACGCCCCGACGCGGCTGAACAGGCGATCCACCAGGCCAAGCGTGGCTCTGGTCGCGGGCACGAAGCTGCCGGCCTGGGCGAGGACGGCGATCAGCGCATTCTGGCGCAGGAAGGTCGATTTGCCGCCCATGTTGGGCCCGGTGACCAGCCACAAGCGCGAGGATTCGGAGAGTTTGCAATCGTTGGCGACGAAGCGCCCGCCCGATTTGGCGACCGCGCTCTCGACGACGGGGTGGCGACCGCCCTCGACCTCGAAACAGGCGTGGTCGACCAGCGTGGGCCGGGCCCAGCCCCCTTCGGCTGCGCGTTCGGCAAGCCCCGCCGCGACGTCGATCCTTGCGAGCGCGTCGGCGGTACGCGCTACGCCTTCGCGATCGGTAAGCGCGGCGGCGGTGAGTTCTTCGAGATGCGCAGCCTCGGCGGCGAGCGCATGGGCCCCGGCCTGGCTGACCCGAATCGCGACGTCATGGAGTTCGGGGGCGTTGAAGCGGACCACGCCCGCCAGCGTCTGGCGATGGGTAAAGCCGCTGCCCTCGGCCATCAGCGGGTCGGCCGACCGCGCAGGCACTTCGATATGATAGCCGAGCACGCCGTTGTGGCGGATCTTCAGCGCGGCGATGCCCGTGCTGGTGCGGTATTGCGCCTCCAGCGCGGCAATCGCCCGGCGTCCGCCCGCGCCCGCATTGCGCAGGTCGTCGAGGGCGGCGTCATAGCCAGCCGCGATATAGCCGCCCTGTGCGGCGTCGACCGGTGGGCTCGGCACCAGTGCGCGTTGCAGCAGGTCGATCAGCGCGCCGTGACCGCGCAGCGAGGGGGCCAGCTGGCGGAGCAGGTCGGGCGCGTCGGGCAGCGTGTCGAGGCTTTCGCCCAGCCGCCACGCCCCGTCGAGGCCATCGCGCAGCTGCCCGAGATCGCGGGGACTACCCCGCCCCGCGGCGAGGCGGCCGAGTGCGCGGCCGATGTCCGGCAAGGCGCGCAGTGCCCCCCGCACCCGGTCACGCGCGCCGGCATCGTCATGAAACCACGCGACCGTCGCCAGCCGGGCCTCGATCGCGGTGCGATCCATCAACGGCGCGGCGAGGTCCTGGCCCAGCAAACGCGCGCCGGCGCCGGTGACGGTGCGATCGACCGCGTCGAGCAGCGATCCGGCCCGCGCGCCGCCTTGAGCCTGGCAGATTTCCAGACTCTCGCGCGTGGCGGCGTCGATCGCCATCGTCGCGGTCGACTGGACGACACGCGGCGGGCGCAGGAAGGGCAGCGCGCCTTTGGCGGTGTGATCGAGGTACGCCACCAGCCCGCCCGCCGCGGCGAGGCCTGCGCGACCGATTGTCCCGAACCCGTCGAGCGTCGCGACGCCGTGCAGCGTCTTCAACCGTTCCTCGCCGCGCGCGCTGTCGAAGTCGTGTTTGGGCCGATGCCCGGTGGCGGGTGCGTCCGATCCTTCGGCCGCGATCACCTCCGCCGCACCCAGCCGGGCGAGATCGGCCGACAGGTTCGCGCGGTCGCTTTCGATGACCACGAAGTCGCCGGTCGAGATATCCGCCGCGGCAATCGCGAAACCGCCACCCGCTTCGCCCACCGCCGCGCACCAGTTGGCGGCGCGAGAATCGAGCAGGGCTTCCTCGGTCAGCGTACCGGCGGTGACGACGCGCACGATCGCGCGCCCGACCAGCGCCTTCGACCCGCGCGCCTTCTTGGCCTGTTCGGGCGTTTCGGTCTGTTCGGCGATGGCGACGCGGTGGCCGGCCTTGATCAGCCGCTGGAGGTACGCGGTCGCGGCATGCACGGGCACGCCGCACATCGGGATCGGCTGTCCGACATGCTCGCCGCGTGCGGTGAGCGCAATGTCGAGCACGCCACTGGCGATCTTCGCATCGTCGAAGAACAGCTCGAAGAAGTCGCCCATGCGGTAGAACAGCAGGCAATCCTCGGCCTCGGCCTTCAGCGTCAGATACTGCGCCATCATCGGGGTAGGGGCGGCGGTCATGCGGGATCAGTCTGCAAGAGGGCGGCGGCGGCCGTGGCGGATGGAGAGGATTCGGACCAGGTCGTCGGCGACGGAGTATCGTAGAACGTACGGCGGAACGGTCGTTAATTCTCTGCACCGACCACTTGGGCGTCCGCGACTTGGGAAATGTTCGAGACTATATCCCAGCGCCAGTAACCGTCCGACGATGGCGCTGGCAGCGGCGGGATCGTGGTCCATCAGATAGTCGTGATCGACGCGAGGTTTCGCAGCGCCGGACGTGACCAAATTACTCGAGCCATTCACGCGGCATGGGACGATAGTCCGACGTTCCGACGCTTCGCGCCCAATGTGCAAGCTGCTCTTGTGTCACGAACCGACTAGCGGCGATGTCTGCCAATGCTGCGGCATCGTCATCGTCTGTTGGCTCGTCGACGTGTTTGATTGCCGGTGCCGGTGGAATACCGGCAAGCAACCGGTCAAGCGTGTCATCGCCCTCGACAAAGCCGGGGACGTCGTCTCGGGAAAAGTCGCCGGGTTCGCGCTCCATCGACCTACCATAGGCTTCTGGTGCCCTCTTTGCCAGTCACCTCGATTGTGTGGATTTCCGCCCATTTCTGTCCGGCAAACCGGCAATCCCCGCATTTCCCCTGCGGCAAGCCCGGTTCCCTTCTTGCGCCCCGCCCCCTAAAGCAGGTTGCAGCCAGGAGAGGAACCGCATGTCCGACGAAGCCGAAACCAGCGTCCAATATTCCGAGCGCGAGGCGCTCCGGTTCCATTCCGAAGGACGCCCCGGCAAGATCGAGATCGTCGCGTCGAAGCCGCTGACGACGCAGCGCGACCTGAGCCTGGCCTATTCGCCCGGCGTCGCCGTTCCCGTGCAGGCGATCGCCGACGATCCCGCGACCGCCTATGATTACACCGCGAAGGGCAATCTGGTCGCTGTCATCTCCAACGGCACCGCCATCCTGGGGATGGGCAATCTGGGCGCGCTGGCGTCGAAGCCGGTGATGGAGGGCAAGGCGGTGCTCTTCAAACGCTTCGCCGACGTCGATGCGATCGACATCGAGCTGAAGACCGAGGACGTCGATCGGATCATCGACGCGGTCGAGCTGATGGAGCCGAGCTTCGGCGGCATTAACCTGGAGGACATCAAGGCGCCGGAATGCTTCATCATCGAGCAGACCCTGCGCGAACGGATGAACATCCCGGTCTTCCATGACGATCAGCACGGCACCGCGATCATCGTCGCGGCGGGCCTGATCAATGCCTGCCTGCTGACCAACCGCCGGCTGGAGGACATTCGCGTCGTCGTGAACGGCGCGGGCGCTGCCGCGATCGCGTGCACCGAGCTGATCAAGGCGATGGGCGTGCGCAACGACCACGTCTTGATGTGCGACCGCACCGGCGTCATCACCCCCGACCGCGATGGCATCAACCAGTGGCAGTCGGCGCACGCAACCGCGACCGACCGGTCGACGCTGACCGAGGCGCTGGTCGGCGCCGATGTGTTCCTGGGGCTGTCGGCCGCCGGCGCGCTGAAGCCGGAAATGGTCAAGGACATGGCGCCGGCGCCAATCATCTTCGCGATGGCCAATCCGGAGCCGGAAATCCGCCCCGAGCTCGCGAAGGCCGCGCGTCCCGACGCGATCGTCGCGACCGGCCGGTCGGACTATCCGAACCAGGTCAACAATGTTCTCGGCTTCCCCTTCATCTTCCGCGGGGCGCTGGACGTCCGGGCGACCGGCATCGACGATGCGATGAAGATCGCCGCGGCCCAGGCGATCGCCGAACTGGCGCGCGACCGGGTGCCGGAGGAAGTGGCCGCGGCGTACGGCGTGCGCCACGTCTTCGGACCCGATTATATCATCCCCGCCCCCTTCGATCCGCGGCTGATGGAGGTCGTATCGATGGCGGTCGCCAAGGCGGCGATGGAGTCCGGCCTTGCCACCAAGCCGATCGCGGACATGGAGGCATATCGCCACTCCTTGCGCGCGCGCCTGAACCCGACCACTTCGGTGCTCACGCTGGCCTATGAAGGCGCCCGCGCCAATCCGAAGCGCGTGCTGTTCGCCGAAGGCGAGGAAGAAGTCGTGCTTCGCGCCGCGATCGCGTTCCGCGAGGGCGGCTACGGCACGCCGGTGCTGGTCGGTCGCGACGATGTGCACGACCGTCTGCGTGCCTTGGGCGTCGAAGATCCGAGCGTCTACGAGGTGCACAACAGCCGCAATTCGCCGCTCGTCCCGAAGATGGTCGAATTCCTCTACGCCCGTCTCCAGCGCCGCGGGTATCTGCGCCGCGATGTCGAGCGGATGATCAACCAGGATCGCAACATCTTCGGCTCCGCGCTGCTCCAGCTCGGTGAAGCGGACGCGATGATCACCGGCATCACCCGGACCTGGGCGGTGTCGATGCGCGAAGTGAAGCGCGTGATCGATCCCGAACCCGGTCGCACGCCGTTCGGGGTTCATGTGCTGGTCGGCCAGAGCCATACCGTGTTCATCGCCGACACGACGGTCAACGAACGCCCGACGGCCGAGCAACTGGCCGATTTCGCCGAACAGACCGCAGCGGTCGCGCGGCGCATGGGGCATGAACCGCGGGTCGCCTTCCTCAGCTATTCGACCTTCGGCAATCCGAAGGGCGCGTTCCTCGACAATGTCCGCGACGCGGTGTCGGTGCTCGACGGTCGCGATGTCGGCTTCGAATATGAAGGCGAGATGCCGCCGGACGTGGCGCTGAACCCCAAGCAGCTGGCGAATTACCCCTTCGCCCGGTTGTCGGGTCCCGCGAACGTGCTGATCATGCCGGGGCTGCAGTCGGCGCACATCGCCGCCAAGCTGCTGCGCGAGCTCGGGGGCGAGACGGTCATCGGCCCAATGCTGCTCGGCATGGAGAAGCCGGTCCAGATTGCGCCGATGACCTCAACCGCCAGCGAGCTGGTAACGCTGGCGGTGCTGGCGGCGGGCGGCATCGCCCGCTGATCGCGGGGTTGGAACGGCATCGCATCGACTCGCGTTAGCCCTCCCGACATCAGTTCGGGAGAGTCAGATGCGCGGCCTTTGTCTGTTGCTTGCCGGAGCCGCGTTGGCCGCGGCTCCCGCCCTGTCGCAGGGGCGCGGACCCGATGGACCCCCGGGCAAGGGCGGCGGCGGCCCCGGCCGCGGCGGTCCTCCGGCGGGCAAGGGTGGTGGCGACCGCGGGCCCGATCGCGTCGGCCCTGCTAAGGGTCCCGACCGCGGCAGGCAGGACCGGGCGGGTCCCGACCGTGACCGTACGACCCAGGCCGACCGCGGTCGGCCCAAGCAAAACCGCGCCGATCGTGGCCCGCCGCCGCCGCCGCCATCCGCCGGCGCGCGGGATGAGCGTTATGTCGCCGACGCGCGCGGATGGGACGAACCGAGAGGTAAAGGCCTAGGCGCCAAGCGCCAGGACGATCGGGGCTTCGATGGTCCACGGGGCAAGGGCTGGGGCCCGGACGGGGCCGGCCCTGACCCCAAGGGCAAGGCGTGGGGGCGCCGCGATCGGGCTGCCTGGGCCGCTGGTCCGCCGCGCGTGATCGAGGGCTGTCCGCTAGGCGCCGTCCGTCGCGGCGACGCCTGCCTGCTTCCGACGCGCGCGCGACCGCTTTGGGCCGATGGGCCGGATCGCTACGACGGCTGGTACGGCCGCTACGCCGATTGGCGGAACGATCCGCGGTACGATTATCGGTACGATGATGGCTATCTCTATCGCACGAACAGCGGGTCCAACATCGTCAGCGCCTTCCTGCCGCTACTGGGCGGAGCGTTGTTCGGCGGGAACATCTGGCCGCAGGCGGCGACCGATTATCAGGTGCCTGAATATTACGGCGACTATTTCGGATATAACGACGGCCTCGACTATCGCTACGGCGACGGGGCGATTCTTGGCGTCAACCCGACGTCCGGCGCAATCGACGGCATCGCCGCCCTGCTGACCGGCAGTCAATGGTCGGTCGGGCAGTCAATGCCCCCGGGCTACGACTTCTACAACGTGCCCCCGCAATTCCGCGATCGCTACGCCGACAATGACGAGCATCTGTACCGGTACAGTGACGGCCAGCTCTACGACGTCGATCCGACAACGCGCATCGTCCGGCAGATCATCCAGCTCGTGACCTGACGGTCGTCGACCGACGAGCCGAAACATAAACAAAAGGGGATGATGATGCGTGGGCGAATGATGGTCGTGACAGGCGCGGTGGGATTGGCGCTGACGGCGTGCGGCAAGGATAACGGCGGCAATGCGTCGGGTGGCAATATTGCCGCCGAACAGGCCGCGGCGCGCAGCCTGGCGACCGAACTGAACGGCGCCGCCGACCTGTCGACGGCGGCCCGGCTGGTGAAGGCGGCGGGGCTCGATCGCACCTTCGACGGTGTCGGCACCTACACGCTGTTCCTGCCGGTGGATGCCGCCTTTGCGGCTTTGCCCGCCGAACGATTAACGACGCTGGAGGCAGCGCAGGGGCGGCCCCAACTGATAGCCCTGCTGCGCGCACATGCCGCGACCGGCTATGTCGCACCCGCCGATCTGACCGAAGGGCTGCAACGCGCCGGCGGTACCGCAAAGCTGGCGAGCGTCGGCGGCGGACCGCTGACGCTGCGGCGGCAGGGCGATGTGACGATAGTCGGCGATGGCGATGACGCCGCGCGTGTCGTCGGGCAGCCGATCGTGGCGCGCAACGGCATGATCTACCGCATCGATAAGGTCATCCCGCCGCCGGCGCCGTGATCCCTGTGCGGGCGCGCCAGCTGGCAGAAGATACCTAGCGGTCGGAGAAGCCCTCGCTCTGCACGGCGCGGTGGTTGGCGACGATGGCGCTGACCACGCCCTGCATCAACAGCTGGCGATCCTGGATCGGACGCCGCGTGTCGCCGATCATCACCGCGACCGCATAGCTATGCCCATCGGGTGCGATCAGCAGGCCGACGTCATTGTAGCCCGCGGTGCGGCCGAGCAGGTCCTGACCGGTGCCGGTCTTGTGCCCGAAGGTCCAGCCCGGCGGCACGGCGCCGCGCATGCGATACTTGCCGGTCTTCGAGCTTTCCATCGTCTCGATCAGATAGCGCGTCGAGTCCGGGCTGAGCAGCACGCCCTTCTTCAATCGCGCCAGCGCACCGGCGATCGCGGCTGGGGCCGCGCCGTCGACCGGATCGGCGACGTAGCGCTGATACGCGGCCTGGCGGACATTGGCGGGCAGGCGTGCGCGGGCGGCTTCGAACGCGCGGCCCATCGCCATGTCCTGTTTCCACGTCACACCCGCGGTGCCGGCCTGAAGCAGACGCTCGCCCGGGCCGAAGCGGATATTGCCCAGGCCCTTGCGGGCGATGAACGATCGCACCGCCGTCGGCCCGCCGACCGTGCGCAGCAGGCTGTCGTTCGCCGTATTGTCGCTTTGGGTCATCGCGCGCTTCAACAGGTCGCGGACATTGGTGACGTAAACACCGTCCTTCGCCACCAGCGCGGCGACCGGCTGGTGGAACAGCGTCAGGTCTTCGCGGCGGATCGTCACCGGCGTCTCGAGCGTCAGGCGGCCCGAATCGATCTGGTCCATGACCGTCATCGCGACCCACAGCTTCGACACGCTCTGCTGCGGCATGCGGCGGTCGGCGTCGACGCTGTCGACCGCCCAGCCGTCGTCGACGCTGCGGATGGCGATGCCGGCCAGGCCGTCGAAATTGTTGCGCAACGTCTCGACGGCGCGGGTCAGGCCTGCCGGCGCGGGCGTCCGCGGCGACGAATCGGGGACGGGCAGGAAGCTCTGATAGGATGGCGGCGGCAGGTTCGCCGGAACCGGGCTGCCATGGACGCCAGCACCGATCAGCGCCGCCGGTGCCAGGCCGACAAGCGTAATGGCGCGCTCGATACGGGTGAAACTGCCCAGAAAAGTCACGGTCGTTGAAATGCCCTCAGCCCCTGACGTCTACCTCTGCCGATCGCCACGCCGGGACAAGCCGGATGCCTGCCGCCTGCGACGAGTCGACTCTTTGTAGCGACAAACAGGTGAACGGTTACGGAACAAGCACCGTATCGTCCGCCTTTTCAGCGGTTTCCGGGTAATCCAGCGTGTAGTGCAGCCCGCGTGATTCGTGACGGCGCAGTGCCGATTTCACGATCAGGTCGGCCGCCTGGAGCAGGTTGCGCAGCTCGATCAGGTCGGGCGTGACGCGGAAATGGCCATAGTAATCGGCGACCTCGCCCATCAGCATATCGATGCGGTGCTGCGCGCGTTCCAGCCGTTTGGTCGTGCGGACGATGCCGACGTAATTCCACATGAAACGCCGGATTTCGGTCCAATTCTGCTTGATCACGACCTCTTCGTCCGAATCGGTCACGCGGCTTTCGTCCCAGGCGCGGATCTTCGGGGGCTCACGCAGATCGTCCCAGTCCGCAGCGATGCTCTTGGCCGCCGCTTCGCCGAACACGAAGCATTCGAGCAGCGAATTGGACGCCAGGCGATTGGCACCGTGCAGGCCCGATTGGGTGCATTCGCCCGCTGCCCACAGGTTCGGCAGGTCGGTGCGTCCATCGCGATCGATGACGATTCCGCCGCAGGTGTAATGCTGCGCCGGCACCACCGGGATCGGTGCCCTGGTCATGTCGATCCCGAGTCCGATCAGCTTTTCGTAGATATTTGGGAAGTGCGATCGGACGAAGTCGGCGGGCTGGTGGCTGATATCGAGATGGACGTAATCGAGGCCGTAGCGCTTGATCTCTGCGTCGATCGCCCGGGCGACGACGTCGCGCGGGGCAAGCTCCATCCGCTCGGCGTCGTAGAATTCCATGAAGCGCTTGCCGGTCGCCGGATTGATCAGCCGCCCGCCTTCACCGCGCACGGCTTCGGTGATCAGGAAGTTCTTGACCTCCAGATTGTAGAGGCACGTCGGGTGAAACTGCATGAATTCCATGTTCGAGATGCGCGCGCCCGCGCGCCACGCCATTGCGATCCCGTCCCCGGTCGCCCCGCGTGGCGCCGTGGAGAATTGGTAGGTCCGTCCGGCGCCGCCGGTCGCCAGGATCGTGGCCCGAGCGCAATATGTCTCGACGTTTCCGGTCCGGCGGTTGAAGGCATAGACGCCCCACACATGGCCGGCCCCGGAATAGCGTTCCTCGTGTCGCCCGGTCGCCAGGTCGATCGCGACCATGTCGGGGACCATCGCGATGTTGGGATGCGCCTGTGCTGCCTTCAGCAACGCCTCCTGCACCGCCCAGCCGGTCGCGTCGGCGACATGGACGATGCGGCGGTGCGAATGCCCGCCCTCGCGTGTCAGGTGCAGCGTGCTGCCTTCGGTTGCGAAGGGGACGCCCAGCGCCTGCAGCCGCGCGATCGCAGCAGGCGCCTCCTCGACGACGAATTCGACGATGTCGCGGTCGTTCAGCCCGGCGCCGGCGACCATCGTATCCTCGACATGGTTGTCGAACGTGTCGCCCGGTTCCAGCACGGCGGCGATCCCGCCCTGCGCCCAGGCGGTCGACCCTTCGTCGAAGCCGCCCTTCGCCAGCACGGTGACGCGGTAGCGTTCGGCAAGGTTGAGTGCCGCCGTCAGGCCGGCGGCACCCGATCCGATGATGAGGACGTCGGCGGTGCGCGGGTCACTCATTGCGGGCGCCGCGTGCCGAAGTTGAGAAAGTTGAGACGTGCGAGCGGTGTCGGCAGCAGCGCGCGGTCGGGGACGGTCGATGGCAGCGTCATGCCCTTTGCTGTGGCACAGGTTGCGGCGTGTAGGACAGCGGTTTGTGTCGTCGCCGAAACGGGCTTGACTCTAAATCTACCTAGGTAGATTCGTGACGCATGGTTCGTTCCCGTGCGCTGTCGCCCCATGCCCGCAACATCCTCGCCGCCCTGCTGGAGGCGCGAGGGCATTGGCGGCATGGCTACGACCTCGCCCGCAGCGCCGGGGTGAAGTCGGGCACGCTTTACCCGCTGCTGATCCGGCTGGAGGGCCAGGGCTATCTGGAAGCGGAGTGGCAGCAGCCGCCCGGCGGCGGGCGGCCGCCGCGCCATGCATATCGGCTGACGGCGAGCGGCGTGCAGTTGGCGAAGGACAATCCGCCGGTCACGGCCGACCCACGCGGGCTGACGGCGTGAGCGGCCTCACGCGCGGGCTCGCGAGGGGGCTTTGCCGTACGTTGATTGCCCTGTCGCCGCCGTCGCTGCGGGATTGGGCACGCGCAATCTCTCAGGAAACCGACACGATCGACGACGATCGCGCCGCGCTCCGCTTCGCGATCGACAGTCTTGCCGGGCTGATCCCCGGCATCGTCACCACCCACCTGTTCGGAGACACATTCGCTATGTCCGCCACTGACCTGCGTCGCCGTCCCCAGGCCGTCGGCATCGCCTGCGCGATCGCTGCGACGATATTGGGAGCGGCCTACATGGCCGCGGCCGGGGCGCCGATGCGCAATCTGGCGATCAACGGCGGTGCGTTGGCGGTCGGTCTGCTGATCGCGTTCGGTCTGCGCCGAACGCCGGCCGGCGTACCGGGCCTGGGCACGCTGATCATGGCGCTGATGCTGATCGTGACCGCAGCGCTGGGCGATCGCGCGGAAGGCGCCGCGCGGTGGTGGACGATCGGCGGTCTGAGCGTCCAGCCGAGCCTGATCCTATTGCCGCTGATGCTGGTCGGCTTCGCCCGTGCCCGCAACATCCTCGCCACAATCGGCATCCTGCTCGCCACCGTCGCCATGGCAGCACAGCCGGACAGGGCGATGGCGGGCATGTTGGCGATCGGTACCGTGACGCTGGCGGCGATGAAGCCCGACCGGTACGTGCTTGCGGCGGTCGTGGCAGGGATCGTCGGCTTTGCTGTGGCTCTGGTCCAGCCCGACACTTTGCCGGCGATGCCCTATGTCGATCAGATCCTCTACACCGCGTTCGAGGTTCATCCGCTGGCCGGGCTGGCGGTACTGGGCGGGTCGGTGCTGCTTCTGGTGCCCGCGATAGTCGGCGCGCTGTACGATCGCGACCGGCGCGAGAGTTATGCGGTGTTCGGCGTCGTCTGGCTCAGTGCGATCGCCGCGGCGGCGGTGGGCAACTACCCGACCCCGATCGTGGGATACGGCGGCAGCGCGGTGATCGGCTATGTGCTCAGCCTGATGGCGCTGCCGAAAATCGCGCAGGTCGCCGCCGGCGTGCGGGGGGCGACACGCGGTCGTCCGGTCGATGCCAGCCCGCCGGACAGCCGCACGCGCGAGATGCTGGGTTATCCCGGCTGAGCCATAAAATAGCTTACAAGTCGGCGCCCTCACGCTAAGCCGCCGCCATGATGCGGCTCGGCGGTGAGGCGCCGGTTCCGTCCGAGCTGCGCGACGGGATCGTGGCGCTCGGCAATTTCGACGGATTTCATCGCGGCCATCAGGCGGTCGCGGGCGCAGCGATCGCGCGGGCGCGGGCCGAGGGACGGCCGGCGCTGATCGCCACGTTCGATCCGCATCCGGTGCGCTATTTTCGGCCCGATGTCCCGCCGTTCCGACTGACGACGCTCGATCAGCGCGAGCGGTTGTTCGCGCAGGCCGGCGCAGACGCGATGTTGGTCTTCGCCTTCGACGCGGGCCTGGCCGGGCTCGACGCGCGGGCGTTCGTCGTCGAACGGCTGCTGGGGCTCGTCGGCGCCGCCGGCGTCGTGACCGGCGAGGATTTTACCTTCGGTCGTGGCAAGAGCGGGAACGTCGCGGTCCTGCGGTCGCTGGGCGCGGAGCTCGGCTTTTCGGTCGATACCGTCGGCCCGGTGGTGGACGATGGCGCGGCCGTGTCGTCGAGCCGCATTCGGGCGGCGTTGCAGGCCGGGCGCCCGCGCGAGGCGACGGCGCTGCTGACCCGGCCGTTTGCGATTCAAGGCGTGGTGGAGGGGGGCGCAAAGCTGGGGCGGACGATCGGCTACCCCACCGCCAACATCGCGCTCGGCAAATATCTTCGGCCCGCCTACGGCGTCTATGCGGTGCGGGGGCGCTTGCCCGACGGGCGGGTGCTGACGGGGGCGGCAAACCTGGGCATCCGTCCGATGTTCGAGCCGCCGGTCGAACTGCTCGAAGCGTATTTCTTCGATTTTTCCGAGGATCTCTACGGGCAGGTGATCGAGGTCGAACTGGTCGACTATCTGCGACCCGAGGCCAAATTCCCCGATCTGGCGGCTTTGCAGGCGCAGATGGCCGCCGATTGCGATCGCGCGCGGGCGATTTTGAACGATTGATCCTCCCCGGCAAGGGGAGGGGGACGATGCGAAGCATGGTGGAAGGGCCTCTCCACCAGCGACGTCCGTCGCGGCCCACCCCCTTCACCTTCGCGTGCCGGGTAGGATCTTGTGCAAAGCCATTTGTGACGGCTCAACACACGCGCTAAGGCCGCAAAACCTATGACCGACGCTTCCGACACGCCGCGCGACTGGCGCGACACCGTCTTCCTGCCGAAGACCGATTTCCCCATGAAGGCCGGACTCGCCGCCAAGGAGCCGGCGATCCTCGAGCGCTGGGCGAAGATCGGCGTGTACGAGCGGCTGCGCGAACAGCGTAAGGGGCGCGAGCGCTTCATCCTGCATGATGGCCCGCCCTACGCCAACGGCGACATCCATATGGGCCATGCGATGAACAAGATCCTGAAGGATCTGGTCGTGCGATCGCAGAGCCTGATGGGCAAGGACGCACCCTATGTGCCTGGCTGGGACTGCCATGGCCTGCCGATCGAATGGAAGATCGAGGAAGCGTATCGCGCCAAGAAGCGGTCGAAGGACGAGGTGCCGGCGCAGGAATTCCGCGCCGAATGCCGCGCCTATGCCGCCAAATGGGTCGACGTTCAGCGCGAGCAGTTCAAGCGGCTGGGCGTACAGGGCGACTGGAACGACCCGTACCTCACCATGAAGTTCGCGGCCGAGGCGACGATCGTCGGCGAGCTGCTGAAGTTCGCCGAGAGCGGTCAGCTCTATCGCGGGGCCAAGCCGGTGATGTGGTCGCCGGTCGAGAAGACCGCGCTGGCCGAGGCCGAAGTCGAGTATGAGGACATCACCTCGACCCAGATCGACGTCGCCTTCGAGATCGCGGAATGCCCCGAGGCACCGCAGATGGTCGGCGCGCTGGCGGTCGTTTGGACGACGACGCCCTGGACGATCCCCGTCAACCAGGCGATCGCCTATGGTTCTGCGATCGACTATCTGGTCTTCGGCCATGGCGGAAAGCGCTACATGGTCGCGGAACCGCTGCTGCCCGCCTTCATGAAGCGCACCGGCATCGGCATGGAATCCTTCGAGCTGCTGGCAAAGGGCCCGGTGCTCGAAGGCGCGACCGCGCGTCATCCGATGCACCACCTGGGCGGCTTCTACGCCAAGCCGCGGCCGTTCCTGGAGGGCGACTTCGTCACGATCGACGCCGGCACTGGCCTGGTCCACATGGCGCCCGACCATGGCGAGGACGACTTCGCCCTGTGCAAGGCGCACGGCATCGATCCGGTCTTTGCGGTCGACGACGCCGGCTTCTATCGCGCCGATTGGGCGTGGCTGGGCGGCCAGGGCAGCGTCATCAACAAGAAGTTCACCGCCAGCGACGGCCCGATCTGTTCGGATCTGCGTGACGCGGGCGCGCTGGTCGCGGCGTCGGACGACTTCGCCCACAGCTATCCGCACAGCTGGCGGTCGAAGGCGAAGGTCATCTTTCGCTGCACGCCGCAGTGGTTCATTCCCATGGATCAAGCCGCCAGTCCGACGCCGGAGCAGATCGCGTTGGCTGCCGCCGCGCAGCCGATCGAGGTCGGGACGCTCGGTACGTCGCCCGTCCTGGGGGCGGCGCTCGGCAATGGCCCGACGTTGCGCGCGCTCGCGCTCGATGCGATCGAGCGGACGCGCTGGGTGCCCGGCCGCAGTCAGAATCGCATCCGTTCGATGGTCGAGGGGCGCCCGGACTGGGTCATCAGCCGGCAGCGTGCGTGGGGCGTGCCGATCGCCCTGTATGTCCATCGCCAGACCGGCGAATATCTGAACGATGCGGGCGTGAATGCGCGCATCGTCGAGGCGTTCAAGGCGGGCGGCGCCGACGCCTGGTTCGGCGCGGACCATCAGGCGCTGCTCGGGCCGGACTATGCGTTGGCGGATTATGAGCCGCAGAACGACATTCTCGACGTGTGGTTCGATTCGGGCAGCACCCATGTCTTCACGGTCGAGGCACGCTATGGCGCGGGCACGCGCGCGAACCTGTATCTCGAAGGCTCCGACCAGCATCGCGGCTGGTTCCAGTCGTCTCTACTGGAAAGCTGCGGCACACGCGGGCGTGCGCCGTATGACGCGGTGCTGACTCATGGCTTCGCGCTCGACGGCAATGGCCGCAAGATGTCGAAGTCGCTCGGCAACGTCGTCGATCCGCTGAAGGTGATCGGCGAATCGGGCGCGGACATTCTGCGCCTGTGGGTCGCCCAGACCGATTATTTCGAAGACGTCCGCATCGGCAAGGAAGTGCTCGCCGGCACCGGCGACACCTATCGCAAGCTGCGCAATACCTTCCGCTATCTGCTCGGCGCACTCGACGGCTTCGACGAGAATGAGCGGCTGGACGTGGCCGATATGCCCGAGCTGGAGCGCTACATCCTCCACCGGCTGGGCAGCCTCGACGTCGAACTGCGGGCCGCCGCCGAAGCGTTCGAGTTCAACCGCTACACCCGCGCGCTGACCGAATTCGCGCAGGACGATCTCAGCGCCTTCTACTTCGATATCCGCAAGGATTCGCTCTACTGCGACGCCGCCGACAGCGTGCGCCGCCGGGCATGCCGGACGGTCATGGACGTGCTGTTCCATGCGCTGGTGCGCTATGCCGCCCCGATCCTCGCCTTTACGGCCGAGGAAGTGTGGCAGGCGCGCTTCCCGAGCGAGGACGGGTCGGTCCATTTCCTCGAATGGCCCGAACTGCCGGCGGTGCCGGGCGACGATGCGGTGTCGACCAACTGGGCCGACGTCCGCCGCCTGCGCGCGCAGGTGACCGAAGCGATCGAACCCTATCGCCGCGAAAAGACGATCCGGTCGTCGAACGAAGCGGAAGTCACGGTGCCCGACCTGCCGCTCGATACCGGCCTGCTGGCGGAGACGTTCATCGTCGCCAAGGTGACAAAGGGCGACGACGTCACGGTCGCCCGCACCTCGTACGAGAAATGCGGCCGTTGCTGGCGTCACCTGCCCGAGGTTGCGCAGGACGGCGCGTTGTGCGACCGCTGTGCGTCCGTCGTCGCCTGAGTGCAGAGCCTGATGCTTCGTTCCCGTACCCCCGGCTTCGCGCTCGCCGCCGCCATCTTCGTCGTCGATCAGCTGATCAAGGCGTGGGTGACCGGGCCGCTGGGCATTCGTCAGATCGGCGACGCGCGCGAGATCGTGTCGTTCTTCGACCTGCGCTTCGTGCCGAACATCGGCATCTCGCTGGGCCTGCTGCCCGCCGATGGGCCAGTGACGCGCTGGGCGCTGGTCGCGCTGACCGGTGCGATCGCGATCGGTGTCGGCATCTGGATGTGGCGCGAAAAGGTGACCGGCGACATGCTGGCGCTGGCGCTGGTGCTGGGCGGCGCGCTCGGCAATATCCTCGACCGCGTGCGGCTGGGCTATGTCGTCGACTATGCCGATCTCCATATCGGAGAATGGCGCCCGTTTTTGGTCTTCAATGTCGCCGACGCCGCGATTACCATCGGCGTCGTGATCCTGCTCGTCCGTGCGCTGTTCGCGCCCAAGGCGGCCAAGCCGGGTCTTCAGGAGAAGTGAGAATGCGTAAGCTCGTCCTCGTCGCCATGACCGCCGTGGCTCTTGCCGGTTGCGGCCGTTCGGGCTTCGACCGCGCCCGTCCCGACGAATTCGCGACCGCGCGCCAGGCGCCGCTGGTCATTCCGCCCGATTTCGCATTGGTCCCGCCGCAGCCGGGCGCGGCCCGCCCGCAGGATAGCAGCCCGTCGCAGCAGGCACTGGACGCGCTGTTCGGCGGCACCGCCCCGCGCAGCCTGGGCGAGACGAGCGCACTGACCGCGGCCGGCCGCGAGATCGCCGACAACGGCATTCGCGCCTCGGCCGGCGACCCGAAGACGCTGGTCGTCGACAAGGGCTCGGTGACCCGCGACATCGTCGCCGCGCCGGAGGGCGACGGCCAGGCCGCGCGCGCCGCGGCGGGCGGACAGTAAGCTCAGCACGAACGGGCTGGGTTAGCCGGATATGACCCTGGCCCGCCGCTGGTTCGCGATCCCCTTGTGGCAGCGGGTTGTCGGCGGGCTGGTCATCGGGGTGATCATCGGGCTGTTCGTGCCCGCGGCCGCACCCGCAATCGCGATTTTCGGCGACCTGTTCGTCCGGGCGATCCGGATGCTGGTCGTTCCCATCGTCCTCATCACCATCGCTGCGGGGATCACGGCGCTCGGCGACGTCCGCAAGCTCGGCAGCGTCGGCGGGCGGACGGTGCTGTTCTTTGCGCTCACCACGCTGATCGCGGTCAGCGTCGGCATGGCCGCGGGGCTGATCCTGCGGCCGGGCGACGGCGCCGGGCTCGCCGGTGTCGCGCCGCATGTGCTCGGCATGGCCGTGACGCCTTACGAACAATTGGTCGGCATCGTTCCGACCAACATCGTCGAGGCGCTGGCGAAGGGCGACATGCTGGCGATCATCTTCGTCAGCATCCTGCTCGGCGTCGGGACGCTGGTGGCCGGCGAGGCGGGGGCGCCGGTTGCGCGACTGCTCCAGTCCCTGTCGGCGGTGCTGCTCCGGATCGTGCGGATCGTGATGGAGCTGACCCCGCTCGGCGTCCTTGCGCTGATCGCCAACGCAATCGCGACCGCCGGCCTCGGCGTGTTCGTCCATATCGGCTGGCTGGCGCTGTGCGTCGTGCTCGCCTCCTTCGTCCAGATGACGATCGTCCACGCCGCGCTGCTGCGGTTCGTGGCACGCGTTTCGGTGCTGCGCTTCTTTCGCTCCATCATCGATGCGCTCGCGGTGGCCTTCTCGACCGCGTCGTCCTCGGCGACGCTGCCGGTCGCGCTGCGCGTCGCGCAGGACCGTCTGGGCATCGCACGCGGCGTCGCTTCGACCGTCCTTCCGCTCGGCGCGAGCATCGGCAAGGACGGGACCGCGATGTACGTCGGGCTGCTTGGCCAGTTCGCGCTTCAGGCGCTGGGCATCGTGCCCGATGGTGTGATGCTGGCGACGATGCTCGTGACGGGCGCGCTCGCGGCGTTCGGCACCGCGCCGGTGCCATCAGCGTCGCTGTTCATGCTGACCGCAATGCTGGGCGCGGTCGGCGTGTCGGCGGAGCAGACGGCGTTGGTTGTGGGACTCGTCCTCCCCTTCGACCGGCTGCTCGATATGACCCGCACCGTGCCGAGCGCGAGCGCCAACCTGACCGTCGCCACCTCCGTCGCGCGGGGCGAAGGCGCGCTCGACGACGCCGTGTTCCGCGGTGAGCGTGCCGCCGGAGCAAGCGTGATCGAGCAAGCGGCGGTCAACGCGACCTGACGGTCTGAGGCCCCGTCAAGGCGTCGCGGTTGCCCGATTACCTCGGAATATAGGCGCTGTCCTCGCGCTTCTTCGCGTCAATGATCCGACGGTTGTTCTGAATCTGCTGGCCCGCACAGCCGATGCCGCCGCCCGGCCCGATCGTCGAGCAGCTACCGATGCCGCCATTGCCCAGCGTCAACGCCTGGTCGACGCGGTTCACCCAGGCCTGGTACTCGGGCTTGATTTCCGGCTGGCGGATTTCCTTCGGGATGCGGAATTGCTCGCCGGCATCGCGCCGCTGGCAGACGACGATTTCCTCGCCGTTCTGGTTGGTCGGGCATTTCTGGTCGCCATACAGGATGACGACGCCATTGATCGGCGCATCCTGCGCGGCCGCCGGAGCGGCCAGGCCGGCGCCGAGCGTCAGGCCGGCAGCGATCAGGATCGGTTTCAGCATGCTCAATCCCTTCTCAAATTCGTTTAGCGACCGCGATCGCCGCGCGACAGCCCAGCCGGATCGCCGCCGATAGCAGCGGATAGGCGGGGGCACTTTCGGCACCGCTGGCGAGCGCTGTGTCGCGGTGTTCCAGCTCTTCGTCGCGGAATCGCGCGACGGCTTCGGAGAGTTCCGGGTCGCGGTCGCCCAGCTCGTCCAGTTGTGCGGCATAATGCAGGTCGATCTCGGTTTCGACCGCTGCGGTACATGCCATCGCCGCCTCCGGCCCGATCGCGGCGGTTGCGGCCCCCAGCGCAAAGCCGGCAACATGCCAGAACGGCTGGAACAGCGTCGGCCGCACGCCGCGCCGTGCCATCATCGCATCGAAGAATTCGCGGTGCCGCTCTTCCTGCTCGGCCATATGCGCGACCTTGCGCCCGGCCGAAGTCCTGTCCCCCAGGATCGCGAGCTGCCCGGCGTAGATGCGGGTCGCGCCATATTCGCCGGCCTGGTCGACGCGAATCATCGCGTGATGCCCTTCGCGCGGGTCGCCCGGGCGCCAGCGGCTCATCGCTTCAACGCCAGCAGCGCTGCGGCGCTGGCGCCGACAAGCGAAATGATCGCGTTGAACCCGGCGAGCGAGATGCCCGCAAAGGTCCATTGCGGTACGTCACAGCGGATCATCGGTGCGTTCATGATCTGGGCCAGCATATCCTCGGGACTTCCGGTCGGACGAACGGTCGAAGTGCAGCCGGTGATCCCCGGCCACCAGCCATATTCGACACCGGCATGGAACACGCCGATCCCGCCGCTGACCGCGATCAGCAACGCCGCGAGCAGGACGAGCGCGCGCCGCGTGCCGCCGGTCGCGGCGAAGGCGACCGCCGCGACGAGGATCGCGGCGTAATGCGGCCAGCGCTGCCAGTGGCACATCTCGCACGGGTAGAGCCCGCCGATATATTGCGAGCCGAGCGCACCGGCCATCAGCGCAAGCGGAACGACCAGCGCGAGGCGATTAGCGGCGACGAGGGAAGCGTTACGCGTCACACTCACCCCCAACAGACGTAGAGTACAGCCATCGTCGGTACGCTCACCGCTTCGCCGTCACCGTCGGGGCCTTGGCCGGCGTCGTGCCGCCCAACCGTCCGATCGTCTTCAGCGCATAGTCGAGCTGGAAATCCTCGACCCCCGCTTTCTTGAGCGATTCGGGCGTCGCGGTGAAGCGCGGATCGTCGATCGTGTCCTCCTCCAGCGCCTTGTTGTCGACCTTGGCGGTGTTGATCAGGTGCCGGCGCAGGTCGGCCTCGCGGAACACGGGGCGCGACTTGCGGTCTGCGTCGGACAGCTGCGGTACGGCGATGTCGGGCTCGATCCCGCCTTCCTGCACCGATCGGCCCGACGGCGTATAATAGCGCGCGGTCGTCAGGCGCAGCGCCGAATTCTCGCTCAAGGGCAGCAACGTCTGGACCGAACCCTTGCCGAAGCTGCGCTCGCCCATCACCAGCGCGCGGTGGTGATCCTGCAAGGCGCCGGCGACGATTTCCGACGCGGACGCGGTGCCGGCATCTGTCAGGACGATGACCGGCAGACCCTTCGCCAGATCGCCGGGCTTGGCGTAATAGCGCTCGATATCGGTCTTGGCGCGACCGCGCTGCGACACGATCTCGCCATGGTCGAGGAACACGTCACTGACCTCGATCGCTTGCGTGAGCAGCCCACCGCCATTGTCGCGCAGGTCGACGACATAGCCCAAGGGGGCGTGGCCCAGCGACTTTTCGATCGCCATGATCGCGGCGCGCGTGTCGGCGCCGGTGTTGGCGCTGAACGTGTTGATGTTGATGATGCCGATGCCGTTCTTGACCTCCCACTTCACGGGCTTCTGCACGATCACTTCGCGGACCAGGGTGACGTCGATCGGCTTGTCGCGACCAGGGCGGACCAGCGTGATCGATACCTTGCTGCCCGCGGGACCACGCATGCCCTGGATCGCTTCGTCCAAAGACTGACCGTAGATCAGCGTGCCATTGATGTGGGTGATGTAATCGCCGGCCTTGATCCCTGCGCGATAGGCCGGCGTATCCTCGGTCGGGGCGATCACCTTGACCGCGCCGTCCTCCATGCTGACCGTCAGGCCGAGGCCGCCGTAATTCCCCTCGGTCGCGATCCGCATATTGTCGAAATCGAGCGCGTCGACATAGCTCGAATGCGGATCGAGCGCGGCGAGCATGCCCTGGATCGCGCCCTTCATCAGCGTCTTGTCATCGACCTTGTCGACGTAATCCGCCTTCACCCGATTGTAGATGTCCATGAACGTATCGAGTTCGCGATACGCGCCGGTATCGACCTGGGCGAGCGCGGCGGTCGTCGCGGGGACGAGCGCGATGGTGCCCAGAAGGGCGGCGGCCTGAAGAGCGGAAGCGAAGGGACGCGGCATCGATGTCCTGACGTACGGCATTGAAGCGAACAAGATACAGGTTTGCGGGACGCTTAGCAAAGCGCGCATGCGGATGAACGCCGGCTGAGCGTCACCCGATCAACTGCGCCAGATCGACCGCCACGCCGCGGCGCCGTAGCTCGACCCCGACCCGCGGCGCCTCGGCCATCGCCGCCCGGCCGATCGGCTGACCCATCGTCACTGCCGTGCCCGGCGTCACGTCGGCCGCGTCCAGCCCGGTGAGGGCGCTCGACCAGCCCTTGCCGTGATCGATGATGACGACGGTGCCATAGTCGCGAAAGCGCCGGGCAAAGACGATGCGTCCCTTGGCCGGCGCGACGACGGGCGCCCCGGCAGCGACCGCAAAGCGTACGCCGCGCGCGCGGACGCCGCTGTCGGACAGTTCGCCCAGCCCCTCGACGATTCGCCCGCGCACCGGCAGGCGATAGGGCGGGGTGCTAAAGTTCGGTGCCGGCGGCGTGTCGCCCGGGCGGGGCAGGGGGCCGGCCAGAGCGGCCAGCGACGTGCGAACGTCCGCCGCCGCCGCGGTTTCGGCCATCATGCCGGCCAGGTCGCGGGCACGCTCCCCCAGCGCGATCGCTTGCTCGCTCGCGATGCCGCCGGTGCCCGCGCCGCGGGCGCGGTCCTCGGCCTGCAGCCGGGCGAGCGCCAGGCGGCCGGATTGGAGCCGGGCATTCGCCTCGGCCAGCGCGCTGGCGGCCTCTGTCGCCTCGGCCCGCAGCGCGCGGGTCTGGGCGAGCTCCCGTCGAAGCGCCTCCGTGCGAGCGCGAACGACGGGCAGCAACGTGCCCAGCAGCGCGCGGGCGTGAACGACATCGCCGGTCGATCCAGGCTGCATGACGGCAAGCACGGCGGGGCGCCGGGAGAGCGACTGGACCGCGGCGACGAGCTTTGCGGCGGGTTGCTGGCGCTCGGCAAGGCGTGCGCCCTCGGCTGCCAAGCGCTGATCGGTCACGGCGATCCGCGCCTTGGACGCGGCGATGGCAGCCTCCGCGGCGCGAATCCGGGCTTCGATCGCGGCCAGACGCAGCCGACTGCGACGTGCGGCATCGGGTTCGGCATCGGCCTGCCGTTCGAGCGCCGCCGCGCGGGCCGCTGCCGCTGCCGCGATACGGTCGGCGCGGGGCGCATCGACGGCGCCGAGCAGCAGCATTGCCGCGACGGTGAGGGCCAGCCTAGCCTTCACGATGATAGGGGTGGCCGGACAGGATAGCGGTCGCGCGCCACAGTTGCTCGGCCAGCATCGCGCGGGCGAGCATGTGCGGCCAGGTCAGTCGTCCGAACGACAGCAGCATGTCGGCCTCGGCGCGCTGCGCGTCGTCGAACCCGTCGGCCGCACCGATCAGGAAGCGGCATTCGCGCACGCCATCGTCGCGCCACCGCCCGATCCTCTGCGCGAACGCGACCGAGCCCGGCGTCTCGCCCGTTTCATCCAGCATTACGATCTTCGCGCTCGTCGCATCGGGCATCTTGCCGCCGGTATCGGGCAATTCGGTAACCTTCACCGGCCAGCCGATCCGCTTCAGATAGCGATCGACCAGCTCCCCTTCCGGACTCCGGCCGATCCGCCCGCGCGCGACGATGTGGAGGAGCATCTCGCGCGGATGTGCGTCAGTTCAGCTCGGCCGCCGGCGTGTCGCCGAAGCCCCACATGCGCTCGAGATTGTAGAAGGTGCGCACTTCCGGGCGGAACAGGTGGATGATGACGTCGCCGGCATCGATCAGCACCCAATCGGCGTTCGGCAGGCCTTCGATCCGCGCGGTGCGGCGGAACTCGGTCTTGATCTTCTCGGCCAGCTTGTTCGCCATCGACGCGACCTGGCGGGTCGAGCGGCCCGACGCGACCACCATATAATCGGCGATCGACGACTTGCCGGCGAGCGGGATTGAGACGGTGTCGACCGCCTGGTCGTCCTCCAGGCTCGACAGGATCAGCGCGTGCAGCGCCTCCGCGCTGTCGGCATCGGCCGACGGGCTGTGGGGGGCGGCGGTGGGGGTGGTGGCCAAGTTTACTCCAGTGTCGGGTTGGGGCGTCATGCGGGCGATGTGGGATGCGCATAGGCCAGATGCCAGTCCGGCGAGGCGGCGCGCACCGCGGTTGCGGATGTCGAATCGGGGCGGAAGCGCAGAAGCACGAGCGCCGGCGGACTCCATTCGGTCCAGTGTTTCGCGTGTGACGTCGGTCGCCGGAAGCGCCTGAGCCATGCCATCGCCGGACCCGCGAGGGCAGCGCCATCATACCCCGGACGGGCGATGACCGCAATCGGCATCTCCCGCGCGATGGCGCGCCACGCCCGCCAGCGATGAAATCCGGCCAGATTGTCGGCGCCCATCAGCCAGATGAAGTCGGTGTGCGGATAGCGGCGCCTGAGCGCTCGCAGCGTGTCGATGGTGTAGCGAGTCCCGAATTTGGTCTCGATCCCCGTCGCGCGAATGGGGGCGTTCCGCGCCATCTGGCGGGCCGAGGCGAGCCGGGCGGCGAAGGGCGCCATGTCGCTGGCACCAGCCTTCAGCGGATTGCCGGGCGAAACGAGCCACCACGCTTCGTCCAGACCCAGCGAGCGGATCGCGGCGAGCGTGATCGCCCGGTGCCCGCGGTGGGCCGGGTTGAACGATCCGCCGAGGAGTCCGATGCGGGTCAGACGCGAACCTGCCAGTTTTCGCGCTCATGATGGACACGAACGATTTCGACCAGCCCGTCACGGAGCCGGTAGATGATCACATAAGGTGTATCGAGCACCAGCAACGCCCGCTTGCCGTCCGCCAAAGGGCGACCGCCATGCGGAAAATCGGCGAGGAAATGCGTGCGTTGTCCGATGGCTTCAAGGACGCGTGCGGACATTTCCAGGCCGCGATGGTCGTCGAGCCATTCGGCGATCCGATCGAGGTCTGCTTCCGCTGGTGGCGACCAGAAGATATCCACGCTATCCGCGACGCTTGGCGATCATAGCATCCAGTTTTGCCATCACCTGTGCGTGCGGGATGCCTTCACCCCGATCCAGCGCGTCGATGCCGACCTGAAGGAAAGCGCGATAATCAGCTTCGCTTTCGGCGACCCGGCGGATGGCGTCCGCTGCGAACTCCTCGACCGAGCGTCCCTGTTCGCCAGCGATGCGTTCGACGATCCCGAACGTCTCCGCGTCAAGCGCGGTGGTAATCTTCGTCGGCGCGTTCATGATCGGCAAAGTAACCCGGCATCCCCGCCGCTTCAACCCTTCGCCGGGGGCGTTCCGGCCAGCGCGCCGCGGCGATATTCGCCCTGGCGCTCGATCATCCAGCCGGGATATTCGGGCGTCAGCTTGCTGACTGCATCGAGCGCCGCGAGATCGTCCGCGTCCAGCCGCACGTCGACCGCGGCGAGATTGTCCTGCAACTGCTCGACCCGCTTGGCGCCGACGATAACGCTAGTGACCACCGACCGGTGCAGCAGCCAGGCGAGCGCGATGCGGGCGATCGATACGCCCTTGGCCTTCGCGATCCCGTCCATCGCGTCCAGCACCGCGTCGCCGCGAACGGTGTCGACCGGCGGGAAATCGAAATTGGCGCGGCGCCCGTCGCCGGCCTGTCCGTTCCGATACTTGCCCGACAGATAGCCGCCGGCCAGCGGGCTCCAGACCATCAGGCCGAGCTCTTCGGCCTCAAGCATCGGCACGACCTCGCGCTCCAGATCGCGGCCGACGATGGTGTAATAGGATTGCACCGACTGGAAGCGGCTGGCGCCCAGCCGTTCGGCGATGCCCAGCGCCTTGGCGATCTGCCATGCCGCCCAGTTCGACACGCCGACGTAGCGGACATGGCCCTGCCGGACGAGGTCGTCGAGCGCGCGAACGGTTTCCTCGACGGGGGTGGCCGGGTCCCAGCCGTGGATCTGGTAGAGGTCGATATGGTCGGTGCCGAGCCGCTTCAGCGACGCCTTGGCCTGGTCCATGATATGCCCGCGCGAGGCACCGCGCGCGTTCACGCCGTCGCCCATCGGCCCCAACACCTTGGTCGCCAGCACGACGTCCTCGCGCGCGATGCCCAGATTCTTCAGCGCGCGGCCGGTGATCTCCTCCGACTTGCCGACCGAATAGACGTTGGCGGTATCGATGAAGTTCACGCCGGCATCGATCGCGGTCTTAACCAGCGCGTCCGCCTCATCCTGCTGCACCTGGCCGACCGCCTTGAACATGCCTTCTCCGCCGAAGGTCATGGTGCCGAGGCAGAGTTCGGACACGAACAGGCCGGTACGGCCGAGCGGATTGTAGCGCATGGGGATTGGCTCCTTTCGCGGACAGATAGGAAGCCGGTGCGCCGGTGGAAGGTCTAGCCGCGGATTTGCCCCGTTCCGCGCCCGACCCATTTGTAGGTGGTCAGCCCCTCCAGCGCGACAGGCCCGCGGGCGTGAAGGCGGCCGGTCGAAATTCCGATCTCCGCCCCCAGCCCGAACTCGCCGCCGTCGGCGAACTGCGTCGAGGCGTTCCACAGCACGATCGCCGAATCGACACGGGCAAGGAAGGCCTCGGCGGTCGCGGCATCCTCGGTCACGACCGCGTCGGTGTGGTGCGATCCGTGCGCGTCGATATGCGCGATCACGTCATCGAGCCCGTCGACCAATGCGACCGAGGCGATGGCATCGAGATATTCGGTGTCCCAATCCTCCGCGCTGGCCGGGGCATAGCCGAGTGCTGCGACATCGGCATCGCCGCGGACTTCGCACCCTGCAGAATCGAGGGCGGCGATCAGCGCATCGCGGTGCGGCCAGTCGCGGTGGATCAGCAGCGTCTCCATCGCGCCGCAGATGCCGGTGCGACGCAGCTTGGCGTCGATCACGATGGCCTTGGCCATCTCGTAATCGGCGGCGATATCGACATAGACGTGGTTGATCCCGTCGAGATGCGCCAGCACCGGCACCCGCGCCTCGTCCTGCACCCGCGCGACCAGGCTCTTGCCGCCCCGCGGGATGACCAGGTCGAGCAACCCTTCGGCCCGCAGCATCGCGCCGACGGCTGCGCGATCGGTCGTGGGCACCAGCTGGATCGCCTCGACCGGCAAGCCGCCTGCGGTCAGCCCGGCGACCAGTGCGGCGTGGATCGCGGCGTTGCTCTTTACCGCTTCGGACCCGCCACGCAGGATGGCTGCATTGCCCGACATCACCGCGAGCACGCCGGCGTCGGCGGTTACATTCGGCCGGCTTTCGTAGATGATACCGATGACGCCGATCGGTACGCGCACGCGCGACAACGCCAAGCCGTTGGGACGGACGTCGTGCGATATCACCGTTCCGACCGGATCGGGCAGACCTGCGACCGCATCCACCCCGTCGGCGATCCCTGCGACCCGCGCGGTGTCGAGGCGCAGCCGGTCGAGCATCGCACCGCTCAACCCCCGGGCGAGGCCAGCCGCCATATCCTCGGCATTGGCATCGACGATCGTCGCGCTTGCGGCCCGGATCGCGTCGGCGGCGGCACGCAGTGCGGCGGCCTTCGTGGCCGTCGGCGTCGCGGCCAGCACAGCGGCAGCGGTGCGCGCCTTGTGGCCCATCTCGGCGATCAGCGTCTCGATCTCGGTCATAGCCACGCCCGGTAGCATGGAGCGATGCAAGCTGATAGCGTGCCAACCCATGGGGGAATTGGACGCAGCCGGGGACATCGTGACCGGTGGCCTGATGGGCCGCGCGGTGGAGCCGCATGCCGGCGAACATCAGGGGCAGGGACACGGCGCCTGTGCCAATTGCGGCACGGCGCTGATCGGCAGCCATTGCCACGTCTGCGGCCAGGCGGCGCACGTCCACCGCACGCTCGGTGCCTATGGCCACGACCTGCTTCACGGCGTCTTCCATTTCGAAGGCAAGATCTGGGCGACGCTGCCGATGCTGGCGCTGAAGCCCGGCGAACTGACGCGGCGCTATATCGCGGGCGAACGCGCGAAGTTCGTCTCCCCAATCGCGCTGTTCCTGTTCTCCGTCTTCCTGATGTTCGCGATCGTCGCCAACCTGCCGGGCTGGCAATTCGGCGGTGACGAGTGGCTGAAACCGGGACTGACCGGCGGCATGGCGCAGGCTCGCGAGAAGCTGGTCGAGCAGCGCAAGGCCGCCGACAAGGCGGTCGTAACCCTCTCCGCCGAAATCAGGGCCGAGCAGGCGGAAGCCGAACCCGATGCGGACGAGATCGCGAAACTGCGCAAGAAGCTTGCGGAGACAGTCGAGAGTCGGCGCGGCTTGAAGCGAGCCGAAAGCATCCTGCCGGCGCCGACGGCGGACGGCGAGGGCTTTCCGGAGGTGAAGGCGGCACCCGGTTCGCCGGGCGGCAGCTGGCTGGTCGAAAAATGGAACCACATCCGCGAGAACCCGAAGCTGACGCTCTACAAGATCAAGACGTCAGCCTACAAGTTCAGCTGGGCGCTGATCCCGATCTCGCTGCCGTTCCTGTGGCTGTTGTTCCCGTTCCGCCGCGATGTGGGACTGTACGACCACGCGATCTTCGCAACCTATTCGCTGACCTTCATGTCGCTGCTCGTCATAGTTCTGGCGGTGCTGGGCGCAGTCGGCGTGCCGTCCGGGGCCATCGTACTGGCGGCGTTTCTGATCCCCCCGTTCCACATGTACCGTCAGCTGAAGGGCGCGTACGGACTGAGCCGGGGCGGCGCGCTGTGGCGGCTGGCGTGGCTGCTGTTCTTCACGACGATGACGACGACCTTGTTCACGATGCTACTGCTGTATCTGGGGGCGGCGGAGTGAGGCATGCGCGTTTAACGGATCCCGTTCGTGTTTAGCCTGTCGAAGCATCGCGCTTAGTCCCGCGACCGCTGCCCGAGCGTATCGCAGAACAGTGATTCGACAGGCTGAGCACGAACGGTTTTAGGTTAATCCTGAGCGATCCGGATCGCCGCCCCCGCGACGAACGGCGCGCCCGCCCCGAGCAATAGGCTGACCGCGCCCAGCAGCTTCAACGCACTCCCCGCCCCATCCGACAGCGCGCCTGCGCCGAAGATCACGATCGGGATCGCGAGCGGCAGCATGACCAGTCCGGCGATCGCGCCGCCACCGCGAAGGCCCGCCACCAACGCACTTGTCACGACCGCGAGCGCTGCGAGACCGGGGGTGCCGACCAGCAGGCCGATCTCGATCCGCAGCAGGGTTTCGCCCGATAGGCCGAACAGTCCGGCGGCGGCGATGCTCGCCAGCATGAGCGGCGGCGCGAAGGCCAGCCAGTGCCCGGCAAGCTTGGCGGCGGCGACCAGTGGCATCGGCACGCCGCGGGCCGCCAGCTGATCGAGCGTACCGTTTTCGAGGTCCGGTGCGACCAGCCGCTCGACCGGCAGCAGCGCGGCAAGAAGTGCCGCGGCCCAGACCACCCCGCCGCCGACCCGCGCCAGCAACGCGGCGTCCGGGCCGACCGCAAAGGGGAACAGCACGGCGACCAGCAGGAAGAAGCCGACCGGCAGCCAGAGCCCGCCCGAGCTCCACGCGCGCCGCACCTCGCGCCAGGCGACGGCCGCGACGATCACAGCGCCACCTCGCGCGCGTCCGGAAGTGCGATCGGCAGGTGGGTCGCAACCAGCGCGATCCCGCCGTTCGCACGGTGACGGTCGATCAGCCGTTCGAGCAGCGCCACGGCCGCTCTGTCGAGGCCGTTGGCCGGCTCGTCGAGCAGCCAGATGCCCGCCCCGCTCGCGATCGTCCGCGCGATCTGCGCACGCCGGCGTTGGCCGGTCGACAGCAGGCGGACGGGAATATCGGCAAGCTCGGTGATCCCGACGTCGGCCATCGCCGCATCGACGGCATCGGCACGCTGATCGACCCTCGCCCACCAGCCAAGCGCATCGCTCAGCCGCAGTTCGCTATCCAGCCCGGCGGCTTCCGCCATCAGTGCGACAGCGCCGTCCTGCACGACCCGGCCCGCGGCAGGGGTGAGCAGGCCGGCAGCGATCCGCAACAGGCTCGACTTGCCGACGCCGTTGGGGCCGGTAACGACGGCGGCTTCGCCTGCGTCCAGCGTCAATGACAGCTGGTCGAACAACATGCGCCCGCCGCGTGTGCAGGCGATGCCGGTCAGTGCCAGGCGGGTCACGCCGCCGCTTCGAGCGCGTGCATGTCCTCGTCACTCAGACCGAAATGGTGGCCGACTTCATGGACGACGATGTGATGAACGAGAGTTGCGAGCTCGACCCCGGTCGCGATCCATTCGTCGAGGATCGCGCGGCGATAGAGGTGGATGCGGTCGGGCAGGGTGACGCCGTCGAACGCCGACTTCTCGCCGACCGGGCGGCCATGATACAAGCCTGTCAGATCGTACGGGTCCTCGATCTCCAGCGCATCGAGCGTTTCGTCGTCGGCCCATTCCTCGACCAGCAGCACGACATCGGCCAGATGCTCCGCGAAGGGCGCGGGAATGCGCGCCAGGCTGGCGCGGGCCAGCGCCTCGATCTCGTCTGCGCCCGGTGCGATCCGCTCTTGCCCGTCCATGATGCGCGACATAGGCATGGGCACGAGCCAAGGGCAAGGACGAGGGGTTATGATCGAGCAGTTGAGCGAAGCCGAACGCGCCGATGCGCTCGATGGGCTGCCCGAATGGGACTATGACGAGGGGCGCGACGCGATCGGTCGCAGCTTCACCTTCGACAGCTTTTCCGAAGCCTTCGCCTTCATGACCCAGGTCGCGCTGCTGGCGGAGAAAGCCGACCATCATCCCGAATGGTCGAACGTGTACAACCGGGTCGATATCGTCCTGACGACGCACGACGCGGGCGGTCTGTCGACGCGCGACGTCGAACTGGCGGGACAGATCGACGATCTGGTGGATTGAGGCGCCCACCCGTCATCCCCGCGCAGGCGGGGATCAATTCTGGCTGACGTCACGGAAAAGCCGCGCACTCTCCATCAATTTATCCCCGCCTGCGCGGGGATGACGATGGTGTTGGCGGGGATGGCGATGGTGTTGGCGTGGCGTCAGTCCGAAAAGACCGCCGCGCGTTTCTGCATGTTCGCCATCACCGCTTCCATCTGGTTGGGCGAGCGTAGCAGTGCGGCCTGTTCGACGCTTTCCTCCATCAGGATGTCGGCGGCGTTGGATTCGATGGCGTCGTTGGCCAGCCGCTTGATCGCGCGGATCGCCTGCGGGTTGCGCGCTGCGATCGACCGGGCGAGCGTCATCGCCTCGGCCTGCGGATCGTCCGCGGTGCGCAGCGCAAAGCCGAGCGCGACCGCTTCGGTGCCGGTGAACTCGCGGGCGGTATAGGCCAGCTCGCGCAACGCATCGTCGCGCACACGGCCGCGCCACAGCGCGAAGCCCGCCATGTCGGGGACGATGCCCCATTTGATCTCCATCACCGACAGCCGCGTGTCGGGATGGACGAATGTGATGTCCGCGCCGCTCATCACCTGCAGTCCGCCGCCAAAGGCGATGCCGCGCACCGCGGCGATCACCGGCATGCCCAGCGTCCGCCAGCCCCAGGCGACCTGCTGGAAATCGTTCGCCAGACCGTGCGTTCGCGCCGCCAGGTCGACGCCCGCCCCCGCCGACGCCATGCTCGCCATGTCGAGGCCCGCGCAGAATGCCGCTCCTTCGCCCGACAGCACGACCGCGCGCACGCTGCGGTCGGCACCCAGCCGGTCGATCGCGTCGATCAGCGCGGCGAACATCGCCGGGTCGAGCGCATTCATCTTGGCCGGGCGATTGAGGCGGACGTCGGCAACGCCGGCGTCGATGGCGATGGTCACGCGGGGGGCGTCGGTCATGGCGCCACGCTACCCCGCAACGGCGATTTGTAAACGGCCGACAGGCGCGATACGGCCGCGATATGCAACCGATCCCGTTCGATCCCCAGAGTTTCTTCAAACGTTTCACCTGGGAACATCACGGGTCGACGCTGGGCATCGTCTATCACGCCCACGGGATCGACTGGACCGAACTCGCGCTGCCGTACGCCGAGCATCTGGTCGGCGACCCGGCATCGGGCATCATCGCATCGGGCCCGATCCTGACGCTGCTCGACCAGGCGACCAGTTCGGCGGTGTGGCTGAAGCGCGGTGGGTTCCTGCCGCACGCGACGCTCGACCTGCGCATCGATTATCTGCGCGCGGCGACGCCGGGCAGGACGGTGATCGGGCGCGGCGAATGCTATCGGCTGACGAAGAGCGTCGCCTTCGTCCGCGGGACCGCGCATGATGGTGATCCCGACGACCCGCTGGCGCATGTCGCGGGCACGTTCATGGTCACGCGGATGCCGGCAGGGGTGGCGGCATGATCCTCCCACCCTATGCGACGCTGCTCGGCATCGCGATCGAGCCCGACGACGACGGAACGCGCCGGCTGGCGCTGCCGTTCGCGGGCAAGGTCAGCGGCCGGCCCGGTTTTCTGCACGGCGGCGCGATCGGCGGCTTGCTGGAAATGGCCGCGATCCTGCGCCTGCGCGACGCGCTGGGCGACGAAGCGGCGGGTGTGAAGCCGGTGACGCTGACGGTCGACTACATGCGGGGCGGGCGCGAGAAAATGACCTATGCCGCAGGCGTCGTCCGCCGCCTGGGGTCGCGCGTCGCCAATGTCGACGCGATCGCATGGCAGGACGACCGCGCCGAACCGATCGCGGCGGCGCGGCTGACCTTTCTCATTCGTCGCTAGAGCTTATTCGCCGAACTTGCCGCGGCGGTAGAGCAGGGTGATCGCAACGCGGCGGTTGCGCGGGTCGGTGACGTTGTCGGCGATCATCGGCTCGCGGTCGGCGACGCCTTCGATCCGCTCGAACCGTCCCTCGGGCACCCCGCCCATCGCCAGGCGACGGCGGGTGGCCTCCGCGCGGCCGGACGACAGCGTCCAGTTGTTCATGCCCCGGCGGCTGCCGAATTGCAGGGCATCGGTATGGCCGCGGATCATGATCGGATTGGGCGTCGCCTTGATGGCATCGGCGACCAGGCCGATCAGAGTCGAGGCTTCGGGCACCAAGGCGGTCGTACCGGTCGCGAACATCGAATAATCGGCATCGTCGACCAGATCGATCCGCAGCCCGTCGCGAGTCATCGAGAAGCGGACGTGCCGGCCGAGCTTCGCGAGCTTGGGGCTGGCCGCGATCTGTTGTTCGACCTGGCGCTTCATCTTCTCGAAATTGGCTTTGTCTTCGCTGGTCTGCGTGGGATTGCGCAGCGAGCCCTTGTCGCCGGTGCCTTCGCGCGTCCCGCCCGACGAATCGGCCGGGATCGTCAGCGACCGCGTTCCCGTCTGCTGGGCCTTGTGCGGATAATTATCCTTGTCGGTGATCGACGACCCGCCGAACAGGCCGTTCGAGCCCGCCGATTTCTGCATCTTGATGTCGACGATCGTCGGCGTGAAATAGTCGGCAATCGACTTGCGCTGCTTTTCGGTCGTCGCGCCCAGAATCCAGAGCAGCAGGAAGAACGCCATCATTGCCGTCACGAAGTCGGCATAGGCGACTTTCCACGCACCGCCATGATGGCCGCCATGGCCATCGGCGATGATCTTCTTGACGATGACGATCTTGGGCGGCTGGTTGTTGCCGTGAGGAGCGCGGGCGGCAGCCATTGCTTAACGCCCGCGCAGGCCGTCGAAGACTTCGCCGAAGCCGGGCTGGTTGGCGTGCGCGATGCCCGATCGTGCGGCCTCGATCACCAGCGGCTGCGGGTGGCCGTGGAGCGAGGCGATGATGATCTGCTTCACGACGTGGTAGATTGCCGAATCGGCGTCGATCACCTGCTGCAACCGGTTGGCGAGCGGGCCGACGATCCCGTACGCGAGCAACACGCCGAGGAAGGTGCCGACGAGTGCCGAACCGATCATGCCGCCCAGGATCGACGGCGGCTTGTCGATCGAGCCCATCGTCTTCACCACGCCGAGCACCGCCGCGACGATGCCGAGGGCGGGAAGCGCGTCGCCCAGCGACGTCAGCGTACCTTGCGGCCCCTGGATCTCGTGGTGGTGTGTCTTGATCGCATTGTCCATCACCTCCTCGACCGCATGGACGTCGAGCGTGCCCGACGACACCACGACCAGGCGCAGCGTGTCGGCGATCAGGTTGACCAGCGTATGGTCGGCCAGCAGCCGGGGATATTCGGAAAAGACGGAGGACGACTTTGGATCCTCGACATGCGGTTCCAGCGCGATCGGCCCGTCCACGCGCAGCATCTTCATCAGCTTGCTGACGAGGAAGATCGTGTCGAGATAGTCCTGCTTCTTGTACTTCGGCCCCTTGAAGACCTTGCCGAGCGCACCGCCGACCGCCTTCAGTTCCTTGCCGGAATTGCCGATGATGAGCGCGCCCATCGCAGCACCGCCGATAATGAGCATTTCGTGCGGCACGGCATGCAGAACGGGGCCGAGGGCACCGCCGGTGATGGCGAAACCGCCGAACACCATGGCGAGCAGGACCACGAGGCCGATGGCGACAAACATGACTTACGACTTCCCCTTGGACGTCCGGCTATCGCGAGGGACCTGCCGGCGATTCTCGCATCCCTTGTCGCAAGGGGAGGTGGGGATTTGGTTAACGACCTGACCGAAGTTGTACTTAATGAGCGAGAGGACCGTCCAGTCGCCCGGTTCGGTCGCGATCAGCGCAGATAGTTGAACAGGCTGAGCGACGTCAGCTTGCCGAAGCTCGCCTGCGTCGCGTCGAGCACGGTCATGACCTTCTTCAGTTCGGTGATGGTCGCCGGAATATCGGCATCCTCGATCGACGACCGATCGGCCTCCCGGGTCAGCGCCAGATCTTCCAGCCGAGCCTTTTCGAGCTCCAGTCGCGCGCCGCGGGCACCGATCGAGGTCTGCGCATTGACGACGGACGTCATCGCCGCCTGAATGTCGACGCTGTCGTCGGTCACCGGCGCGCCCGATTTCAACTTGTCCGACAGCGCCTTGACGATCGAGAACATGTCGCCCGTGCCACCGGCCTTCAGCGGGATGTTGCCGAAGATATTGGCGCCGCTGCTGGTCGCGGCGATCGTGCGGCCGTCGCCGATCGGGATCTGGCCGGCCTCGCCGCTGCCGGTGAAGCTCACCGTTCCTGTCGCCGCGCTCGCGCCGGCCGGCGTGATGACATAGGGCGTCGCGACGCTGTCGCCGGAAAACAGGGGCGTGCCACGCGCGTCGGTGGTGTTCGCGACGCGCACGAGATCGTCGAGGATGACATCGACTTCGGCCGACAGCGCCTTGCGTTGCTCCACACTCAGCGTCGCGCTGCCCGCGGAAATCGCGATCGCCTGGACGCGACTGAGCTGCGATTCGACGCTGGCGAGGGCGGTCGAGGACGAATCGAGCAGCGAGGTCGCGAGATCGACGTTCTTCAGTTCGGCATCCGAATTCGCCCCCGCGCGCTTCAACGCGGTCAACGCGCGATAGCCGGCGGCGTCGTCCGACGGCGTCGAGATGCGCTTCGTCGTCGCCAGCTGATTGTTGAGCGAATCGGCCTTGGTGCTCAGCGCACTCATGCGGTCGCGGAGCCGATCATATTGGAGGGAGGTCGCGACGCGCATCGGCTGGGCCCTTAAAGGATGTCGAACATCGTCTGCAGGACTTCGCGCGCCACCTGGATGACGCGGCTCGACGCCTGATAGGCCTGCTGGAAACGGATGAGGTTGACGGCTTCTTCGTCGAGGTCGACGCCGGTCATTTCGTCGCGCGCACCGACGGCGGAGCTATGGATCGCGCTCTGTGCCTCGACGACCGCCCGCCGGGTCTTCAGCAGCGCGGCGTTTTCGGTGGTCATGTCGTCGAACTTGGCTTCCCAGCCGGCGGTCGAACGAAGCTCGGTCAGGCGGGTGATGTTGCCGTTGCCGCGCGCACCCTCGGTGCCATATGCGGCAGCGACGCCCGCGGGGTCGTTCACCACGACCGAAATTTCGGTTGGCGCCGCGCCGACCGGCATGACCTGGAAGATCTGCGTGCCGGCGGTGCCGGTCAGCGTCTTGCCGCCTTCCTGCCAAGCCTTCATGCCCGCGACGAAGTCGGTCGCCATCGCATTCAGCCGTTCACGCGCAGCCGCGATGTTCAGCGCGCCGTCGACCAGCCCCGCCATCGCGCCGCCGGTCGCGGGCACCTTGTAGGACTGGCTGGAACTGGTGACCGCGATCGCGGCTTCACCGGCGTCGTTCGTGACGAAGCTGACGATCGCACCCCTCTCGACGTCCGCCAGCACCGGGCCGGCAGTTCCGCCGGCGCGCACCGTCGCACGACCGAAGGCGTCGAACTTCGCGTCGATGTCGACCAGCGCGCTCATCGCCTCCAGCGTCCGGTCGCGCTCGTCGAGCAGCTGGACGCGCGCCGACGATCCGTCGGCGGCCCGGGTCAGCCCCTGGTTGATGCGCGCCATCGAATTGCTGAGGTCGGTGAGTTGCGCCGCCATATCGCGGCCCTGGCCGGCGAGCTCGTCGGCCGCACCGGCGAGTGCCCGGCCGGTACTGGCGAAGCCGGCGGCGAGCGACCGGGCGTCTTCCAGGAACACGGTCCGCGGCGCGGTCGCGGAAGGGTCGGCGGCCACGTTCTTGGCCGATGCGAAAAAGGTCGTGAAGCGGTCGGACAGCTGATTGCCCGCCAGTGCGCCTTCGATCCGGTCGATCCAGCCGACCGAGGCCTGGGACCGGGCGACGTCGGACCCGGTCGTGCGCGCCTGGGCCGATCGGAAATCGTCAGCCGCGCGCGAGACGCCGGCAATGCGAACGCCGCCACCCGAAAGCAGCGTCGTCTGGCCGAGACCCGCAACGCCGCTGGTGCGAAATTCCTCGATCACCGGGGCGCGGCGTGAATAGCCCGGCGTCGCGGCGTTAGCGATGTTTTCCGATGTCGTCGACAGCGCGGTCTGATAGGCGCGGACGCCGGTGACGGCGATGCTCAGCAGGTCGGTCATGTCGCGCCGCCCCCATCACCGGCCGCTTCGGCCGCTTTCGACTTCGCGAGAAATTCGGTCATCGCCTTGGCGATGCCCATCGGCGAATGCTGCGCCATGCTTTCGGTCAGCTTGCCGTCGAACATGTCGCGGAACTGTTCCGACGCCTTGTTGTCGAACAGGCCGTCCGACAGTTTCGCCGACCGCATCGACTTCAGCATCATGCCGGTGAAGATCGCCTCGAAGCGCTGGCCGGCCGCGGCGAGATTCTCGTCCGATTTCAGGCGTGACGTGTCGTTCGACGCGCCGCCGGCCGTACTGGTGATACCGGTGATGCCGCCCAGGATGCCTGGGGTCGAGGCGGGGATCTGCGTCACAGGACGATCAGCTCCGCCTTCAGCGCGCCGGCCTGTTTCAGCGCTTCCAGGATGGCGACCAGGTCCGCCGGCGACGCCCCGATGGCGTTCACCGCGTTGACCACATCGGCCAGCTTGGGTCCGGGCTCGAACAGGAACATCGGGCGCTTTTCTTCCTCGACTGACACACCGCTCTTCTGCTCCAGCGCCGTCTGGCCCTTCGAAAAGGGCGCGGGCTGGCTCACGCGCTGGTTCTCATCAATACGAACAGTTAGTTTACCATGTGTTACCGCGGCGGGACTGACCCGGACCGCGCTATTGATAACGACCGTACCGGTGCGGGCATTTACAATTACTTTTGCCGGCGCCTCCGCAGACACGACACTCAGGTTCTCGATCCCACTCATCAACTGCGCACGAACGTCGGCGCCGGCGGGGGCGGCGACGGCGATCGACACCCCGTCGATCGCACGGGCAGTCCCGGCGCCAAAACGGGCGTTGATCGCACCGGCGACGTTCTGGGCGGTGGTGAAATCGGCCTGGGTCAGGTTGAACGTGAGCGTGGGCGAATTGGCGAAGCCGGTGTCGACCGCGCGTTCGACCGTCGCGCCTTCGGGAATGCGGCCCGACGAGGGGACGTTGACAACGACCTTCGACCCATCGGCGCCTTCCGCGCCCAGGCCGCCGACCGCCAGATTGCCCTGCGCCATCGCGTAGATCGCACCGTCCGCACCGAAGAGGGGCGACAGGATCAGCGTGCCGCCGCGCAGGGACTTGGCCTTACCCATCGCCGACACGGTGATGTCGAGCTTCTGGCCCGGCTTGGCGAACGCCGGCAGCTCGGCAGTGATCATGACGACCGCCGAATTCTTCAGCCCCGGATTGACGCCCGGCGGCAGCTGCAGGCCGAACCGCGACGTCACGCCCTTCATCGACTGAACGGTATATTCGAGGTTGTCGTCACCCGTGCCCGGCAGGCCGACGACGACGCCGTAGCCGGTCAGCTGGTTGGTTCGGATGCCCTGGAACGTGCCGAGGTCCTTGATGCGATCGGCATGGGCCGGCCCGGCGATCAGGATACCGAACAGCGCGGCGAGGAGAAGACGAAGCATGGAAGCGATCCTCAGAACGGGCTGATGGTCTGGAAGAAGCGGTTGAGCCAGCCCTGGCGGCTGGCACGCTGGACGTCGCCGCGGCCGGTATAGGCGATCTTCGCGTCGGCCACGCGGGTCGACAGCACGCGATTGTTCGCGTCGATGTCGGCCGGGCGGACCACGCCGCGGATCTGGATGAACTCGTCGCCACGGTTCAGCGTCAGCGTCTTCTGGCCCTGGACGATCATCGTGCCGTTGGGCAGCACTTCGGCGACGGTCACGCTGATCTCGCCCGACAGCGCGTTCGACTGGTCGGCGGTGCCGGTGCCGTTGAAGTTGCGGTTGCCGCTGGTCGCGATATCGGTCGGCTTGATCGCCGACAGGACACCCGTCGACGGCGGGGTGATGCCGAAGCCGCCCCCCGAATCGAGCTTGCTGCCGGCCGACTTCGACGCCTGGGTCCGCTCGGTCAGGATGATCGTCAGCGGATCACCGACGGCGCGGGCGCGCGCGCCTTCGTACAGCCCACCGTACCCGGACGAGACCTGGAAGATCGCCCCGTTTGCCGGCGGCGTGGCCGGGGGCGGCGGCGCATAGACCGTGCGATATTCGGGGGGCGGCACGATGGGCTTCTTCTTGCCGAAGATGCCGGCGTGTGCCGGCGTCGCGACGATCGCGGTGAGGACGAGAGCGGAGAGGATACGCATGACGGTCTATCGGCCTCAGATATTCTGGTTGACGTATTTGAGCATTTCGTCGGTCGCGGAGATCATCTTCGAATTGACCTCGTACGCACGCTGCGTTTCGATCATGTCGACCAGTTCCTCGACGACGTTGACGTTCGACCCCTCGAGCATGCCCTGGCGAATCTTGCCGCGGCCGTCCTGCCCGGCGATGCCGAGGTTGGCGGCGCCCGACGCGCCCGTTTCGATCAGGTAATTGTCGCCGATCGAGGTCAGGCCGGCGGCGTTGGCGAAGCTCGCGACCTGGATCTGGCCGACCTGCGTCGATTCGGTCTGGCCCTGGATCGTCGCGGAAACGGTACCGTCTTCACCGATCGAGATCGCGGTCGTTCCCTCGGGGATCGTGATGCCCGGCATCACCTGGTATCCCTCGGACGTGACCATCATGCCTTCGGCCGAGCGGCTGAAGTTACCGGCGCGGGTGTAGCCGAGCTGGCCACCGGGCAGCTGGACCTGGAAATAGCCGTCCCCGTCCAGCGCCATGTCGAGGCTGTGGCCGGTCGTCTGGAGCGAGCCTTGCGTGTTGATCCGCGAGGTGCCCTGGACGCGGACGCCGGTGCCGAGATTGAGGCCGGTCGCGTATTTCGTTTCCTGCGTGCTGGCGGATCCAGGCGCAGTGACGACCTGATAGGCGAGCGTCTCGAACGCGGCGCGGTCCTTCTTGAACCCGGTCGTGTTCACGTTGGCCAGGTTGTTCGAGATGACCCGCATGCGCGTATCCTGCGCGTCGATGCCGGTACGGGCGATGTGGAGAGCGGCAGAACCCATCGTATCAGTCCTTCAAATTCGGTCGGCCGGATCAGCCGGGAATGCGCATCAGCGAGGCGGAGCTTTCGTCCATCGACTTGGCTTCCTTCAGCAGATTGGCCTGCACTTCGTAGCTGCGCTGGTTCTCGATCATGTCGATCAGCGCCTGGGTCAGGTTGACGTTCGACCCTTCGAGCGCACCGACCTGGACCTTGGCGTCGAGATCGTCGGGCAACACGCCGCCGCCCTTCACCCGCAGCAGATTGTCCAGACCCTTCACGGTCTGGGTACCTTCGGGATTGCCGAAGCGGATCCGGTCGACCGCCTGCATGGGCGCGCCCGGTTCGGCCCCGATCGGCAGGATCGACACCGTGCCGTCCTCCGCGATCCGCACGTCCTGCGCGGGGGGAAGGGTGATGGGGCCCCCCGACCCCATCACGGGATGTCCGTCGCCGGTCTGGAGCACACCCGATTCGGTGATCTGCAGGTCGCCGCGGCGGGTATAGGCGTCGGTGCCGTCGGGGGACTGGACGACCATCCACGACAGGCCCGGAATGGCGATGTCGAGGTTGCGTCCGGTGGACTGGATGGTGCCCGCCCGGCGATCGGCGTCCAGCACCTCCTCCGACACCGGCGCCCGCGATTCGAGCCCTGCACCGCCCTTCAGCATCAGCTGCTGGAAAGCCAGGCGATCGGACTTGTACCCGGTCGTCGACGCGTTCGCGATGTTGTTCGCGATCGACGCCTGCGCGGACATCTGTCCCTTGAGCCCGGTGAGGGCGGTGTAGACCATCCGGTCCATCGGTTACGTCCCCTTGCTATCCGGCAGGATCAGCTGCGCATGTTGAAGATGGTCTGCGAGATCTGGCTCGAGGTCTCGAGGCTCTTCGCATTCGCCTGGAAGTTGCGCTGTGCGGCGATCAGGCTGACCAGTTCCTCGGTAATGTCGACGTTCGAGCGTTCGACGGCGCCGGTGCTGAGGTTGCCGAAGCCGTTCGCGCCGGCCTCGCCCAGACGCGCCTCACCCGACACGCCGGTCGCCGACCAATAGCTCTTGCCCAGCTGGCGCAGACCCGACGGGTTCGAGAAATTGGCGAGCGCGACCTTGCCGAGCGGCTGGGTGTCGCCGTTCGAGAAGCTGGCGCTGACCAGGCCGTATTCGCTGATGGTCACGCTTTCGATCTGACCGATCGCGCGACCGTCCTGGATTTCCGAATTCTTGACGAAGGGCGAGCTCAGCTGCGTCGTGGCCGCGCCGAAGTCGATCGTCACATCCTGCGCCGTGGTCGAGCTCGAGGGCGTGAAGCCGTCGAACTTCACCTGGCTGGAGGGCGTGCCGACGACGCCATTGGCGTTGGCGACGCTGTTCAGCTTTCCCTTGTCGTCATAGGTCATCAGCATCGGCCCCTTGACCCCGCCCGACGACAATTGATCGCTGCCGACGAAGGTATAGACCTTCCAGGTGCTGGTCGTGCCGGGACCGGACGACGCCGTTTCGCGCACGTAATAGTTCGTCATCGTCTGGGCGTTGCCCAGTGCGTCGTAGATCGTCGTCTGCGACGAATTATTGTAGGTCGACGGGTTGAAGCGGTCGAAGGCATAGGTCTTGCCCGTGCCCGCCGCGAACAGCGTGCTGTCTTTCGGGATCGAGGCGTTGGCGGACAGGTTGATCGACAGTTCGACCGAGGTCGTGGCCGATGGCACGCCGCTGGTCGCAGGCAGGCGCAGGCTGACCATCGAATCAAGGCCGGTCGCGACGACCGTGCCCGAACCGTCGACCGGATAGACCTGCAGCTTGCCGCCGTTGGCGTCGGTCACGAAGCGATCGTTATCGACGAAGAACGCGCCGT